>NZ_JBFBFP010000013.1:0-179786 GCF_040684275.1 Streptomyces sp. NPDC091371
CTGCCCAGGTTGCGGAGCATGTCCTCAAGGATCTCCGGCGGGCACTCGAAGCCGAAGGCCGCGGGGTTGCCGGTGTTGAGCTTGAGGATGCGATGACCTGCCGCTTCGAGCCGCATCGCCTCTTCGAGGACGGGTCCGCGGATCTCGTAGCAGACATTGGCGAGTTTCGTTGACTGGATCACCTGCATGACGGGAGCTTACGGGGCCGCGGCGTAGTTCCGCTGGGCCAATTCGGCGGAAGTGGACGGGGCGATATGTCCCGTTTCGCGCGATGGGCGGGTGGCGATGCCGCACGTCCTTGGAATCCGGGGCGCGCCCGCGTCCAGGCCTGCGGAATGGGTGCGGGCGGGCGGGGAGCAGGGTGGTGGTGTTGCGCTCGTCACCCCGGGTGGGATCGGGGCGGGTCTGAGTACGCGTGCTCATGCGCCCCGCCCCGGCCGGCGGGGAGGGTGGGGCCATGAACCAGCGTGAATGGAAGCCGGCGGACCACGGCAGGACCGCCGAGCGCGTGGGCACAGTGATCATGGTCGTGGCCGGGGGTCTTCTGCTGGCGGGAGCGCTGTGGATGGCCCTCATGCTCTGGGCCTACTCCTCGTGAGGTCGGCCGGAGGGGTGAGGGCGGTCAGAGGGTGTACGTGGCCTGAGTGAAGCCTGCCCCCAGGGGCTTGGTGGAGGCGAGGGTGAGCTTCACGTCCTGGCCGGCCAGCTCGCCGAACAGGGGGATGCCCGTGCCGAGGAGCACCGGCGCGGTGGTGATCGTCAGCTCGTCCAGCAGGCCCTCGCGGAGGAAGGTCTGCACGACCTTGCCGCCGTCCGCGTACACGCTCTTCGCCCCCGCGGCGGTCAGGCCGGCCAGGAGCTCGTCGAAGGAGCGGTAGACGGTGATCCGCTCGTCGTCCGTGACCAGGGTGGTGCTCAGGACCGCCACGCGCTTGCCCTCGTACGGCCAGAAGCCGAAGGTCAGCACCTTCTCGTAGGTGGCCCGGCCCATGGCGAGGGTGTCGATCCCGGCCATGAACTCCGTGTAACCGGTGTCCCCGACCTCCTCCGGGGAGTACGAGGTCAGCCACTCGATGTCACCGTCGGTACGGGCGATGAACCCGTCGAGGCTGACCCCGATGGTCACGGCGGTACGGAAGGCCCGCTCGCGCGGGGCCGGCGTCTGCGTGCTGCTGTTGCTGCTGCTCACTGGGGCTCCTTCTGTCGGCCGGGGGCCGTTCGATAGGGGTGCAGGGCGGCTTCGAGCGCGTCGAGCCCGCGCCCGGCGAGGGTGCCCTCCCGGTCCACCGCCCACAGCACCCCGGCCCCGATCGCGGCCTGCCGGACCGAACGGGCGAGCGAGGCGGTGTCGGTGTCCGCGCGCAGCTCCCCGGCCGCGACGGCCTCGTCGAGCAGGGCGCGTGCGGCGGCCTGCTGCGCCTGCTCGGCGGCGAGGGCGAGGCGGTGGAGCTCCGGGTCGGCGAGGTCGGCGCACAGGAACGCCAGGTGGTTGGCCAGCTCCTCCGGCGTCACCACCGCGCTCCAGGCCCCGGTCGTCAGCGCGGCGAGCGCGTCCAGCGGGGACGGGTGCTCCGCCCGGACGCGCGCATGGAGCCGCCCGACCTCCGCCACCCCCCGCTCGGCGACGGCCACCAGCATCCCCCGCTTCGACCCGAACCGCTGCGACAGGGTGGCCGGCACGAGCCCGACCTCCTCGGCGACGGCGGCCAGCGTCAGCCGCGCGGGGCCGGTGCGGCCCATGACGCCGACGAGGGCGTCCAGGATCGCGGCGTCGTCGACACCGCGGGGACGACCGGGCATGGGGTGCACCCCCTCTCTCCGCTTAATGAATGACTGTTCATTTATTAAAGCGGGCGCGCGCGGCGAGCGCAACAGGCGGGGGCGGGCCGGGACCCCGCGGGCTGCCGCGCGTCCCGTAAGGCCGCCGCGCCCCCAAGATCACGACTACCCTGCGCCTGTGCCGGCCTCCGCACACACGATCACCCGTAAAGACCTCCGCATGGGAGAACACATGGCTCGTCGCGTCCTGGAGGACGAGATCGCGCAGGCAGCTGTGAGCACCGCACTCGTGTCCTGGCGGCACGAGTCGGGGCGCGATGCCGTCTGCCTGGCACGGCTCATGCGGCCCTGCACCGGCACCGCGGCTGCCCTCGTGCTGTCGGAGATCGCCAAGAACCCCGACGACGCCGGTATCGCCTCCGACTTCCCCGGAGCCGCGTCGGCGGCCTGGAGCGCCCTGGGCCGGGCCGCCGACGCCGACCCCTCCCGCCTGTCCTGGTTCGCCCACCACGGACCGTTCTCCTCCCACGGCCCGACCGGACTGGATACCCTCACCGAAGTCACCCTCGTCTTCGACGGCGCGCGCTTCGAGGGCGACCTGGCCGGGCACACCCCGCTGGAGCCGAAAGCGGCCGCCGGGCTGCTCGACGGATGGCAGCTGGAGCCCGTCGAAGGCGCCCTCGTCCGGCTCGGCCGGGCATGAACCTCGACGATCACCTGTACATGTCGCTGTCCGCCGCCGGTGTCGCCGACCTGGTCAACCGGGGCGAGGCCACGGCCGTAGAAGTCGTCGACACCGCGCTGGCCGTGTGCGCCGAGCGCGATGGCGCCCTGCGGGCCTTCACCGCCCTGTGGGCGGAGTCGGCCCGGGCGCGGGCCGTCGAGGTCGACGCCGCGGTGGCCCGCGGGGTGCTCCTGCCCCTGGCCGGGGTGCCGGTCGCCGTCAAGGCGAGCGAAGGCGCCCAGTCCGTACAGAACCGGCGCCTGGTCGCCGCCGGGTGCGTGCCGATCGGAGCGACCTCCGTACCGCGCGCCGGCACCGGCTGGCAGACCTACGGCTCCACCGACCGCGGCCCCACCCTCAACCCGCTCAATCCGGCCTGGTCCCCGGGCGGATCATCGGCCGGGGCCGCGGCCGCGGTCGCGGCCGGGCTCGTTCCGCTCGCCACCGGATCCGATGGCGCCGGCTCGGTCCGGATCCCCGCCGCCTGGTGCGGCATCATCGGCTTCAAACCCACCAACGGCCTGCTGCCCGCGCGGGACCGAGCCGGTCTCAACAGTCCGGGCGTGCTGACCCGCACCCCGGCAGATGCCGCGACCTACCTTCGCGCAGTCGCCCCCGCCGGCGTCCCGGCCCCGGTGGCCGGGACGCCGAGGGTGGCCTGGACGCCGACGCTGGGGTACGCCGCCACCGACCCGGACGTCGCCGGTACAGCCCGGCACGCCTTGCACCGGATCGCAGATGCCGGGCTGTGCCGCCTCGTCGAGCGGCCCGTGGAGCTGCGCGATCCGGCTCCGGCCTGGACCGCTCTGCGGGCCGGTACCCCCGACCGGAACACCGAGGCGCTGATCGCGGCCAACGCGGAGGTCCTTCACGGGGCCTTCGAGGAGGTCGACGTCATCGCCACCCCCACCACGCCGCACCCCCCGCACGGCCACGACGGCCCCGGAGCCCGCATGAGCGTGGCGCTCACCTGGTCCTTCAACCTCTCCGGCCACCCGGCCCTCACCCTGCCCGCGGGAAGGACACCGAACGGCGAGCCCGTCGGCCTCCAGCTGGTCGCCCGCCACCACGCCGACACCACGCTCCTCACCGCCGCCGAAAGCTGGTACCGAACGGCAGCTCCATGAGGCTGCGGCTGAGATGGGGAGGGCCCGTTGTCAGTGGTCGCGCCTACCGTGGGGGCATGAAGCCGCTCAGGATCATCGCCGGGGACGCGACCAGTCCGCAGGCCGAAGGGCCCAAGGTCATCGCCCATGTGTGCAACGACCTCGGGGGGTGGGGGAAGGGCTTCGTGCTGGCCGTCTCGAAGCGGTGGCCCGAGCCCGAGGCGGCCTTCCGGGCGTGGCACCGGGGGCGCAGTGGGAACGACTTCGGGCTGGGGGCCGTGCAGGTGGTGCGGGTCAAGCCCGATGTGTGGGTCGCCAACATGGTCGGCCAGCGCGGGATACGGACCGGCAGCGGCGGCCCGCCGATACGTTACGAGGCCGTGGAGCGGTGCCTCGCCGCACTGGCCGGGCAGGCCGCCGAGCTGGGGGCCAGCGTGCACATGCCGCGCATCGGATGCGGGCTCGCCGGCGGCACCTGGTCGCGCATCGAGCCGCTGATCAGCGCCCAGTTGTGCGCGCGCGACATCGAGGTCACGGTCTACGACCACGGCCGGCGCGGCTAGGAAATCCGCTGCGGGCGGGGGCGTTCGCGGGTTTCATGGGGTTCATGGTGTCTACCTCTGATCTTGGCCAGTGCTCCGCCCTTCAGGGCGGGCGTGAGGGCCATCTTTGGCCCGGAGGCGCGGAGCGCCGGAGTGCTCTGCGTCTTCGGGGTGACTGTCAGACGGGACGCTGCTGGTTTTCGATGTACTGCTTGACGACGGTCAGGGGTGCGCCGCCGCATGAGCCGGCGAAATAGGAGCCGGACCAGAAGTGTCCGCGCCACAGGTGCCGGCGGACGTGACTGTCGTACTCCTGGCGCAGCCTGCGGGAGCTGACGCCCTTGAGGGAGTTGACCAGTTTGGAGAGCTGGACCTTGGGCGGGTAGTGCACGAGCAGGTGCACGTGGTCCTGTTCGCCGTTGAACTGTTTCAGCTCGGCTTCGAAGTCGGCGCAGACCTCCCGCATGATCTCTTCGGTGCGGGTCAGCATGACGTCGGTGAACGCATTCCGCCGGTACTTCGTGACAAAAACCAAATGAACATGCAGGTTGTGGACAACATGGCGGCCAGTTCTGACGTCGGGATTCGGGTCCCATCGGGGTGACATAAACCAATGCTATGGTCGGGATCGTGAGCGAACAGGCGTCAGTGAAGCGGCAGTTCGGGCATCGAGCCCGGCTCGCGCTGTCGCCTGCCGGGGTTCGCAAGGCGGATGATCAGGCGCACGCGGCCCGCACGATGTGGAATCTCCTGCATGCGTGGTGGCAGATGATGCCGAAGGAGAAGCGGACTCTCAAACACGCGGATGCCGCCATCCGACAGGCCCGCGAGGACATCGACTTTCTCGCTGTCCTTCCCGCGCAGGCCGCGCAAGCGGTGCTCAAGACGTACTTCCAGGCGTGGAGGAACTGCTGGGACAACCGCGCCGACGCGCCGAACTTCAAGGGCCGCATCCGCACCGTGATGTCCGTGGACATCCCGCAGGGCCGCGACCTGAACATCACCCGCGTGCACCGCCGCTGGGGCATGGCCAACCTGCCGAAGATCGGCCGGGTCCGCTTCCGGTGGACGAAAGACCTGCCCATCGGCAAGCGCGGCAACGAGGAGAACCGGATCACCGGCGCCCGGCTGATCAAGGACGCGCTCGGCTGGCACATCGCCTTCCGCGTCCAGACCCTGGAGACCGAGCCCGCACCCCATCAGGGGCCGCAGGTCGGCATCGACGTGGGCGTCACCGTGCCCATCGCCCTCTCGGACGGTGAGACGTACGAGCACGGCGAATGGCTGACGGAGAAGGAGCAGGCCAAACTCCTGCATCTGGAGCAGCGCGCCGCCCAGCGCAAGGCACACCGCAAGCCCGGCGAGCGCACCAGCCGCCGACTGCACCACACCTACGACCAGATCGCAGGACTTCGCGCGAAAGCCAAGCGCCGGGCACTCGACTGGCAGCACCAGACCACCACCGCCATCGCCGGCACATACGGCACGATCGTGGTCGAAGCACTCAGCATCACGAACATGGTCAAGTCCGCCAGGGGAACCATCGAGAAACCAGGGAAGAACGTCGCCCAGAAGTCCGGGCTGAACCGCTCCATCAGCGGGGAAGCGTGGGGCCGGACCGTCACCATGCTGACGTACAAGACCGCCCGGAACGGCGGCACCCTGCACAAGGTCCCCGCCCCCGGCACCTCCCAACGCTGCTCCGCGTGCGGCTTCACCACACCCGGCAGCAGGGAGTCCCAGGCCGTGTTCGTGTGCAAGAACCCGGACTGCGGCTGGTCGGGCAACGCCGACCACAACGCAGCCCGGAATGTCTTGCACCTGTACCGGATGGGCCTCTCGCTCATCCCGGCTGCCGGGAGGGCAGTCGTCAGGCGCGCGAAGCGCGTCAAGCCCGCTGCCGCAAGGTAAGCAGGAATCTCCCGGCTTCAGCCGGGAGAGCACTTCAAAGACCGGTTAGTGGCCTTCGCGGCCATGTCCTTCCTGCTGATCGTGATCCCCGGCCCCAGCGTGCTGTTCGTGATCGGACGCGCGCTGGCGCAAGGGCGCCGGGCCGCGCTGACCACCGTCGTGGGGAACACGCTCGGGGCCTACGTGCTCGTCGTGGCCGTGGCGCTCGGGGTCGGAGCCGTCGTGGAGCGCTCGGTGCTCGTCTTCACGGCGCTGAAGCTCGTGGGGGCCGCGTACCTCGTGTACCTCGGGGTCAAGGCCGTACGGCAGCGCGGCTCGCTGCATGCCGCGTTCGCCGGTGACGGGCCCGAGCACGGCACTCTGCGCACGTTGTGGGAGGGGTTCGCGGTCGGCGTGGCCAACCCGAAGACGATCGTGTTCTTCGCCGCCGTACTGCCCCAGTTCGTCGACCGCGCCCAGGGCCGCGTCGTACTGCAAATGCTGGTGCTCGGCCTGGTCTTCAACGTCATCGCGGTGGCGTCCGACAGCGTCTGGGGACTGGTCGCCGCCACCACGCGGAGCTGGTTCGCCCGCTCGCCGCGGCGACTCTCCCTGGTCGGCGGGGCCGGAGGGCTCGCGATGATCGGTCTCGGCGTCACCGTCGCCGTGACCGGCCGCAAGGAGTAGGCCGGGCCGGGCCGGGCAGGGCCGGGTCGGGCAGGGCCGGGTCGGGCAGGGCCTACCGCGGCGCCGTGTCGTCGGCCGGGAAGGCGGGGCCGTGGCCGGGGACGATCACGTCCGTCGCGGCCAGTACCCGCAGGCGGGAGGCGCGCAGGACGTCGTGGTCCGGGGCCACGGGGTCCTCGACCGGGCCGTTGGGCCGCCACCACAGGTCGCCCACGAAGGCGACGGTGCCCTCCTCCGTCCCGGCGAGGAGGGTGATGTCCTCGGGGCTGTGGCCCGGGGTGCGGATCAGGCGCAGGGAGGGGGTGAGTTCGTACCCCTCCGCGTCGCGGTCGGTCCACTGGTCGGCCTCGTAGATCGCCTTGTGGTCGTGGACCCGGGCCCGGCCGAAGAGGCCCACGTTCATGGTGTTGTCCGGGTGGTGGTGGCTGAGGACGACGTCCGTGATGTCGTCGGGGCCGAGGCCGAGTTCGGCGAGCGGGCCGAGGATGCGGTCGCGGCTCGCCACCATGCCCGGGTCGACGATCACGTGCCGGTCGCCGTCGGAGACGTACGAGACGGTGGCGGCGACCCCGGGGCCGGTGGACAGGGTGTAGCCGGTGGTCAGGACCGTGTACGTCGCGGTGCGGCCGGCAGGTGCGTCTGCCTGTGCGTTCATCTGCGTGTTCGTCATGCCCCAATCCTGGCCGTGGGGTTCGGGGTACACGAGTGGCACTGCTGCCAGTGATCGCGGGAATCGTGCCAGACTGCGATGCTTCCCCCATGGCCCCTTTCACCACCGTCGCCGCCTACGCCCCGCCCGGGGTCGGCATGCTCGCCGTCGGGATCGTCGCCGAGGTGTTCGGGGTGCGCGGGGCGGGGCTGCCGCGGTTCGACTTCGCCCTGTGCACCGAGCGGCCCGGCGCGGTGGCCACCGATGTCGGGGTGCCGGTCGCCGTCGGGCACGGGCTGGAGCGGCTGGCCGACGCCGAGCTGGTGATCGCGCTGCCGTGGGCCGGCTTCCGTACGCCGCCCCCGCCCGCCGTCCTCGACGCGCTGTCGGCCGCGCACGCGCGCGGCGCGCTGGTCGCCGCGCACTGCGTCGGGGCCTTCGCGCTCGCCGCCGCCGGGCTGCTCGACGGGCGGCGGGCCACCACCCACTGGCGGTTCGCCGGGCTGCTCGCCGACCGCCATCCGGAGGTGGCCGTGGAGGCCGACGCCCTCTACGTCGACGAGGGGCGCATCGCCACCGGCGCGGGCGCTGCCGCCGGCTTCGACCTGTGCCTGCACCTGCTGCGGCGCGAGCACGGGGCCGCGACGGCCAACGCCATCGCGCGGGACCTCGTACTGCCCTCGCACCGCGACGGCGGGCAGGCCCAGTACCTGGCCGCCCCCGTCCCCGCGGACTGCCAGGACGAGCGGCTGTCCGAGGTGCTGGCCTGGGCCCGCGAGCACCTCGACGAGCCGCTGCCCGTCGCGGAGCTGGCCCGGCGGGCCATGATGAGCAAGCGGTCCTTCGCCCGGCGCTTCGCCGCCGCGACGGGCACCACCCCGCACGCCTGGCTGCTGAACCTGCGCCTCAGCGGTGCCGAGGAGCTGCTGGAGACCACGGAGCTGCCGGTCGAGGAGATCGCCCGCCGGGTCGGCTTCGGCAGCGCGGCCGTGCTGCGGGAGCAGTTCGTCCGCCGCCGGGGCGTGCCGCCCCGCGCCTACCGCCGCTCCTTCACGCGCATCCCGTAGCCGCGTGCGACGATCGCGCCATGGAGTACGCCGTGGAGTACCGGTACGCCACCGCGGCCGACGCGCCCGCCATGGCCGCGCTCTTCGCCGCCAACCACCACGACGCCCTGACGGAGCTGGAGCGGGAGCGGCAGGGCTTCGTGCAGGGCGACTTCGGCGAGGACGCGCTGAGGGCATTGTCCGGGGCGGGCGGCCTCCTCGTCGCGGACGACGGGGGGCGGGTGGCCGGGCTCCTGGCCGTCTCCGCGCCCGAAACCCTCGCGGACCCGTCGCCACCGGTGCGCGCGCTGCTCGACGCGCAGGGCGCGCTGCGCTGGGAGGGACGGCCGCTCCGCGAGGTGCGCTGGCTGCTCTACGGCCCGGTGGTGGTCGACGCGGCCCACCGGGGCCACGGCGTGGCCCGCGGCCTGTTCGCCTTCGCGGCGGCGGAGGCCGCGGGGCGGGCGGAGGCGCTGGTGGCGTTCATCGAGGCCGCCAACCGGCCGTCCTGGCGGGTGCACGTCGACGGCTTCGGGATGCGGCCGCTGGGGGAGGTCACCGCGGGCGGCCGCACCTACGCGGTGGTCGCCGCCGCGGTCTGACGGGCCCCGGTCGGAGTTACGGCCTAGCGCTCCAGGATCACCAGCGGGATCTCGCGGGCCGTGCGCGCCTGGTCCTCCTCGTACGCGGGCCACAGGCCGGTCATCATCTCCCAGTACGTCTCCCGCTCCACCGGCGTGGCCGTGCGCGCCGTGGCGGTGGAGAGCGTCGCGCCCACCTGGAGGCGGACCTCCGGGTGGGCGGTGAGGTTGCGGTACCAGGCGGGGTGCTCCGGGGCTCCGTAGCCGGCGGCCAGCACGATCAGCCGGTCCTCGTCCCGGGCGTAGATCAGCGGGGTCCGCGCGGTGCGGCCGGTGGCGCGGTCGAGGGTGGTGAGCAGGAGTGTGGGGACCCCGTGCCAGAGGTGTCCGTCGGCGCCAGCCGTGGTCACGTACGCGCGGACGTGGTCGAGCCGCGGGCCGGGCGGCGGGTCCGAGGGGTGGTCCCAGTCGACGTCGATTGTCTGCATTTACCTGTCCTTAGGGTTTCGGCCCCCGGGCGGCTAACGAGCATTCATCGATTCTGGATGCGGCCGAAACGTTCCGCACGTCCGGGGGATCCCGCCCGAAGTGCGTTCATGGGGACCTGGCCGGAGTATGGGGCCAGGGGAAACCGTAGGAGGTACACGATGGTCAGTGAACCCGACGAGCAGCCCACACGGTCGGACCGGCTCCACACGGGCGGGGACCGGCCGTACGACCCCGAAGACCTCGTGATGGCGACAGGCCACGACCCGACTCCGGAGCGGGTCGAGATGGCGCGCCGGCTCATCGAGAAGGAGGGCCCGCAGGTCATCGAGCGGTACCTGCCGTAGCCGCAGCCGCTGCCGACAGCCCCGTCCCGGACCCCCGGGCACGGGGCCGCTGGGCGTGCGGCGCGGTGCCCCGGCTCAGCCCGTCAGCGTGGCCGCCGTGCCGAGGGCGATCAGCAGCCCGCAGATCCCCAGGTTCACGGCCTTGTGCTCCCAGAACACCGCGACGAACTCCCGGATGGTCGCGCTCGGCCAGTAGTACTTCGCCGTGGGGGAGCCCAGGACCTGCCCGTTCACCCCGGCCTTGCGGGCCATCATCGCGGCCCGGAAGGCGTGGAAGTTGTTGGTGACCACCACGCACCGGTAGTGCGGGTCGTCCGCCGCCATGATCGCCTGGCTGAACCGCATGTTCTCCTCGGTCGTCGTGGACCGGTCCTCCAGCGTGATGTGCTCCGCCGGCACGCCCTGCGCGATCAGCCAGTCCGCCATGGCCCGCGCCTCCGCGACCTTCTCGTCCGACCCCTTGCCGCCCGACGGCAGGAGGACCGGCGGCCGGCCGCCCCGGGCCAGCTGGGCCTCGTAGATGTCCTGGCCCTTGCGCAGCCGCGAGGCGAGCAGGGGCGGCACGCGGTCCCCGCCGATCAGGCCGGAGCCGAGCATGACCACGTGGTCGACGTCGCCGCGCACCTTGATCCGCCCGTAGAGGAAGGCGTACCCGAGGAAGCAGAGGAAGAGGAAGGAGACGTACGCGACGATCACCGCGAGCGTGGCCACGATGCCGTCGAGGACGCGCGAGCCGGCCATGCGGACGAACAGCAGCAGCGCGATCATCCCGAAGATCCCGAGCCCCGCGAGCATCGACAGCAGGTTGGCCGGGCGGCGTCCCTCCTTGCGGACCATGGTCACGCCGTTGCCTATGAGGAAGACGCCGAGCGCCAGGGTGCCGAGCACGGGCACGGCGAAGACGGTCATGACGACGAGGTACGCGAGCCAGTCCGGCAGCCGGTCCACCTGGAGGAGCAGGGCGAACGAGAGGGAGATGAAGGTCAGGCCGAACAGGACGGCGTTGCGGAAGCGGCGGCGGTCCTGTCGGGCGCTGAGGCCGAAGGCGAGGAGGAAGACGGCGGCGAGGGCGAAGGCGACCATCCGGCCATCGTAAATGTCAGATATGCGTACGGGTGTTACTCGCGCCGGGGCGTCCCGGCCGCCGCTCCGGCACCCCGCACAACCGCCCCGCGCACCGCCCCGCGCACCCCCTCGCACGCCGCCCGGCCCACCGCTAGGTGCGCCGCACCGAGCGGCCGGCCAGGACGTCCGTGCGGCGCCCGTCCCGCATCACGAACCGCCCGTCGACCAGTACGTGCGGGATGCCCGTCGGCAGCACCCGCGGGTTCTCGTACGTGGATCCGGCCGCGACCGTGTCCGGGTCGAAGAGGACGAGGTCCGCGCGGTGCCCCACCCGCACCAGCCCCCGGTCGGGCAGCCGCAGGCGCGCCGCCGGGCGGCCCGCGAGGTGCGCCACGCACTCCTCCAGGGAGAGCAGGCCCAACTCGCGGACGTAGCGGCCGAGGTAGTGCGGGAAGGTGCCGTAGGCGCGCGGGTGCGGTTTCGCGCCCTGGAGGATGCCGTCGGAGCCGCCCGTGTGGGCGGGGTGGCGCATGATCGCCCGGACGTTCTCCTCGTGGCCCACGTGCTGGAGGACCGTCGGCGCGAGCCGGTCGCCGAGCAGCAGCCGCCGGGCGGTGTCCCAGCCGTCCAGGCGCCTGCCCACGTACGGGGCGAAGGCCGGGTCGTTGACGCCCGAGACCTCGATCGTCGACCAGTCGACGGGCACCCCGTGGCAGCCGTCCGCGCCCTCGACCTCCAGCGCGTACCGGATCCGCTCCGCCGCGGCGTCGTCGCGCAGCCGGGCCAGGACCGCTTCCGGGCCGCCCTCGTTCGCCCAACTGGGCAGCAGCGCCGCGAGGGTGGTGCAGCCGGGGGTGTACGGATAGCTGTCGAGGGTGATGTCGGCGCCCTCGGCCAGGGCCGCGTCGAGCAGGGCCAGCAGCTCGCCGGCCCGGCCCTCGTTCTCGCCGAAGTTCATGGTGGCGTGCGCGAGGTGCAGGGCGCAGCCCGCCTCCCGGGTCAGCCCGACCATCTCGGCGTAGGCGGCCAGGGCGCCCCGGCCGTACGAGCGGTGGTGCGGGCAGTAGTAGCCGCCGTACCGCGCCACCACCCGGCACAGCTCGGTCAGTTCGGCGCCGGAGGCGTACATGCCGGGGGTGTAGGTGAGCCCGGAGGACATGCCGACGGCGCCCTGCTCCAGGCCCTCGGCGACGAGCTGCCGCATCCGGTCCAGCTCGGCCGCGGTCGCGGGGCGGTCGTCCCAGCCGAGGGCGTACGCGCGGACGGTGCCCTGCGGGACGAGGTACGCGGCGTTCACGGCCACGCCCTGACCGCCGTGGGCCCGGTCCAGCCGGTCGAGGTACTCGCCGACGGTCCGCCAGTCGAAGTCGACGTCGTCCCCCGGCCCGTTCCAGCCCGCGATGGCGGCCCGCACCTCGCCGAGCGTGCGGTCGTCGGCGGGCGCGTACGACAGCCCGTCCTGGCCGAGGACTTCGAGGGTCACGCCCTGCGCGGCCTTCGCGCTGTGGTCCGGGTCGCGGAGCAGCGCGAGGTCGCTGTGGGCGTGCATGTCGACGAAGCCGGGGGCGAGGGCCAGCCCGTACGCGTCGAGCGTGGTGCGGCCGCCGCCGGGCAGCGAGCCGATTTCGACGATCCGGCCCTCGTGCACGCCGACGTCCGCCGTGTACGAGGGCCCGCCCGTGCCGTCGACGACGCGGGCCCCCCGGATGACGAGGTCCACCTCAGAAGAAGGTGCGCACGTAGTCCGTGACCGTGCCGTCGGCCTCCACCAGCGGGATCAGCGGCCACTTCTCGAAGATGGTGCACGGGTGGGACATCCCGAGCGCCACCCAGTCGCCCACCTGCACGTCGTCTTCGGAATCCGTCTCCAGCCAGGCGTGCTGGTCGGACAGCTTCACCACCCGCACGCCCGTGGCGGGGCGCTCCTCGCCGGTGAGGGCGTCACGGACCAGCTCGGCCTCCGGCAGACCGAGGTCGTACGCGATGTCGCGCTTGCCGGCGTTGACGAAGGCCTGGGTGGGGGAGGGCCGGGAAACGACCTGGGTCCACAGCCGGAACGCGGGGCGCAGCCCGCCCTCTTCGGGGTGCCGGTTGAAGGGGGTCAGGCGGGTGTACCAGCCGTGGTCGTGGGAGACGTACGCGCCCGAGCGGAGCAGCTTCAGCACGGGCCGGGAGAGCTCCGGGAGCTCGGCGAAGACGTCGGCGACGGCGTCGAACCAGGCGGAGCCGCCGGCGCTGACGACGATCTCCTCCAGGGCGGGGTCGAAGCGGCCGGCCTTGTCGAACTCGACGGCGAGGGCGGTGAGCCGGCGCAGGTAGGCGTGCACGCGCGCCGGGTCGGCGTCGGGGACCTCGGCCTCGTAGCCGCCCATGCCGACCAGCCGCAGGGTCCCGGTCGCGGCGACCGCGTCGGCGACGGCCCGGCAGTCGTCGTCGGTACGGGCCCCGGTGCGGGCGCCCTCGCCGGCGCCGAGCTCTACGACGACGTCGATACGGGCGGTGTGGCCTTGGAGCGCCCGGTCCATGAGCTGGACCCCGCGCACGGAGTCGACGTAGCAGACGAACCGGAAGCCGGGGTCGGCCGCGAGCTCGTCGGCGACCCAGCGCAGGGCGGCAGGGTCGACGAGCTCGTTGGCGAGGAAGATCCGCTGGATACCGAAGGCGCGGTAGACGCGGGCCTGGTGCGGGACGGCGGCGGTGATGCCCCACGCGCCGTGCTCCAGCTGGCGGCGGAACAGCTGCGGGGACATGCAGGTCTTGCCGTGCGGCGCGAAGGCGAGGTCGTGCCGGGCGGCGTACGTGCCGAGGGCGGCGAGGTTGTGCTCCAGCGCGGCGGCGTCGAGGGTGAGCACGGGGGTGGTGAACCCGCCGGTGTGGATGTGGCGCCGCTGCTGCGCGAGCTGCCCGACGGTGAGGCGGGCCGCCTGGGCGTCCGGGGGGAGGCCCTTGAACCGGTGGTCGACCGGTTCGTCGGCGAGTTCCTTGACGGGGTCGCTGGCCATGCGGGTGCCTCCCGGGGGTTGCTGGGTTGCGCTGTGTGCAACGGTCGTTGCGTATGCCGCTGCCTGCTGTCTAACATCCCGGGTGACGGTGGGTCAACGTGCGCTGTCCGGTGCAGCCCGGCCTCCTGGGGCTCCGCCCCAGACCCCGCGCCTCAAACGCCGGCGGGGCTGGATTTTGGCCGGCGTCGGCCGCCAGGTGCGGCTGGATCGCCCACCAGGCAAATCCAGTGCCGCCGGGCGAAGATCCAGCCCCTTCGGCGTTTGAGGAGCGGGGTCCGGGGCGGAGCCCCGGCAGCGGCGCCGCACATGACCAGCGGGTCCGGGCGGAGCCCCAGGGGCGGGACGAGAGGGGACGAGGGATGAGTCAGTCCGTGGAGCGGGCGCTCGCGGTGCTGCCGCTGCTCGCGAAGGGCCCGGCCGGCCTCACGGCGGTCGCCGACGCGCTCGGCGTGCACAAGAGCACCGCCCTCCGCCTCCTCCGCACCCTGGACCAGAACGGCCTCGTGTACCGCCAGCCGGACGGCCGCTACCGCCTCGGCGCACGGCTCTTCGAGCTGGCGGCCGAGGCCATCGAGAACCTCGATGTCCGGGACATCGCCCACCCCCACCTCGTCGAGCTGAACAAGGCCACCGGCCACACCGTCCACCTCGCCCTCCACCAGGACGACGAGGTCGTGTACATCGACAAGGTCGACAGCCGCTACCCGGTCCGCATGTACTCCCGCATCGGCAGGCCCGTGCCCCTCACCGTCGCCGCCGTCGCGAAGCTGCTCCTCGCCGACCTCCCCGAACCGGAGCGCCGAGCCCTCGCCGACCGGATCGAGTACCCCCGCTACACCGCCCGCTCGACCCCGGACGCCGCCGCGTTCCTCCGCGAGCTGGACCTCGTACGGGAACAGGGCTGGGCCACCGACCTCGGCGGGCACGAGGAGTCCCTGAACTGCCTCGGCGCGCCCGTGCGCGGGCCGGACCGGAGGGTCGTCGCCGCGCTGTCGGTCTCCGCGCCCAGCGTGGTCGTCGGCGCCGAGGGGCTGCTGGAACTGCTGCCCCTGGTGCTCCGTACCGCCGAAGCCATCAGCCGCGACTACTCAGGAGCAGGAGAAGGAACGTGACCGAGAAGATCGCCGTCACCCCCGACACCCACACCACCCCGCCCGCGAAGTTCTCGCACGGGGTCCGCAAGGGCAACATCCTCCAGGTCGCCGGCCAGGTCGGCTTCCTCCCGCACGTGGACGGGCAGCCGCCCACCCCCGCCGGGCCCACGCTGCGCGAGCAGACGCTCCAGACGCTGGAGAACGTCCGGTCCGTGCTGGAGGCCGGCGGCTCGGGCTGGGACGACGTGCTGATGATCCGCGTCTACCTCACCGACACCGCGCACTTCGCCGAGATGAACGGCATCTACAACGCCTACTTCGAGGAGCAGGGGCTGAAGGAGGCTCCCGCCGCCCGCACCACCGTGTACGTCGGCCTGCCGGCCGGGCTGCTCATCGAGATCGACGCCCTCGCCGTGCTGGGGTAGCAGGGGAGAGGGGCGCCCCCCTGGCGGTGGGGCGCCCCGTGTGCCAAGTCAGGTCAGGCGGTGCAGTACTGGGCTTCCTTGCCGATCGAGCGGTACATGCAGTCCGCGTTCTCCAGCAGCTGGAGCACCGCGTCCTTGTTGCGCGCGGTCTCGCGGTCGATGACCTCGTCCGGCGGGTAGAAGCCGCCCCCGCCGCTCTCCGGGTACATCTCGAAGGTGTAGCCGAAGATCTTCTGGTCGCCCCACAGCCAGTCGTCGATCGTCCCGTCGGTGATGTACAGGTCGCTCGACTGCTCCGGCGTGTAGCCGTTGCTCGCCGCCATGCCCGTGCCGATCTTCTTGTAGACGGCGAGGTCGTCGGCGGTCAGCCCGGGGGCGGTGTCGTTGTAGGTGTAGCCGAAGGGCCACAGCACCAGTTCGCTGTACGTGTGGAAGTCGATCGCGGCCTTGATCTGCTGCTTGCCGCCGATCACCCGGCTGCGGACGAAGTCGGAGACGGCCTTCACCTCGGGCGCCGACTCCGCCGCCGGGCCCCGGTAGGTCTCCGAGCTCCTGCTGCCGCTGGAGCCGCCGCAGCAGCCCCACTTGTAGTTCCAGTTGCGGTTCTCGTCCGTGCCGACGTACGAGGATCCGGCGTTGGGCTGCCGGTTCTTGCGCCAGGACCGGTAGGAGCCGGTGGCGATGTCGTACTCGCCGCCGTCCGGGTTGAGGTCCGGGATGATCCAGATCTCGCGGCCGTTGACCGCGTTCGTGACGCGGGTGTCGGTCCCGTACTTGGAACCGAACTCGTTCAGCAGGTACAGGGCCATTTCCACGGTCAGGTGCTCACGGGCGTGCTGGTGGTGGGTGAAGAGCACCTCCGGCTCGGCCTCGTCCGTCGCGACGTTGTCGCTGATCTTGATGGCGACGAGGTCCCGGCCCTGGTACGACTTCCCGATCACCTTCTTGCTCATGATCGAGGGGTACTGCGCGACGCGCTGGTTGATCTCGGCGGTCGCCTCGGCGTAGTTGTGGTACTTCGAGTCCGCCGACGGGAAGTCCATCGGGCTCGCCGCGATCCCGGGCAGGGAGCGTTCCGGCGGTCCGGGCAGGGCCTCCAGCTTGTAGCCGAGCGCGCGCAGCTTCTTGGCCTGCATGGTGTCGGCGCTGACGACGACCGAGCGGGTGTCGACCTCGTCGATGGAGGCGCCGGTGGCGAGCAGGGCCGTGCGTTCGGCCGGGGTGGCCGGGCCCTTGATCTCGTACTGGACGATCGCCTCGTCCTGGGTGGCGGTGGACGGGGTGGGTGGTGGTGATGCCGTCGCGCTCATGCCGTAGGCGGGTGCGCCCAGCGCGAGCGCCAGCAGGGCCGCCGTGACGGCGGCCCTCCGGCGGGTGTGGAGGAGCCGCATGCGTTCTCCTGGGTGGGAGTGTGGGGGTTGCCGTGCGGATGCCGCACAGCGTGCGCTCATGACATGACCCGGTCAAGGACCAAAAACCGGCCATTCCCACACATGCCCGCTATCCGGAAGGCGCAGCGGTACTACGCCCGTGCGGGCGACCCCGGCTGACGGCGTGTCGGCCGCCGCCCGGGTCGCCCGCCGGTCACGGAACTACGGCAGGGACCGCACCTTAGGCCCCACCGCGTCCGACCAGGCGTGGCCGGCCTTGGCGTCCCAGTTGGTCGACCAGGTCATCGCGCCGCGCAGCCCCGGGTAGGTCTTCGACGGCTTGAAGGAGCCGCAGCTCGTGCCCCTGGCCAGGCAGTCCAGGGCGTTGTTCACGATGGTCGGGGAGACGTAGCCGCTGCCCGCGCCGCTCGGCGAGGCCGGGACGCCGATGCCCACCTGGGAGGGGTCGAGCCCGCCCTCCAGCTGGATGCAGGCCAGCGCGGTGAGGAAGTCCACCGAGCCCTGGGAGTAGACCTTGCCGTCGCAGCCGTTCATCGAGCCGCTGTTGTAGTACTGCATGTTGACGACGGTGAGGATGTCCTTGACGGCCAGCGCCGTCTTGAAGTAGCCGCCCTGGGTGGACTGCATGTCGATCGTCTGCGGGGCCATGGTGATGACCAGCGAGGAGCCGGCCTTCCCGGACAGCGCGCGCAGCGCCTGCGTCATGTAGGTCGGGTTCAGGCCGTTCTCCAGGTCGATGTCGATCCCGCTGAACCCGTACTCCTGCATCAGCGCCCACGCCGAGTTCGCGAGGTTGTTCGCGGAGGCGGAGTCGTTGACCGTGATGGTGCCCTTCTCGCCGCCGATGGAGAGGATGACCGACTTGCCGGCCGCCTTCTTCGCGGCGATGTCGGCCTTGAACTGCGCCACCGTGTAGCCGCCGAGGCCGGCCGAGTCGAGGTTGAAGGTGATGGCGCCGGGCGTGGTCGTGGCGTCGGCGAAGGAGACGGCGATGATGTCGTACTGCGCGGAGACGTCGGAGATCTTCTGGACGGTCGCGCCGTTGTTGAAGTTCTGCCAGTAGCCGGTCAGCGCGTGCTTGGGGACGGCGGGGTTCGGGTTGCCGCCACCGCCGGTCGTGGTGCCCGTCACGGCGGCGGACTTGGGGCCCTCGCCCGCCGCGTTGTAGGCGCTCACCTGGAAGGAGTACGAGGTCGAGGCGGCCAGCCCGGTGATCTGGGCCGAGGCTTCGGTCACCGTCTTGACCCGGGCGCCGTCCTGATACACGTGATAGCCGGCGGCCCCGCTGACCGCGCCCCACGAAAGGGTGAGCCCGCTGGAGCTCTGGCCGGAAACGGCGGTGCCGGCGGGGGCGCCGGGGACCGACGGGCCGGGGTCGGTGCCGCCGCCCCCGTCGGGGCCGAAGACGCTGAACTCGTCCACGACGTAGGCCGGCTGGCCGTACCAGCCGTGGGTGTAGACGGTGACCTGCGTGGTGCTAGGGCCGGTGGTGAAGGTGGTGGAGAGCTTCTGCCAGCCGCCGCCCGAGCCGGGGGTCCAGGTGGACACGTCCTGCGTGCCGGTGCCGGTCGCGCCGAGGTAGACGTAACTGCCCTGGACCTGCGTGGTCAGCGTGTACGTCGAGTTCGGCTTGACCGTGACGGTCTGGCTGCAGCGGGCGTTGTCCTGGCCCGCCGGGGTGGCCTTGAGGGCGCCCGCCCCGGCGAAGACGGGGGAGGAGACGGAGGCGCCGCTTCCGCCGGAGCAGGACCAGTTGGCGAGGCCGGACTCGAAGCCTCCGTTACGGGCGACGTTGACGTCCGCGGCTTGTGCCGTACCGGTCGCGAGGGCGCTGAGGCCGCCCGCGGCGAGGGCGAGGGCCGTGGGCAGGACGAGGGAGCGTATGCGGTTCACGTGGACTCCGTGGGGGGAGTGAAGGGATGTCAGGGTGAGTGGGGCACCCCGCTCACAAGTTGGTCCAGACCAATCCTCGTGTCAATAGTCTTTGCAATGTGGCCTGATCCGATCGGTCTTCTGACCGGTCGTCCGATCCGTGTTGTCCGGTTTTCCGGCCACCTGTGACATGTGCTGACGGCATGGGAATTACCAAGCCCCTGCCCTGCCGGGGGCGGCGCGGATATGGTGCTGGTTCCAGGGGGGCGCGCATCGCTCGTTTGCGGTCGCGCAGGGGTGAGTGCCGGGCAAGCACCGGGTGAGTACGGGGTGAACGGGGGGATTCGCGTGCCGACCGCCATCGCTGTCACCAGCGCAGATCTGGTGCTTCCGGCCCCTGACCGGCACACGCCCGGAGCCGCCGTACTGCATCCGCCCGGGCGGCTCGACCTCGACGGCGCGCTCGCCGAGACCAGCGCACTGCTGGAACGGCACGGGCACCTCGTGACCGTCGTGCCGCCCTGGCTGCCCGCCACGACCGTCCAGCGGCTGCACGCGGTACGGGCCATCCTGGAATCCGACCGGATCGCCCTCCTGGACGTCGACCTGCCGCCCCTGGGCACCGCCCTGCTGGTCCGTCAGCTGCGCCAGCTCACCGTGTGCGACTTCAGCCCCGGGGTCATCGCCTCCGCGGCCCGGCTCCTCTCCCACTACGTCTACGCGGGCGCGCTGCTCGGCTCGGTCGCCAAACTCGACCGGATTCCGGTCGGCCTGAAGGCGCACGCCCGGTCCTGGTCGCCGAGCGCGCAGTTCGCCGTACTCGCCCACCCGAAACCGCACCTCGCGAAACTGGGCGCCCCGGAAGGGGTCCTGCCGCCGGGACCCGAGTTCGCCACGCAGCTCACCTTCGCCCGCGGCCAGCTCGCCTCCGAGTGGGTCGCCTCCGAACTCGCCCCGGCCTGGCAGGTGCAGGGCGTCATGGAGAACCCGCTGCCCGCGGAGTCGCCCGGGTTCTGGGGCACCCCCAAGCTCGTCGAGTTCGCCGCCGGCATCCCGGACCTGTCCGTGCTCTACCAGCTCGTCGCCTCGGTCCGCCGCGAGCAGTGCCGCTGGTGCGGCCTCGAACTCATCGGCGACCGCTGCGGCTTCTGCTCCGCGCCGCTGGCCGCGCCGCCGCCCCGGGCCGCCGTCGGAACGGCCGGCACCGCCCGCTCCAGACCCTGATCACCCGAACGCCCAACGAACGAAGAACGGCGAGGTAGTAAGGCCGATGAACTCACGCCAGCGCCGCGGCGTCATCCTGCTGATCCTGTCGGTCCTGTGTGCCTTGGCCGCCTTCGCCGGGGTCCTCGTGGTGATCGGCGACGTCAACTCCAAAGTGGGCGCGGAGGTCGTCGCGTACCGGGCCAAGGGCGACATAGCCCCGTACAGCCCGCTCGCGGCCGGGCAGTTCGAGGAAGTGAAGATCCCCAAGCGCTGGCTCTCCGACACGGCCGTCACCGATCTCGGCGCGCTCAAGGACAAGATCGTGCTCACCACCCTGAAGAAGGGCTCGCTGCTCCAGAGCGACATGTTCGTCGACCGGCCGCAGCTCCAGCCCGGTGAGCAGGAGATCGCCATCATGATCGACGCGGCCACGGGCGTGGCGGGCAAGATCACCTCCGGCGCCAAGGTCAACATCATCGCCACCTTCAAGGGCGCCAAGGACACCGACCCCTCGCGCTCGGTGATCATCGTCGCCAACGCCCGGGTGCTGAACGTCGGCAAGCTCACCGCCCTCGAAAGCAAGGACGGCGACCGCAAGAGCGGCGCGGCCGAGGCCGTCCCGATCACCTTCGCCCTGAACACCAAGGACACCCAGCGCGTCGCGTACGCCGAGTCCTTCGCGGAACACGTACGCCTGGCCCTGGTGGCCCCCGGCACCGAGTCCGCACCGGGCGCGGGCGACCGCACGTACACCCTCGACGGGGACCGGTGAGGCCGCGATGACCACCCGAATCCTGCCCGCGGTCGGCGACCCGGACGCCGCACGCGCCATCGTCACCCTGCTGACCCAGCTCCCGTCCGCGGAACCCGCCACCCCCGTCCCCGACTCGACGTCCCTCCTGGACACCTTGGCCCGCCTCGCCGTCGACTCCATCGACGAACTCCCCGAGGTGGTCCTGGTCCACGAGCGGATCGGCCCGGTGCCCGCGCTGGAGCTCATCCGCGAAGTCGCCCTCCGCTTCCCGGCGGTGGGTGTCGTCCTGGTCTCCTCCGACGCCGGCCCCGGGCTGTTCTCGGCCGCGATGGACTCCGGCGCGCGCGGCCTGATCGGCCTCCCGCTCTCGTACGAGGAGCTCGCGGCCCGCGTCCAGGCCGCCGCCCAGTGGTCCGTGGGCGTACGCCGCCACCTCGGGCGGGGCGCGGGCGCCGACGTGTTCACCGGCCCGGGCGGCCGCGTCGTCACCGTCACCGGGGCGAAGGGCGGCGTCGGCACCACCTTCACCGCGGTCCAGTTCGCCCTGGCGGCGGCCGCGTCGGGGCGGCGCACGGCACTGGTGGACATGGACCTCCAGGCCGGAGACGTCGGTTCCTACCTCGACGTGCAGTTCCGCCGCTCCATCGCCGACCTCGCCGGGATCCAGGACATCTCGCCGCGGGTCCTCCAGGACGCGGTCTACGACGACCGCACGGGCCTGGCCCTGCTGCTGGCCCCGGCGGACGGCGAACGCGGCGAGGAGGTCGACGACCGGGCCGCCCGCCACATCGTGGGCGCGCTGCGGGCCCGCTACGAGCTGGTCGTCATCGACTGCGGAACCCAGGTGACGGGCGCCAACGCCGCCACGGTGGAGATGGCGGACGTGGCGGTGCTGGTCACCACCCCGGACGTGGTCGCGGTACGGGCGGCGAAGCGGATGGTGCGGATGTGGGAGCGGCTCCAGGTCAGGAAGGCGGAGGACACCTCGATGGTCGTCAACCGCTGGAGCAAGCACACCGAGATCCAGCCCGCCCTGATCGAGAAGATCACCAAGACCCGGGCGACGCGGACACCGGTCCCGGCCGCCTTCAAGGAACTGCAGGCGGTGGTGGACGCGGGCCGGGTCCAGGACCTGGACAACCGCTCGACGGTGAAGCAGGCGCTGTGGGCGCTGGCGGGGGAGCTGGGGCTGCTGGCGGGGGCGGAGGACGCGCCGTCGGCCAGTACCCCGGGAGCGGCGGTGGCGATACGCGCCTCGGGCCCGGTCTCCCGCCTGCGGCGGGGCAGGGAGGGCTGACACATGGCTGCCGGTAGAGCGGATCGGGATCGGGGCCAGGTGGCGATCGAGTTCGTCGGCATGGTCCCGCTGATCCTGCTGATCGTGGCGGCGGTGTGGGAGTGCGTGCTGATCGGCTACGCGTTCTCGCTGGCGGGTAACGCGGCGGACGAGGCGGCGCGGGCGGGGGCGGTGAAGGGGGCCGCTGCCTGTGATGCGGCGGCGAGGGAGCACATCGGGGAGGCCTGGAACCTCCAGGTGGTCTGCGAGGAGTCCGGGGACATCTACCGGGCCAGGGTCACCCTCGCCGTTCCCGTCTTCTACCCGGGACTCAACTTCGGAGCCATCGACGGCACGGGCGGCGCGTCGATGGAGAAGGAGGGGAAGTGACATGCGGAGTGGCATGAGGCGGCGCATTCGCTCCGACCGGGGTCAAGTAGCCCTGGAGTACATCGGCTTCATTCCGATCCTGCTGTTCGTCGCGCTGTGCGGGATCCAGCTGGGCTGGGTCGCGTACGTCCACGAGCAGGCGGACACCGCCGCCCGTACGGCGGCGCGCGTGGAAGCCCGTAAGGGCAGCGGCGGGGCGGCGGCGGGCGTGGCGGCGGTCAGGGAAGGGATCGGTGCCGAGGTGGACGTGAGCAAGGACGACGACGCGGTCACCGCCGTCGCCACCATCCCGATCAAGTCGATCATCCCCGGCCTCAATCTCGACCCGGCCAAGGCCACGGCGATCATGCCCAACGACGACCCGAAGGGCACCCTTCCATGAGCTTGCGTTCCCGGGTCAACACCCCCGACGACCGCCACAGCCCCCGCGAGGACGGCCGGCTGGTCTCCTCCTACCGGGCAAAGCTGCTGGAGGAGATCGACCTCGCCGAGATGTCCGCGCTCGCACCCGCCGAGCGCCGGGCCCGGCTGGAACGCGTACTGGGGCACATCATCAGCCGCGAGGGACCCGTCCTCTCCACCGTCGAGCGCGCCCAGCTGATCCGCCGCGTCGTGGACGAGGCCCTCGGGCTCGGCGTGCTCGAACCGCTCCTCGAAGACGCCTCGATCTCCGAGATCATGGTCAACGGGCCCGATCAGATCTTCGTGGAGCGCGCCGGCCGGGTCGAACAACTCCCCATCCGCTTCGCCTCGCACGACCAGCTGATGCAGACCATCGAGCGCATCGTCTCCACCGTCAACCGCCGTGTGGACGAGGCCAATCCGATGGTCGACGCCCGCCTGCCCAGCGGCGAGCGCGTCAACGTCATCATCCCGCCGCTCTCCCTGACCGGCGCCACCCTCACGATCCGCCGCTTCCCGCGCGCGTTCACGCTGCACGAGATGATCAGCCTGGGCTCGCTCGACGAGCAGATGCTCCTGCTCCTCTCCGGCCTCGTCGCCGCCAAGATGAACGTGATCGTCTCGGGCGCCACCGGCACCGGAAAGACCACCCTCCTCAACGCCCTCTCCGGCCTGATCCCGGAGGGCGAGCGCATCATCACCATCGAGGACTCGGCCGAGCTCCAGCTCCAGCAGGCGCACGTCATCCGTCTCGAATCCCGCCCGGCGAACGTCGAGGGCAAGGGCCAGATCACCATCCGCGACCTCGTACGGAACTCACTTCGTATGCGCCCCGACCGCATCATCGTCGGCGAGGTCCGAGGCGGCGAGACCCTCGACATGCTCCAGGCCATGTCCACGGGCCACGACGGCTCGCTCGCGACGGTTCACGCCAACAGTTCCTCGGACGCCCTGATGCGCCTCCAGACGCTCGCGTCGATGTCGGAGGTCGAGATCCCCTTCGAGGCGCTCCAGGACCAGATCAACAGCGCCGTGAACGTGATCGTCCAGCTCACCCGCTTCGGCGACGGCTCGCGCCGCATCACGGAGATCTCCATCCTCGACTCGCACGGCCGCGAGCCCTTCCGGATCACGACCATCTGCCGGTTCGTCGCCCAGCCCATGGGCCCGGACGGCCGGGTCCACGGCTTCTTCGAGTACTACCCGCTGCCGCGGCGCATCGCGGAACGCCTCTACATGAACAACCAGCCGATCCCGCAGGCCTTCGGGGTCGCGCCGCCGGACGACCCGCTCACCACCCCGCACATCACCCGGACCGCGCTATGAACCCACTCATCCTCCTCACCCTCGGCGCCACGCTGCTGGCCTGCCTGCTCGTCGTCCTCGGCATCCACGCCTACGCAGCAGGCCGCGCGCAGCGCGCCGCCCTGATCGAACGCCTCTCGGCGAGCGGCATGCCGGCGCCCTTGGGGCGGCGGCGCCGGTTCCCAGGGGTGGACCGGCGGCTGCGCAAGACGAAGCTGGGCCGCCGGATCGAGCTGAAGCTGGCGACCACCGGGCTCGACCTCACGCCGGGGGAGTTCTTCGTCTACATGCTGGGGTCGATCGCGGGCGTCTGGCTGATCGCGGCCGCTCTCCTCGCACCGTTCTTCGGCCCGGTGGCTGGCGCGATCGGCATCTGGGCGGCGAACGCCTTCCTCAACTGGCAGCGGTCGCGCCGTACGGAGCGGTTCATCAACCAGCTCCCCGACCTGGCCCGCATCCTCGCCAACGCCACCCAGGCCGGCCTGGCGCTGCGTACGGCCATTGGGATCGCGGCGGAGGAACTGGAGGCCCCGGCGGGTGAGGAACTCGGGCGCGTGGCGAACCGGCTTGCGGTGGGGCACTCCATCGAGGATTCGTTGGGCGAGCTGTCGGAACGCCTCCCCTCGCGGGAACTGGTTGTCCTGGTCTCGACCCTCGTCCTGTCCGCCCGTGCGGGCGGCGCGATCGTGGACAGCCTGCGAAACCTGACGGTGACGCTGGAGCAGCGCAAGGAGACCCGTCGCGAGATTCGGACGCAGCTGTCCCAGGTGACGGTGACGGCGTACCTTGTCCCGGCTATCGGGCTCGGGTCGCTACTGCTGGTCGACATGATGATGCCGGGGGCGCTGGACCGGATGACGGGCGCGTTCATCGGGCAGACGGCTGTGCTGATCTCTCTTGGCCTCTTCGCTCTGGGCTTCCTCCTTATCCGCCGACTGTCGAAGATCGACGTGTGAGGGGGACGCAACCGTGATCGGACTTCTGCTCGCACTGGCCGTGGCTCTGTCGGTCTTTGGCGCCTTCCAAGGCATCCGTCTCTACCGGTCGGACGTGAAACTGCCCACGGACCTCGTGCTCGCCTTGGAGGTGGGCGCGAGCCGTACGACGGCGGTGGGTTCGCTCGTCGACCGCATGGGCATCCGCTGGGCGCCGCTGGTACTGAGCGCGATGGGGCCGAATCGAGTGGCCCGCAAGCGCCGTCAGATCGACATGGCGGGCAACCCGGCCGGCCTGACGATCGACCGCTACGCGGCGCGGCGGGCGGTGTACGCCTTCCTGGGTGGGCTGGGCGCGTTTTCGATGCTGATCAACGGGCAGTTGGTCCTTGCCCTGCTGATGGTGGCCTTCGGCCTGTTCTGGATAGAGGTCGGCCTGTGGTCCGCGATTCGGATCCGCCGTGACCACATCGAGCGGACCTTGCCGGACTTCCTGGACGTGCTGGCAGTCGTCGTCAGTGCGGGGCTCGGTTTCCGGCAGGCGCTGGACCGGGTGGCCGACAAGTACGAGGGTCCGTGGGCGGACGAAATTCGCATCACGCTTCAGCAGATGGCCATGGGTGTCAGTCGCCGTCAGGCCTTCGATGAGCTGCGCCGACGAAACGACTCGGAGCAAGTTGCCCAGTTCGTCACGGCGCTCCAGCAGGGCGAGGAGCTGGGCTCCCCGATCGTGGACACGCTCATCGCGATTGCCGAGGACATGCGACGGACGGACGCACAGAACGCGCGCAGACGTGCTGCCAGGGCCGTTCCGAAGGCGACGTTCGCAGTGACCATGTTCATGCTGCCGGGGACGCTGATCCTGCTGGTGTGCGGATTCATTTACGGTGCGAACGTCGACTTCGGCGCGCTGTTCGGGGGTGGCTGAGGAGTGGCACGACTGAGCGTGCTCATCGCCGATGACGATCCGGTCATCAGGGCGGGCCTGACGGCGATCCTGTGCGAGGCCGAGGACATCGAGGTCATAGCTCAGGCCACTGACGGCCGAGAGGCGTTGAGCCTGACCCGCCGGCATGCTCCGGACGTGATCCTGCTGGACGTCCGGATGCCGGGTGTCGACGGGATCTCGGCGCTGCCGCACCTGGTGCAGTTGGCGCCGGTGCTGATGCTCACTTACAGCCAAGAGGCCGAAATCGTGCGGGAGGCCCTGCTGTTGGGGGCCGGTGGCTACTTCGTACACGGCGAGTTCACGGCCGAGGAGCTGCTGCGGGCGGTGCGGGACGTGCCTGCTGGGCGGCCGCACTTCACCCCGACGGCGGCGAGCGCGTTGCTGGCGGAACTGAGGGCCTCTTCGCAACCGCAACGAGATGTGGCACAGTCTTCTGAGCGTCTGCACAACTCTGTTGTCTTCGGGCTGAGTTCGCGGGAGGGGGAGATCATGGACTTGATCGCGTCCGGGATGAACAATCAGCAGATCGCCTCCACCTGCTTCATCACAGAGAAGACGGTCAAGAACCACATCAACCGGATCTTCGCGAAGCTTCAGAGCGCCACGCGCAGCGAGGCGATAGCGCGCTGGCTGGGAACTGCCCGTCCGGGAGTGACTGGTCATGAGTAGACGGAGTGCGCAGTGGGTCCGTATTTGGGTCCCGGGACCCTTGGTTACGAGAGGTAACTCGCCGTACCGTCCGCGGACAACCAGCGGCACCGGCCCAGGAGGGGACCCTCATGTTGCAGAACACCCTGGCGAGGATGCGGAAGCGGTACGCGAGCAAGGGCGGGCGGGATCGAGGCCAGACGGCGTTCGAATACCTGGGGATCATCCTGGTGGTGGTGGTCATCATTGGGGCGATCATCGGTACGGGCATTGGGCAGGCCATCACCACCAAGATCACTGCGGCAGTCGCGAGCATCACCGCGGGCAGGTGATCAGGCCGAGGCTGCGGGACGATCGCGGGCAGGCCTTCCCTATCTATGTCGTGGTGGTGGCAGGTCTGCTCTTCGCTGCGTTGGCGTTCTTCGCTGTCGGGCAGGCTTCGGTCGTGCGGAGCGACGCGCAAGGTGCTGCGGACGCTGCGGCACTAGCGGCGGCTCGTGATGCCAGGGACCATCTCGTGCCAGGGGTTGATCTGCTCACGCTCAAACCAGAGGACTGGAAGAAGGTTCTTGAGGGTGGCCTCTTGTACGCGGGGGGTGCCTGCGGGGCGGCACGGGACTTTGCCGCGAAGAACGATGCGACGGCCACTTGTGATCCTGATCCGCCACGATTCAAGGTCGAGGTGAAGACCGCGGGCACGGTCGGAGATTCTGTAGTCCCGGGGGTCAGTGGTCAGCACGGCATCGCTGATGCCACGGCAGTCATCGAACCACGCTGCCAGTTGAGCGCGCCCGTCGCCAATCCGTCACCGTCGCCTGGTGGTCAGGATAAGCCAGTCTCGGTTGAGATCACATGCAAGGGCGGTGGCGTCATCAAGTTTGATCCTGCGAAGTCCGAACCCTGGAGCACATTGGCGAGGACACTCTTTGCCGTGCGACTGGTCGACTGACAACGACGACAGAATGAGGAAGCGGCGTAAATGAGCATGCGGCACATGGCGAAGTTCCAGGGGGGAGCGGCCCTAGCGGTTGCGGCGGTACTGGCCCTCGCGTTGGCCGGATGCGGTGGGGGAGACGGCAACAAGCCCAAGGCCGAGTCGAAGCCGCAGGCGTCGCCTTCGCCGGTCGGCGGTACGCAGAGCGGTACTCCTTCCACGACACCCACCCCGACGCAGGTTATAGCGACGGTAAACGGGGAAGGAGGGATGGTTTTGACGATCAATTCGGCAGCACGTGAAGCCGGAGGCTTCCTGACTGTCAGCGGTCAGCTTAAGAACACGGGAACGGCTCCATTCGTGAACACTGCGCCGTGGCGGGGGAACGAACTCAACGCCAGCGGCGTATCGGTCGCTGGCGTGACCTTGGTCGACAAAGTGGGAAAGAAGCGCTACTACGTGCTTCGTGACACGGAAGGCCGGTGTCTGTGCACCACCGGTCTGGCCATCATCGAGCCCGGTCAAGTTGTCCCGTTCTTCGCTCAGTTTCCGGCACCTCCGACTACGACCACAGAGGTGGAGTTCAGCCTGCCCACCTTCGCCACGGCCACCGTCAAAATCTCTGGGTGACCCCATGACCACACGCCACCGCACCACCGCATCGACGGTCGTCGTCGGGCTCGTCATCGCCGGCGCCCACTTCATCGGCGCGACGAGCGCCCACGCCGACGACGTCAAGCCCTCCGTACCCCCCGGCACGGAGCCCTCCGCCTCCCCACCCGCGGCCATTGACTCCAACGCACCCGGTCTCAAGATGCCCCAGGGCGGCACCCTCGCACCCGTCAAGGTGCTCGACATCGCCGAAGTCGTCGAAGACCTCGGCGGCGAGCAGCGCCGCCAGGAGACGAACCAGACCGTCATGATGGCCCTGCAGTCCGAGGTCCTCTTCCCCGAGAACAGTGCCGTCTTCAACGCCCAGGCCGCAGCTCGGATCCAGGCCATCGCCAACGAGATCAACACCCAAAAGGCGACCCGCATCCGCGTCTTCGGCTTCACCGACGACCAGGGCAGCTACGAACACGGCAAGGAGCTTTCCAAGCAGCGCGCCGACGCCGTTCAGGCCGAGCTGGCCAAGACCGTGACCAACCCCAGCGTCGTCTTCGACGTCCGGGGTTACAGCGAGGACTACCCCATCGCCGACAACAGCACCGAGGAAGGCCGCAAGAAGAACCGCCGCGTCGAGATCACCTTCCCCCGCGGCGCCGGCGGCTGACAGTCGGTGGAACTCGACGACGACGAGCCTCCCGAGCACCAGCGATACGCCGACTACCTCCGTGCCCTGGAGGCCGTCACCGAGGCGGACGAAGCCGGCCTGGTCGAAGAAGTGCTGCGCGACGAGGACCCAGCCATGGCGGACAGCGCCGTGGCGCTCCACATGGAACGGCGGGCCGCCGACCTGCTGACCGATCCCCGGTTCGACCGGTGGGCCCGCACCATGACCCCGTTGATCGCCGACCGCGGATTCCTCACGCGCCGCCTGCACGAGTGGACCCTGCTCAGAGCGGTTGCCCTGGGCGAGCCGTGGGTCGCGGACGCGCTCCTCGGGGCGACCGACTGGTTCCAGCGCATGGCCTCGACCACGCAGATCGTGACCTCCTCTGATGCCCTCACGCTGCTCGCCGAGCGCGGCCGGACCCGCCGGGTCCGTAACGCGGCGGGTCGGCGGCTGCTTGAGCTGGAGCGGTCGGCCTGACCCGTCACCGGCAGGGCCTTACCGGCGGGCATACCCGCCCGAGGAAGGTCCTGCATCTGTACCGGATGGGCCTCGCGCTCATCCGGCTGCCGGGAGGGCAGTCGTCAGGCGCGCCCAGCGCGCCAAGCCCGTTGCCGCAGGGTAAGCAAGGCAGGCATCTCCCGGCTTCAGCCGGGAGAGCACTTCAAGCCGGTGCCCTGGCCGCCGCGGCCGGCGCCACCCATCAGGAAATGCTCCTCGGGCCTGTCCTGCCGATCAGGCCGGGCTCGCCTAGATCCGGTGCAACCGGTCCAGCCGGACGAGGTCGGCCATCGCCTCGCGCAGGCGAGGAGCGAGGTCGGCCTCGCCCACCTCGTGATGGGCGACGGGGAAGGACAGCGCGGGCGGCCTCTGGTCCCAGCTGCCGAACCTGTCCAGGTCATGACGGCGTACGAGGACGAGGGCGCCGACCTGACTGTTGAGGACAGAGACCTCGATCTCCGCGAAGGCGTCGGTCTTCCGGCTCGGGTCCTCCAGGCAGTACGTCTGGAGGTAGGACTGGCGCTGGGCGACGTTCGGGATTCTGTCGTCCGTCAGCCGGGCCTCGACCCGGCTGTACCCCTCGGCGAAGAAGGCGTCCATCACCGCCTCGTGCAGCGGCGGCGCGGCCACGTGCAGGAAGTCGATGTCCTTCACCACGTCGCTGCCGCGGGATCGGACCGTGGTGACCACGGAGAGGTCGACGCCCGTGGACCGGCCGCCGAGCTCGGTGACCGGACACTCCCAGGGCAGCCGTCCGCCGAACCGGATCCGGTGCTCCCCGCCGGGCGCCACCTCGGCCGAGATCTCGTAGCCGGCGGGCAGGAGCGGGGCGACCTCGACCTCGCGGGAGACGCCCTGCCAGGTCAGGCACTTGGCCATGACCCGCACGTCGAAGCGGTCGATGTCGAGCCCCGTACCGCCGCCCCGGAAGACGACCTCGCCCCTCACCCACGCGTCGATCGTCCGTTTCGACGTCCCGGGCGGCACAGAGCGGCAGGTGCCGTTCACCGGGCGGCTGCCCTGGTACACGCCGTTCACCGACTTCGACGGCCGGGCCCTCGGCGTCGACTTCTCACTCCGCACGAGAATCGTCCTGAACGACGGCGCCGACACCGTCCTCACCGACACCGACTTCTCCACGTCGACCCGCTGCCGCCCGTCGAGGCCGCGCTCGACGCCTTCGGCGAACTCGGTTACCTGGAGCGGTACTCCCACCTGGTCAAGGACCAGATCAAGAACTCGGAGTCGATCGCGGAGGAGTACCAGCCGGTCTTCCTCAGCGACCCCAGCGGTGGCCAGGCGGACTTCCCCGAGCTCGAACTCGCCTTCGACACCAACGCGGTGGGCACGATCTGCCACCTCCGCGCGTCCGCGCCGGATGTCTCCGCCTGGGACGACAAGCCCGGCACGGTCTGGTTCCCGGTCGCCCACCACGAGGCCGGCAAGCCCGACGTGACCGCCCGCGCGGCCCGGGCCCTGGAGGAGCTCGCGGCCTTCTACCGCCGTCACCCGAAGAAGGCCCGCAGGGGAGGCAGGGGCAGCGGCAGGGCAACGCAGAACCCGTGGCCGTACGACAGAATCGCCACCTAGGCGGGGTGCTCGCGAAGCTGGTCACAGCCGGGCGGGATCGGCGATGATGCGGCGGTAGGCACGGAACGCCGAAGCCCGGGGGAGGCTGACGCACGTGGAGCCCCAGATCATCGTGAGTCTGGCGTCTACAGGGGTCGCAGGGCTGGCGGTCGCCGCGAGCCTGGTGACGACGCTGCTCTCCCTGCGCGCGCAGCGGGAGAACACACGCGACACGCTCGACACGCAAGAGCGGCTGTCCGCCGCGCAAGAACGCGCGCTGCACGAGCGATCACATGCGCAGGACCTGCGCGACAAGAGAGCCGAGCCGTATCTCGCCCTGATCAAGTGGGCCGACCGACTTCTCGAAGCGCTCGACGAACTGGACGAAGTCGCCAAGCCCTACTTGTCGGTCGAGGAATGGAACATCGACCCTGACGTCGACAACCTTCTCGATCTGTACGCCTCCGACCTCATCCACGTGCGGTACGCGGCCCTCCGCGGGAAGCTCATCGGGCTCGTCGCCGCGGACGGCCCGCGGCTTCCGCAGCTGGTGACCTGGACGGAGTCGGAAGGCGAGGTCGGCAACTTCACCATCGAAGCCGGGCCGCCATGGAGTGCCTGGCCGGCACGAGCGGAGGCCCGCGCCCGGCTGATGGACGACGCCATAGCTCTCATCGCGCAGGTCCGTGCCGAATTGCAGGGGAGAACGAGTCGCGGATACTTCATCATCTGGCGGTTGTCCTGATACGCCGAGAGCCAACGCCTCGGCCGAGCCGAAGCGGTGGGCGTTAGCCGCGATGGGGGACAGGAGGCTGCGCGAGGCCCCGCCGGGCCGCCGTCCGCGCCCGCGCTAGTCGGCCAGGAGGTGGTCGGCCTTGCCGGCCTTGATGTCCCGGATCAGTTGACGGAGGGCCGCTGTGGTGTCGGTGAGGTACGTGTCCTCGCGGCCGGCGATGGCGATGTAGCTGTTGCCGTCCCCGTCCGTACCTATCCGGTAGCAGGCGCTGCCTTCGGCGCAGTACGGCTCTTCCCAGGTGATGTCCGGCATGGCTGCTCCCTCAGAGTTCTTGCGCGATGGAGTGGATGAGGTCCCGCGTGCCTTGCGCGGGCAGCGCGATCTGCTTCATCCAGTCCAGGTGCGCCCGATACTTGGCCAACTGTGCCTCAGCGTGCACGTATTCGGGCCCGTGCGTGCTGTCGACCTGGACGGTGTCCAGCTGGGGGACGGGCCCCTCGGCGTAGGTCAGGGTCTGTCCCGAGCCGGGGAAGGCGCCCGCGCTGAACGGGATGGCGAGCAGGGTGATGTTGTCCTGTTCGGACTTGTGCAGCAGGTGTTCCAGTTGCGCCTTTGCCACTTGCGGTCCGCCGAACTGCATCCGCAAGGCCGCTTCGTGCACGATGCCGGTGTACCGAGCCGGGGTGGCGCCGTCGAGTACCTGCTGGCGTTGCAGCCGGAACTCCAGCCGCAGCGCGAGCTCCTGCTCCGGTAGCTGTGGCACGGCGACGCCGAAGACGGCAAGGGCGTGGTCGAAGGTCTGGAGCAGCCCGGGGATGTGCACCGCGAGGGCGGTGCGCAAGTGGGGTGAGTGCCCCTCCAGCTCGGCGATGTCGAGGAGTTGGGCGGGCAGGCTGCCCCGATAGCGGTCCCACCAAGCCCGCTGGCTGGGCTCGGCCATTGCCACGAGGGCCTCGATGTACGCCTCGTCTGCGCAGTCGCAGTTGCAGGCCAAGGTGCGTAGACGCTCGGCGCTTATGGCGCGGTAGCCCTGCTCGATCTGCGAGAGGCGGGACCGGTCGACTCTGAGCAGCCCGATCGCAGTCTCCGTGGAGACGCCCGCAGCCGTTCGCATCCGCTTGAGCTCTGCACCCAGTCGGCGCTGCCGCTCGGTCGGCGAAGTTCTGGCCCCCACGTCATCCTCCCTCTCGCTGTGCGTTCGCAGTCTGCCCCGCCGGGCACTGCTGTGGCCACCGAGCCCGGATATCCGGAGTGAGGTGTAAAAATGTGCACCGCCACGCTACATTAGGTAACGCACCGCTCACGCAGGGGAGTTGAAGTGCATCGCCGCAGCATGCCTCGGGCCTCGGCGACGAGCCACGCTCCCCGCACCGCGTCAGCCACCCGTGCGCGTCGAACTCGCCGTAGTCCACTCAGACCTCAGGGAGTCCGCGTTGTCCACCTACCCCTTCACCGCCTGCCCCTCCTCCCCGCCCGCGCCCGCCGCAGGCGAACCCGCGCTCGATACGCTCACGTGCAGCCTCACCATCCCCGGCGAACCGCTCAGCGCCCAGATCGCGCGGGCAGCCGTCCGCTCCGTGCTCCACGCCTACGACCTCGACCCGCTCGCGCCCGCCGCCGAGCAGGTGACCGGCGAACTGGTCGCCGCTGGCTGGCACTTGGACCCGGGGCGGAGTCTGTACCTCTCCGTCCGCTACCGCGACGACGCCCTCCGCCTCACCGTCTACGACGGCCACGTCACCCACGCCCACCCCCGCCTCGCCGCCCACTGCGAGGCCCGCCGCCGGGCCGCCCTGCGCGTCATGGGCGCGGTCGTCCGGGAGTGCGGTGGGGCCTGGGGGTTCGGGGAGTCGCGGGAGCCCGGCGGCGGGACCCGGACCTGGGCGAACCTGCCGCGCGCGGGCGCGCTCGAGTACCTCTCCGTCTGAGGGCCTCCTCCGTCCGGCCCCGGCCTGTCAGATGTCGGTGCGCAGGACGGGGATGGCTGGGCCGGTGACTGCGACCCGGGGCCTGCCGTCCGGTCCTCGGCCAGGAATTCCGTTGCCCAGGCGTGGTGCACGTGGCCGGGTCGTCGGCACGCGGCCGGCGCCCGGACCGATCCCTCGTCACATGGATCCGAACGTGATCGCCCGGACAGGTTCGAGGTCAGTTCAGGCGGCGCCGCTGGCGTCCGGGGCGATGAAGCGCCGGTAGAGGGGGGCGAACGCCACCTGGGGCTCGGTCGTGATGCCCAGTTCCCCCTTGACCACGGGTGCGACCTTGTCGGCGATGAACCGCGTGAAGTGATCCTCCGTCTCCCAGACGTCGGCCACGTGGAGGCCGTCGTCGGCGAACCAGCCCATGTGCATCACGAACCCGTCCGGAGCGTCGTCTTCCCAGCCCACCCGGTCACGCGTCGCGTTGTACACCTCTGGCGTGATCTCGGGCCACACAAAGGTCATCACGACTGCCATGGGAGTTCCTCTCACTTGCCTCGGTGCGCCGCAGCCTGTGCGGCACGGCAGTACGACGCTAAGCAGGTCGGGCCGGCCGGGCACACCGGAGCAGCCATTCGGAGCAGGCCGCCTCGCGGCAGGGAGGGCTGCCGCGCCGCCATGCGGAGGCGTACGCCTCGAACCTGATCGCCAGGACAGACGCCTAGCAGGCGTCTGCCGCGGCCTTGAGGGCTTCTTCGAAGGCCTGGTCCGCCGGGGCCTGGACGTCGCGGGTACGACGCCCACGCCCTCCCAGTTGGTGCCGGTGACGGCGTTGATGGCGCGCGCCGTCGGCACCGTCACGACGACGTGCTCGGCGACCGTGTGCCGGGCCGTCGGGTGGGCGCCGCCCCGGGTGGTCTCGCCGACGACGACGGCCCGGCCGTGCGCCTTCGGTGTACGCGACGTCCTCGCAGCCGGAGAACGTGGTCGCGCTCGTGAGTGCGTAGACCGGGCGGTCCGACGCGATGCGCCGGATGTCGATGAGGCCTACGTTTCCTTCGAGGTGTTCGACGCGGCGGATTTCTCGGGGTCTCGCGTCGCCATCCTGGAAGGAACCCTTCCGCGTCGCGGTGCGTCCAGCCTCGTACAGGAGCACGACAGGCAATCGAAGCCAAGGGGGACCCATGGCAGAGAACGTGCCCGAGGAAGCGGCAGCCGAGAACGTCCAGCACGCGGACGACCACGGCCCGTTCGCCGCACCGGCTGATCCGGAGACGGTGTGGATCGGGCCGGGAGCCGCGCCGGAGGATGCCGGGCAGGACTGGCTTGGCCCGACCGCCACCCCGTCGGAGACCGGCGACGAGAGCACCGAGGGCTGGGTCGGGCCCAGCTGACCACGTGAATCGTGAATGCGGAGGCCGCCCGCAGGATGCGGGCGGCCTCTGTGTATTCGGTATCAGCGCGGATCAGCGGAGCTGCGGAGCAGCTAGGCGTCGGCTCCGTGGTGCGGAGGCCAAGCAGGCCCGGCGGCGCGGCCCGCGGGCTCAGTCCGAGGTGATGTCGACCACGACCGAGCCGTACGCGCTGGTGTGCCGCGCGTCGCCGTAGTACTGGACGGTGTACTGGACGTGGCCCTTGGCCTTCGGGCGGTCCGTGTAGCTGAACGTGCCGTCCGCAGCGACGGTCGCGGATCCGATGAGTATGCCCTCACCGGCGGTGGGGTCGTCGAGCCGCCAGATGTCGACGGTGCTCCCCGCAGCGAAGCCCACGGGCGCCTTCAGTCGTCCGGTCAGAGCCAGGTCCTGGTTCCGGGGCGACGAGGCGGGCGCCTGCACGGTGACGCTTGTGGCCACCTGCGGGTGGTCCAGGACACGCAGCCCCACGGACGAAGAGCTGCCGGTTTCGGTGACCGCGAAGATCCGGCTGCCGTCCGGCGCCCAGGCCAGGCCGGCGGACCGGAGGGTGTCCGCCTTGTACTGCGTGTCGGAGGACGGCGGGAAGTCCCAGCTCTTGAAGGCCGTGGAGTCCCCCTGTGCGAACAGGTGCAGGTCGGGCGAATAGGCGCCGTCGATGCCGGCCGCGATCGTGCCGTCCGGGGAGACGGCCACCGAGTTGGGGTACGAGGAGGTCGCGTAGCGGCCGTCGTCCGCCAGGTCGGCGGTGCGGAACGCCTGGTGGTAGTAAGGCGCGGCGCAGGCGACGACCACCCGCTCCGCGTCCGGTGTCACGGCGAGGTCCTGCAGGCTCGCGCACCCGTTCGGCCCCGGATCGACGCGCTGCGCCCGTACCTCCGCCCGGCCGGTACTCACGTCGTACACCGCGACGGTGGCGTCGTTGCCGTCCGACTCGGCGGCGACCAGGAGGTCCGGCTTCCCCGGCGTGGAGGCCAGGCGGGGCGAGCCCCGGAAGGTGCCGGGGCGCTGGCCCAGCGTGACGGCCGGTTCGGTGCCGTTCAGGTCCAGGGACCCGAGAGCGCCGTTCCACGTGTCCGTGCTGTACCCGAACCAGATCTTCCCCCCGGCCGGCGCCAGCGAGGTCGGGCCGGCATAGGCGCCCGCGCCGGTGCCGGTGTCATAGCGTGCGGTCTCCCGGAGTGTGACCGTGTCGATGGCGGCGATCGCGCCGGCGTCCCGCAGCGCCACGTACAGCGTGCCGGAGTCTCCCGACAGGGCGAGGCCCCATGCTCCGGCCGCGCCGCTGATCCGCTGCACGACCTGCCCCTCGTAGTCGGTCACCAGTACGCTGCCGCCGATCGGATCGCTGAGGAACACCCGCTGGTGGACCCCGTCGACAGCGATGTCCCTGTACGAGGTGATCGGCAGGGCGGCGCTGGTGTCCGCGCCGGCCGTGGAGGTGCCGAGGCCGAGGAGCGACAGGCCCAGGGTCGCGGCGAGTGCTGCTCTGCCCGCGAGTTGTCTCGTGCGCAAGTGAGTTCATCCCCTCCGGTTGGGCTTCCGCGGATCGGCTCCGCGGAAGGCATGACGGACAGGGCGGTTCGATGTCGCGCACCGCCGCCGTCGTGATCGACACGCTAGGAGACACCTGTGACAATGCGGCCGTCGCGAGCGGCGGGGCCGGCGTTGTCGGGCGGGGCGAACCACCCTTGGCACCATGCGGGTTGGGGTGGCGCTTCTGTCCCGCGGGCGGGCGACAGCACACTGCGGTGCGTGCCGCCGGGTGACTGCAGGTATCCGCCAGTTCGCTCACCCACTGCGAGGCACGCCGCCGGGCCGCCCTGCGCGTCATGGGCGCGGTCGTCCGGGAGTGCGGTGGGGCCTGGGGGTTCGGGGAGTCGCGGGAGCCGGGGGGTGGGACGCGGACCTGGGCGAACCTGCCGCGGGCCGGGGCGGCCGAGTACATCGGCGGGGGTGGCGGGGGTGGTGCGCGGTGAGCCGGGCGAGCGGTAGATTGAACGTGTTCAGATGACGGGCGGGCCTCGTGTGGGTCCCGTCTGTCGGGCTTGCGTGGCAAGGGGGGCGCAATATGACGAGGTTTTCCCGCGCGGCAGCACTTTCCGGCAGGCGCCGATGGGCACTGCCTCTGGCCGTACTCCTTCTCGCGGGGCCGAGCCTGACCTCGTGCTGGGTGTCCGACCCTTATGTGATGTGCGCGGGCTGGGCGCTGAAGGACGTCACCGCGGCCGACCTGGTCGGGTCCTACACCGGTGATCCAAGGGGCTCGCTGACCCTCGCAGCGGACGGGACCCTCTCGGTCACCGACTGGACGGACGACATGCACCGGCCGGGGGCGGGCGATACCTTCCCCATCCTTGCGACGACCGGCAAGGGGACGTGGAGCCTGGAGCCGAACCCGTCCGACGAGCTGATGGAAGTCGACGTGGCACTGGACACGCAGCACGGGGGTAGGCACGGAGTGTCACTGGGGATCACCGGCACCAGGCAGGGGCCGAAGCTGCACCACGTCCTGGGAGATCCCGACAACTGCGACGTCGTCACCCTGACCAAGAGAGCATGAAGGCCCTGACGGTGCGGCGGGGCGTCACTTCCACTCGTAGACCTTGGCGGTGATCCTGCCGCTCTCGTCAGTCTCGAACTCGTAGACGGCCGCGATGCTGTTGAGCTGCGCGAACCGCTCCGCGGTGGTCTCGTAGTAGATGGCCCCGCGCCAGCTCACCCCGCCGGATTCGGTGAAGTGACCGACCCCGTCGCCGTGCCAGCTGAGCGTTTCTCCGTCCGCGGTCATGGTGATTCCCTGGCCCTGGCCGAAGAGCGTGCCGTCGGCTCGTGTCACCGACTCGTACGTGCCCATGTCCTTGGCGGACGCACCCAGGAGCGTGCCGGTCGCCTGGAACGAGGCCTCCAGCACCGCGTGACCGCCGTCCGTGGAGAGCACCCGGATTCCCGTGGTCTCTCCCTGTTCCTCGCCGATCAGTTCGCCGAGCATGACGAGAACCCCTCTCTGCTCCCACCCGAGATCGCCGGATGTCCTCCTCTTCCGGACTACGCCCGTCGGTGGGCGCCGTCAAATGGGGAGGGCCCTGAAAGGGGCGTGCCCCCTGGGAGTGCTTCAGTTCCAGGGGGCACGTGGGTGAGGTGGATCTGGTCAGGTGAGGCAGCCGTTGCCGCTGGACGGATTGGTGCAGGTGTTCCTGCCGGGGCCGCCGTCGTTGGTGTTGGTGCCGGGGCCGCCGTCGAGGGTGTCGTTGCCCTCTTCGCCGAAGAGGGCGTCGTTGCCGGCGTTGCCGTTCATCGTGTCGTTGTTGGCGCCGCCGAGGAGGGTGTCGTTGTCTTCGTTGCCGCTGATGACGTCGTTGCCGTCACCGCCCTCGACGCGGTCGTTGCCGAGGCCGCCGGACAGGGTGTCCTTGCCCGGTCCGCCGCAGATGAGGTCGTTGCCGCCGAGGCCGTTGACGATGTCGTTGCCGCGCAGCGCGAAGATCACGTCGTCGCCGGGGGTGCCGAGGATGTTGTCGGCTCGGTCGGTGCCGGTGATCGTGGCGGTGGCGTTGGCGCAGGTCAGAGGGATGACGACCTGGTTGACGATGTCGCTGACGGAGGGCGCGTAGGTGTCGTCCCCGCCGTATTCGGCGGTGATGGGGTGGGTGCCGGGGGTGAGGGCGTTGGTGGGGAAGGTGGCCGTGCCTTCGGCGTCGAGGGTGTCGGTGCCGAGGGTGGTGGCGCCGTCCTTGAAGGTGACCGTGCCGGTCGGGGTGCCCTCGTCGCCGGTGACCGTGGCGGTGAAGGCCACCGACTGGCCGGCGTTGGACGGGTTGAGTGACGAGGTCAGCGTCGTGGCCGAGGTGGCCGGGGCGCCCAGCAGCACCGACACGTTGCTGCTGATGGCGTTCGCGGTGGCCAGGTCGGGGCGGGTGTCGCCGTTGAAGTTCGCCACCACCACCGATCTCGGCTCATTGGCCGCCACGCTGAAGGGTGTGGCCGTGCCGAACGTGCCGTCCCCGTTGCCCTTCAGCACCGAGACGTCATCGGTGCCTGCGTTCGCGGTGACGAGGTCGACTCGGGTGTCGCTGTCGAGGTCGCCCATCGCCACCGAGAACGGCTCGGTGCCCACGGTGAAGGGTGTGGCCGTGCCGAACGAACCGTTCCCGTCGCCCAACAGCACCGAGACACTGTTGGCGGAGCGGTCTGCGGTGGCGAGGTCGAGTCGGGCGTCGCCGTTGAGGTCGCCCACCGCCACCGAGATGGGGGAGTTGCCCACGCCGAAGGCCGTGGCCATGCCGAACGTGCCGTCCCCGTTGCCCAGCAGGACCGACACGTTGTTGCCGGCTGAGTTCGCGGTGACGAGGTCGAGTCGGTTGTCGCCGTCGAGGTCGCCCATTGCCACCGAGAGGGGTTCGCTGCCCACGGTGAAGGCTGTGGCCATGCCGAACGAACCGGTTCCGTTGCCCAACAGCACGGATACGCTGGCGCCCCCTGTGTTCGCGGTGACCACGTCGGGATTGCCGTCGGCGTTGAGATCACCCACCGCCACCGACTCCGGTAGAACGCCCACGGAGAAGGGTGTGGCCGTGCCGAACGTGCCGTCCCCGTTGCCCAACAGGACCGACACGGTGTTGCTTCCGGCATTCGCGGTGACGAGGTCGGGACGGTCATCGCCGTTGAAGTCGCCCACCGCCACCGAGAGCGGAGCCGAGCCCACGCCGAAGGTCGTGGCCGTGCCGAAGGTACCGCCCGGGTTGCCCAGCAGCACCGACAGGTTGTTGCTGATTGAGTTCGCCGTGATGAGGTCGGGCCGGCCATCGCCGTTGAGGTCGCCCACCGCCACCTGCTGCGGCAGGTTGGCGCCGATGGAGTAGTTCGCGGCAGGCTCGAAATTCTGGGCGTGAGCCGCCGGCGCGCCGAGCAGGGCGGCGAGGAACATCGCCCCGGTCACACCGGCCAGGACACGCTTCCGGCGTAGCCGGGCGGCAGGGCCCGCACCCCGTACGCGGGACACCCCGCCCCTCGTTCTTCCGCAGCAGACCGACAGTTTCGTCACGTGCAGCACCCTTTCGTTCACGGGGGACAGGGACACGCCCTGGCGGTGCCGACGCCAGGGCGTGGGTGGTGTTACGAGCAGCTGGTGGTGATGTCGCCGGGGTCGGTGGTGCAGGTGTCGGGGCCGGGGCCGCCGTGGGCCTCGTCGTTGCCGGAGATGCTGTCGACGGTGTCGAGGGTGTCGTTGCCGCTGCGGCCGTTCAGGATGTCGCTTCCGGTGCCTCCGATGAGGGTGTCGGCGCCGGGGCCGCCGTCGACCGCGTCGCTTCCGGAACCGGCGTAGACGGTGTCACTGCCGCTGCGCGCGTTGATGGTGTCGTTGCCGCCCAGGGCGCAGATCACGTCCCTGGCGTTGGTGCCGGTGATGTCGTCGGGGTTGTTGGTGCCGGTGATCGTGCAGCCGTGGGCGTTGTCCACGGTGGTGGTGGCCGTGGCGGTGTTGTCGGACGGTTCGAGGCCGTGATCGCCACTGACGCTGACGGTGGCGGTGTTGGTCAGGGTGCCGGTGGCCGAGGGTTCCGCGAGGAGGTTCACCGTGGCCGTGGCGCCAGGGGCGAGGGTGGCCACGGAGCATGTGACGGTGTCCGGCCCGAAGGTGCAGCGGATGCCCGGGCTGGGCCTCCTGCCCGCGAGCAGCTGTCCGGGTCCGGTGAGCGTGTCGCTCACCGTGACTCCGGTGGCCGTGGTGGTGCCCCGGTTGGTGACGGTCAGGGTGTACGAGGCCGTGTCGCCCAGGCTGACGGTGTCCGGGCCGGCCTTGGTGACCGCCAAGTCCACGTCGATGCCGAAGTCGGTGGTCACGGTGCCGTCGGTGTCGAAGTCGGTGTCCAGGCCGCCGTTGGTGTTGTAGCGGGCCAGCGCGAAGTCGGCGCCGTTGGTTCCCGCGGCGACGATCTTGTCATCGGCCTGCACGACCACCCCACGAGCAATGACGCCCCCGCTGAAGCCGCCGAGGTCGGTGGTCACCTTGCCGTCGGTGCCGAAGATGGCGTCCGGGGTGCCGTCGGTGTTGTAGCGGGCCACCGCGAACCTTTGGTGGAGGGCGGTGCCGACAGCGACGATCTTGTCGTCGTCCTGCACCGCCACCGCCTGGGCCCCGTCGAAGCCGTCGGTGAAGTCGGTGGTCACTCTGCCTTCGATGCCGAAATCGGTGTCCAGGCTGCCGTTGGTGTTGTAGCGGGTCAACGCGAAGCGGGTGCCGAAGCTGGTGTCGTTCGAGTTGACGAAGCCTGCGGCGACGATCTTGCCGTCGTTCTGCAGTGCCACCCCGGACGCCTGGTCGCCGCTCGCGAATTCGGAGCTGCCGAAGTCGGTGGACAGTTTGCCCGTCCCGTCGGTGCCGAAGTCGGTGTCCAGGCTGCCGTCGGTGTTGTAGCGCATCACCACGAAATCGCTGTCGTTCCCCCCGGCGCCTGCGGCGATGATCTTGCCGTCGGCCTGCACCGCCACCCCATGGGCCTGGTCGGGGTTGTTGCTGCCGGCGTCGGTGCTCACCCTGCCGTCGGTGTCGAAGGTGGCATCCGGGCTACCGTCGGTGTTGTAGCGGGCCACCGCGAAATCGCCGCCGCCCGAGGTGGTGCGACCTGCGGCGATGATCTTGCCGTCGGAGTGCACCGCCACCGCGTGCGCCGTGTCGAAGTTGCCGCCACCGAAGTCGGTGATGACCTTGCCGTTGGTGCCGAAGGTATCGCCCGGGGTGGAATCGAGCGGGCCGCCGTCGTCCAGGCTGCCGTCGGTGTTGTAGCGAGCCAACGCGAAATCGACGCCGTCAACCTGGCTGTCACCGGCGGCGATGATCTTGCCGTCGGCCTGCAGCGCCACCGCGCGAGCCGCGTCGTAGCCGCCGAGGTCGGTGATCACCTTGCCGCCCGTCCCGAAGGTCGCGTCCAGGCTGCCGTCCGTGTTGTAGCGGGCCAGCGCGAAGTCGCCGGACGCGCCGCTCGTGTGGCCGACGCTGACGATCTTGCCGTCCGCCTGTAGCGCCACCCCGAAGGCGTCCTCCGAGGTGTGGGAGAAGCTGCCGGCCGCCCTGCCGCCCGAGCCCGGGTCGCCCGGAGCGGCCGGAGCGGCCGGCGCGGGGCCCGGGCAGAGCAGCGCGAGCGCGAGGCCCATGGCCGCGGCCGCCGCAGCCCGGCCCGCCCATGGTCCTCGCGGTCCTCGCGGTACTTTCGGTCTGCGCCCGGAGGCGGGGCGCGGGTCCGGGTCGGGGCTTGAGGGAAGCGCGGGGATGGTCACGCAACGTTCCTTTCGTCCTCACTCCGCTGGCGCGACCTCCCGTGGGCGGTCGCCGGGTCCAGCTTGTCCCTCCGTGAGTGACGATGCGTCAGGGCTCGTCGGAGCTCTGTGCGGGAGGCCTCCGTATGGGTGCACGCCCGCACCCGCGCACGGCCTGCCTCCCGCCCGCGAGGCGGCGGAGTGTTAGGGGCGTACGGCCTTCAGGGCCGCGTCCAGGGCCTGGTCCGCCGGGACCGCGATGTCCGGGACGACGCCCACGCCCTCCCAGTTGGTGCCGGTGACGGTGCTGATGCTGCGCGCCGTCGGGACGGTCACGAGGACGTGTTCGGCGACCGCGTGCCGGGCCGTCGGATGGGCGCCGCCGCGCGTGGCCTCGCCGACGACGACGGCGCGGCCGTGCGCCTGCAGGGTGTACGCGACGTCCTCGCCGCCGGAGAAGGTGGTCGCGCTCGTGAGGACGTAGACCGGGCGGTCCTCGTAGCGCGGCCCGGGCAGGTGCGCGGAGGTCCAGTACTGGCGGGTCGAGTCGGTGGCGCGGCTGTAGATGTCGTGCAGGTGGACCTGGTCGTCGCCGAAGAAGTGGCTGTTCCACAGGGCCGCGCCTTCCGGCGACCCGCCGAGGCAGGCCCGCAGGTCCAGGACGAGCGCGGTGCTGTGGGCGACCAGCTGCATGGCCGCCCCGATCGCGCTCGCGCCGTCGATGGCGGTCGCGATCCGCCGGAGCTCGATGAGCCCGACGTTCCCTTCGAGGCGCTCGACGCGGTGGATCCCCTGGTTCTCCGCCATGAGCAGCGCGCGGAACGCGGCCTCTCCGCCGTCGTCGTCGACCGGCTCCAGCGACTGGGGCTCGTCCGTCCAGAGCAGCCGCAGGTGCTTGTCCGGGCACGCCTCCTGGAGGTGCGCCGTCACGGTCTCGCACAGCTCAGGGCCTTCCAGGCCCTCGTACGCGCCGGCCGTGATGCGGGCCCGGATCGCCGCGACGACGACCGTGGCCTTCTCGGGGAAGACGTAGCCCGCGGTGATCCGCTCCAGGGCCTGTTCGACTATGTGTTCGTTGGTCAGCATGGCGGATCACGCTATGCGGTCAACTACCGGACAGCCAGCGGTTTTCAGTGCCGCGCCGCGAAGCGGCCCTGGCCGCCCGCGCCGCCGAGGCGGCGGTGGGGCGGCCCGAGCGGATCCCCCGCACCGCCCTGACCCGCACCGGCTACGTGGTGGGCACCAGGTCGAAGTGGTCCTGCTGGTACTGGAAGAGGAGGCAGTCCTCCCCCTTCTCGCAGCCGCTCAGGTGCGGCTTGTCGGCCGGGAGGCTGTAGTAGGAGCCGGCCGGGTACTGGACGCGCTTGCCGTCGATGTCCGCGTAGAACGTGCCCTTGAGCACGACGGTGGGCAGGTCCTGCGTGTGGACGTGCTTGGGGTTGTCCTTGCCGGCGGGGAAGGAGACGAAGGCCTCGTAACTCCCGCTCCCGGCGAGATCGCCCCGCACGTTCGCGTATTTCACTCCGCCCGAATTCGGGAGTTCCTTCCAGGTGAGGCCGGACGCGGGGAAGGAGAGGAACGCGGACGGGGCGGGCTTCCCCGCCGCGGTGGCCTTGGTGTCCTTGCCCGCCCCGGTCTCCTTGGCCTCCGCGCCGGAGGAGCAGGACGCCAGCAGGGAAACCGAAGCCATGGCGGCCACCACCGCGGATATCTTCCTCGCCTTGCTGCGCATGGTTCTCCTCGTGTTCCGGGTCGTCAGGGCGCACGCCGCGCAGAAGGCGACGGCGTGCGCTGGGCACGCCTCTCATCGTTCCTTCCGCGGCGGCCGTCGGCCATGACGACTTCCTGGCGCATCCGGCCACCGCCCGCGGCCACCGCCCGCGGCCACCGCCCGCGGCCACCGCCCGCGGCCACCGCCCGCGGCCACCGCCCGCGGCCACCGCCCGAGGCCACCGCCGGGGTCAGCCCTGTCCGGTCTCCGTCCACGGGCGGAGCTTCTCCGGGTTGCGGACCGCCCAGATGCGGCTGACGCGGTCCCCGGCGTCGGTGAGCTCGAACGCGGCCACGGTCACCGCGATGCCGCTGTGCTCGGCGACCAGGCCGGGCCGGCCGTTGACCGTCCGCTCCACGAGCTTGAGCCCGGGCGCCTTGTCGGCGATGTGGATCAGGTACTGGGCGATGCTCTTGCCGCCCTCGACCGGGCGCAGGGTGGTGCCGACCATGCCTCCGCCGTCGGCGGTCATCGTGGCCTCGGGGTCGAGGAGTCCGATGAGGGCCTCGATGTCCTTGGACTCCCACGCCTGCTTGAAGTCCCGTACGACTCCGGCCTGACGGGCGGCCGGAGCCATCGGTGTCCCCTCGGCGCGGATCCGGCGTCGGCCCGAGGAGGCCAGCTGCCGGCAGGCCGCGGGTGTGCGGCCGACGATCTCGGCGATCTCGCCGAAGGGGTAGCGGAAGACGTCGTGCAGGATGAACGCCACGCGTTCGGCCGGCGTCATCGACTCCAGCACGACGAGGAAGGCCATGTTGACCGACTCGTCCAGGGTGATCCGGTCGGCGGGGTCGGACGGCTCGGTGCTGCCGTCGCCGCCCGGCTGCCCGCTGAACCACTCCGTACGGTCGGGCAGCGGCTCGGGTATCCATTCGCCGACGTAGCGCTCGCGCCGGGCCCGCGCCGAGCCGAGCACGTCCAGGCAGATGCGGCTGGCCACCGTCGTCAGCCAGGCGCCGGGCGACTCGATGGCCTCCTGCTGCTTCCGCGACATCGCGTACCAGCGGGTGTAGGTCTCCTGCACGGCGTCCTCGGCCTCGGCCAGCGAACCGAGCAGCCGGTAGGAGAGGTTGATCAGCTGGCGCCGCTCGCTGACGACCGCGCTCAGGTCGGGCTCGGACCGGTCGTGTCCCGACTCGGATGGGGTGCTCATGATCGCGACCGCTCCTGGTTGTTCTCGTCCGTCTGCGTACTCGTCCCTCCGACGAAACACCGCTCCGGAGTGTGAGGTTGGCACCTCACCTCACATTTCGCGGGGCTGCGTCGTCGGACCGTCGAGACAGTACTGATCCACCGCCGTCAGGCAGAAGAGGGGCCCACATCATGGCCGTAGCCGTAGAGCCGACGACCACGACGACCGCGACGACCGCGACGACCTCCCCGCGCGGAACCGTGTTCCTGAACGTCTCGATCGCCTTGCAGACCGTGGCCCTCCTCTTCCAGGCGGTCACCGCCGGACTCCTGCTGTCCACGTCGTACGGCCATACGCTGCACGACGTCGGATCGCGCGTGATCTACGGCGCGACGATGCTGTACGTGATCGCCGCGGTCCTGGCGTGGCGCCCGGGCGGCGGGTCGCCGCGCCCGATCCTGTACTCGACCGGCTTCCTCGTACTCGCTTCGGTGCAGGTGGTCCTGGGCATCGCGCACATGCCGGCGCTCCATGTCCCGCTGGGCGTCGTGATGTTCGGCCTGAGCGTGCTGGCGCTGGGCCACGCGTTCACCACCGCGCGACGCCGGTCATAGTGATCACGGACATCGCACCGTACGACGGGGGGAATCGCCGTGGGGACCTACCGGCAGACCGTGGTGGACCTGGACGCCCCGGCGCAGGAGGCGGTCGCGTGGGGCGAGCGCGGCAGGGGGTGGCTGGAGGCGGAAGGGTTCATCCGCCCGGTGCCGTGGCGGGGCGAGGTGGTGCACCTGGCCGGTCCGCGCTGGCGGGAGGTCGTCGACCTGGTCGCCTGGGACTGGCGTGCGCGGATCAAGGAGCTGGAGGAGGAGCCCGGCGACGAGGTACGGGTCGTCGCGGGCCGTGCGGTGTTCTTCGCCGGCGCGGGCGATTCCACGTCCCCGGTCTGTCCGCACTGCCGGAACACCACGTCCGACTGGTCCAGCGCGGCCATCAACACCTGGTACGCCACGGGCGCCGCGGATCTCGACTGCCCGGCCTGCGGCCGCCGCGCGCCGCTGCCGGACTGGGACTGGACGGGCGACTACTTCGCCTTCGCCCACCTCGGCTTCGAGTTCGACGACTGGCCGACCCTGCGCCCGGACTTCACCGCCGCCCTCGGACGGGCCCTGGGCCACCGCATCCGGGTGCTCAGGGGAAAGATCTGAGGACTCAGTGGCCCGGGCCGCTCAGCCGGGGAGGACGTTCTTGTTGTGGTGGAAGGCGTTGTCACGGTCGTACGCGGTCTTGACCCGGGCCAGCCGCCGGTAGGCCGCGTCGCCGTAGGCCTCGCGGACGCGGCCGGTGCCGTCGTCGGAGTCGAGGAAGTTGACGTAGACGCCGTCGGCGCGGTGCGGCCGGAGGGCCTGGAGGAACCGGCGGGCCCACGCCGTCTCGGTCGCGGCGTGTTCGGCGGACTCGTGGGGGAGCCACACCGCGTCGATGACGATGTTGTGGGCCACCTCGCGGCCGGAGTAGGCGGTGGCGTCGCGGGGGATCCGGGCGACCGCGCCGCCCATGTGGAACATCGCCGCGTACGACCGGGGCGAGCGGGCGCCGTAGGCGTGGTCGGCGACGACGGCGATGGTGTCGTCCGACAGGCCGGTGAGGTTGGCGGCCTTCCAGTAGTAGTGCCACCCGTGGCGGACGGTGTCGTCGAGGCCGCTCTGGAAGTCCGCGTAGGGCGTGGGCGAGACCAGGTCCACCAGCGGCGTCCCGAACCGGCGCAGGGCCCGCACCGCGCGCTCGCCGTCCTCGACGGCGCCCGCGTGGCAGCAGGCCACCGCGATGGCCGGCCGCCCGTGCAGGTGCTCCGGGACGGCCGGCAGCGGGGGGACGGTGCCGAGCCGTACGACGGTGCCGAGCTCGTCGGGGGCTGCGGCGGCGAAGTCCCGGTAGAAGCGCAGTACGTCGGCGGTGTCCTCGGCCGCCCAGAAGACCGGGCCCGCCAGCACGGTCGGGCCGACCGGGTGCAGGGTGAAGCGGAACTCGGTGACGACGCCGAAGTTCCCGCCGCCGCCCCGCAGCGCCCAGAACAGATCGGGATGCTCCTCGGCTGAGGCCCGTACGATGCCGCCCTCGGCCGTGACCACCTCGGCGGCCAGCAGGTTGTCGACGGCGAGCCCGTGCTTGCGCATGAGGAACCCGATGCCGCCGCCGAGGGTGAGCCCGGCGACGCCGGTGTGGCTCACGATGCCGCCGGTGGTGGCCAGGCCGTGGGCCTGCGTCGCCCGGTCGACGTCGCCCCACAGCGCGCCGCCCTGGACCCGGGCCGTACGGCCGGCGGGGTCGACCCGGGCGGCCCGCATCGCCGAGAGGTCGATGACGATCCCGTCGTCGCACACCGCCGTGCCGGCCACGTTGTGGCCGCCGCCCCGGACGGCGATGGCCAGGCCGTGGTCGCGGGCGAAGCGCACGGCGGCGACCACGTCGGCGGTCCCGCCGCAGCGGGCGATCAGCTTGGGGTGCCGGTCGACGGCGCCGTTCCACACGGCGCGGGCGGTGTCGTAGTCGGCGTGGTCGGCGCTGATCAGCCGGCCCCGGAACCCGTCGATCTCCATGACGGTCGCCTCCTCGGTCCCCCTCGGTCCTCCTCGGTCCCCCTCGCCCCCCAGGGCCCCATCGCACCACCGGGGACCGCCGCCGTGAAGTCAAGAATCTGGACTTACCGGACAAGGGGAAGGGCGGGATACTGGCGTCGTGCGGACCTACGGCCAGTACTGTCCCATCGCCCGCGGCGCCGAGATCTTCGCCGAGCGCTGGACGCCGGTGATCATCCGCAACCTGTACCTCGGCTGCGGAAGCTTCGGCGAGATCCTGGAGGGCGCCCCCGGGCTCTCCCGCACCCTGCTCTCGCAGCGGCTCAAGCAGCTCGAACGCCTCGGCATCGTCCGGTCCACGCCCAAAGCCGACGGGCACGGACGCCACTACGAGCTCACGCCCGCCGGTTACGACCTCTTCAAGGTCTGCGTGTCGCTCGGCGAATGGGGCGCGGCCTGGCTGGAGATCGCGCCCGAGCACCTCGACCCCTTCGTGGCGCTGTGGTCGATGTGCAACATGCTCCGCCGGGACCGGCTCCCGGACCGCCGCGTCGTCATCCGCTTCGACTTCACCGGGCGCCGGAGCCCGGAGCGGTACTGGCTGCTGATCGAGCACGCCGAGACCGAGATCTGCAAGACGTACCCCGGCGTCGACGAGGACCTCTTCGTCACCGCGGAAGCGGAAGCCTTCGTGAAATGGCACGCGGGCCAGCTCCCCTGGGCCGAGGCCACCGGCACCGGCCGCATCCTGCTCCACGGCCCGTCGTGGCTCGTACGGGCCTTCCCGGCCTGGAACGCCAAGAGCGCGTTCGCCCACATCAAGCCCGTCTCCCGGGCCGGGGCGGGCCCGGCGGCCTGACGCACCCGCTGGCCTGCTGCGCAGCGTCCACTCCGTCCCTCGGCGGCGCGGACGGTCACGGTGCGGCTCGACTCGGTGGCCCCGTCGATCACCATCACCAGTCCGACGGCGAGCACGTACCTGCTCAACCAGCCGGTCAACGCGGCCTACTCGTGCTCCGACGCCACCTCCGGTGTGGCGACCTGCGCCGGGCCGGTCGCCGGCGGAAGCCCCGTCAACACCTCGACGTTCGGCACGCACACCTTCACGGTCAACGCGACGGATGTGGCCGCGAACCCGTCGAGCAGGAGCGTCTCGTACAGCGTCGCCTACCGGATCTGCCTGCTCTACGACCCGCTGAACCCGCCCCGCGGCGGGAACAGCACGATCCCGATCAGGCTGCGGATCTGCGATGCGAACGGTGCCAACCTGTCCAGCCCGAACATCACGCTGACTCCGAGCGCGATCACCGGTCCGGCCACGGTGCCGTTCACGACCCCGTTCCGGTACGACCCCAGGCTCGCCGGCTACATCGTCAACGTCCCGACCAGGGGACTGACGGCCGGTAACTACAACCTCCGGTTCACCATCAGCGGGGCGGACACCACCACCCACGTCGCACCGTTCACCGTGCGCTGACACCCGTCGGCGCGCACCGGCCCGGACCCGGCCTCGGGTCCGGGCCCTCCCTACGCCGTCTGCCGCAACGCCCGCGCCCCTCGGTGGCCGCCGCCCGCGGGGCCTGCCCAAGATGGCCGTACGACAGAGCATCGGCACAACGGGAGGCACGCCATGCCGGTGACCGAGGGGACCGTTCCGTACCGCGGCCACCGCACCTGGTACCAGCGGGTGGACGGCCCCGGCAGCGCGGGGAAGGTGCCGCTGCTGGTCCTGCACGGCGGGCCGGGGTTCCCCCACGACTACCTGGAGGACCTGGCGCGGCTCGCGGACGGCGACGACGGCCGCCCGGTGGTCTTTTACGACCAGCTCGGCTGCGGGAAGTCCGACCGCCCGGCCGACGACCCCGCCCTGTGGACCCTGGCCACCTTCGTCGGGGAGCTGGCGGCCGTACGGGAGGCCCTCGGGCTGGAGCGGGTCCACCTGTTCGGGCACTCCTGGGGCGCGATGCTGGCCCTGCAGTACGCCCTCGACCGCCCCGCCCCCGGCCTGGCGAGCCTCACCCTCGCGGGCGGCTGCGCGAGCGCCCCGCTCTACGCGGCCGAGGCACGGAGGCTGTACGACTCCCTCCCGGCCGGGGTGCGCGGCACCATCGAGCGGCACGAGGCGCAGGGCACCACGGACTCCGAGGAGTACACCGGGGCCACGACGGAGTTCTACTCGCGCTGGCTGTGCCGGCTGGACCCGTACCCGGACCACCTGATGCGCAGCTTCACGCGGCTGAGCGAGGACGTGTACGGGACGATGCTGGGCACGGAATGGAACGTCAGCGGGAACCTGAAGGACTGGGACGTCACCGCCCGGCTGGGCGAGCTCGACCTGCCGGTCCTCGTCACCTCCGGCCGCCACGACGAGATGACCCCGGCGGCGGTCCGGCCCCTGGCCGACGGGATCGCCGGCGCCGAGTGGGTGGTGTTCGAGGAGAGCGCCCACTTCACCACGGCGGAGGAACCGGAGCACTACCGGCAGGTCCTGGCGGCCTTCCTCGCCCGCGCCGAGGGATCCGCCTAGTGCTGTGACCGCATGTGTTCGCCGGGTTGCTCGTTGTACTGGGTGGAACCGCAGCACCGCTTCAGGAGCCGCGTGCCACGGCTCGGCTCTTGGTGCAAGTGAACGACGCGGCCAGTCGCGAACTCCCCCTGTGGACCTTCATCTGCAACGGCACCAGGCACTATGTTGCGGCTGTGATCAATGACGCGGTTCCGCAGCAGGAAGCTCGGTGGGTCGTCCTCATAGAGGCCGAGACCTGCCCCGGTTACCAGGACCACCGCTGGCAGCTCGCCGCAACGCATGCTGTCTCGGAAGGAGGTCGTGCGGCGGCCGACGAGCTCGCCCAGAAGCTGGCCATGGAGTACGTCCCCAGAAAGCTCAACGTCAGCGTAGGCAAGGGAGACACAGCCGCGCGCAAGGTGTTCCGAGTCACCGACGGCTCGTGGCTCGTCGAGGTCCGCGGGTTCGACCAAGAAAGGAGCCTGTGCCGGATCACCATTGCCGAGCTGGTGCATGAGCAGAGGTACGTGCATGCCCCGTACGAGCCCGAGCCCGAGCCGCGAGTCGCCACCGCGCCCTCCCGCAAACGTCGACTGTGGGGCAGGACCTGACAGCCCGATACACAACCGGCCGACCCGGTGAACGGTGCATCCGGGCATGATCACGCCGCGACAGCGGGGCGGCCGCCCCAGCGCAGGCCCTTCTCGCCGCGAATGCGGGCGCGCTCCTTGCGGTGGGCGGCCGGGACGTCGGGATGGCGCGCATTGGCGTTGCGCCACCGCAGGTAGCGATGCAGGGCCCTTGTCTGGACCATGTGGTGGGGTGGTTCGAGTTTGAACAAGGCCCCCGGGCCTTTCACCGGGCTGTCGTCCCGCCTCGTGACGGCGACCTGCCCGGCCGGCACGGTCCTGATCGGCGGCGGCGCCCGCACCACCCCGGCGAGCGTCGGCAGCCTCAAGCCCGTCGCCGGCTTCCCGACCTTCAACGACGCCGAGCACCACTTCGGCGCGATCGCCGCGGGTGACGGCGAGCGCGACCCCGACTCCTGGACGGCCGTCGGCGGGATCGGCGGCGGACGCGGCCAGGACAACATGACCTACGCGTACGCGATCTGCGGCGCGGGTGGCATCAACCTCAAGCACGTCTCCACGACGGTCCGCTTCCAGGAGGTCAGCGGCCCGAACACGGCCTCCACGGGACAGACGGCGACCGTCGGCTGCTCCCGCGAGGACGGGCTTCTGGTCAGCGGGGGCGCCGCCATCAGCGGGGGCAACGTGACCACGACCGAGTTCAGCAAGGCGACGTCGGGCGGCCCCCACCTCAACGGCAGCTTCCCCAGCGATGCCGACGGCACCCCGGCCGGTGACGGGAGCTCCAACCCGTCGCACTGGACGGCGGCCACCCCCTAGGGCCTGTCCGGGCCCGCGCTCAGCCCGACGCGCGAACGAGCCGCTCCGCCACCTCCCGCGCGCGGTGGGCCGGGTCCGGGCCCGGGTCCAGGGCGGCCACCACCGTCGCGCCCTCGACCAGGATCAGGAGCTGGTCCGCGAGGGCCGGGTGCTCGGGGCCCGCGAGGCCGGCCAGCAGGGAGCGGAGCTCCGCCTTGTGCCGGCGTACGGCGTCCAGGACCGGGGCCGGGCCCGCGCCGAGTTCTCCGTACGCGTTGAGGAACGCGCAGCCCCGGAAGTCCGGCTCCGAGAACCAGCCGGCCAGCCAGTCGAAGACGGCGAGGACCGGCTCGGGGGCTCCGGTCACGGCCTCGCGCAGGCCGCGCATCCAGCGCTGGTCGCGGCGCTCCAGGTAGGCCGTGGTCAGGGCTTCCTTGGCCGGGAAGAGACGGTAGAGCCGCTTGAGGGGGACCCCCGACTCGGTGCGGATGCGGTCCATGCCGACGGCCTGGACGCCCTCCGCGTAGAACAGCTTCTCCGCCGCGTCCAGCAGCCGGGTGCGGGCCTCTTCGTCGTCCATGGGGGAAGGGTAATCCAGTTTCCCTTGCGACGAGAACGCTCGTTCTCTAGGGTGTGAGAACGAGCGTTCTCGACGAGAGGGATGGATCGCCATGACCAGCGTCAGCAGCAGTGCCGGAGCCGCCGCCGTACGCCCGCCCCTGCCGCCCTTCACCGAGGAGTCCGCCCGCGCCAAGGTCCAGGCCGCCGAGGACGCCTGGAACAGCCGCGACCCCGAGCGCGTCTCGCTCGCGTACACCGAGGACTCGGTCTGGCGGAACCGCGACCGCTTCCTCACCGGCCGCGCCGAGATCCGCGCCTTCCTCGCCGGGAAGTGGGAGCGCGAGCTCGACTACCGGCTGCGCAAGGAGCTGTGGGCGTACACCGGCAACCGCATCTCCGTGCGCTTCGAGTACGAGTGGCACGACGCGGACGGCCAGTGGTGGCGCAGCCACGGCAACGAGCAGTGGGAGTTCGCCCCCGACGGCCTGATGAGCCGCCGGGAGGCCAGCATCAACGACGTCCCGATCGAGGCCGGGGACCGCCGGCTCACTCCCTAGAACTGCCTAGCGGCGGCGCGCGATGACCTCCATGCAGACCCGGTAGCGCTCGCTGACCGCGTAGTGCAGGGGCTCGAAGCCGTACTCCTCCAGCAGTGCGTAGAGGCGGGGGCGGCTGAAGTTGTGGAAGTGTTCCAGCTCCCCCCAGTAGGGGTTGGCGTCGCCCGCATCGAGCAGGCGCCAGGCCGCGCAGTCGTAGTTGGGCATCGACGCGAAGACCACGCCGTCCTCCCGCAGCAGCCGGTGCGCGGCGACCAGGCCCTCGCCGGGGTACGGCATGTGCTCCAGTACGTCGGCCAGGCTGATCACGGAGTAACGGCCGGGCGCGTCGAGGGTGGTGAGGTCGGCGCACTGCGCGTCGACGCCGAGGGCGCGCAGGCCCGCGGCCGTGGAGGGGCGCAGGTCGAGGCCCTGGGGCTCGAAACCCCACTCCTCGGCGGTGAAGAGCAGTGACCCGTTGCCGAAACCGACGTCGAGCCAGCGGCCGTCCGCGACGTAGCGTGCGACGCGCTCCACGATGCGCGCCGAGACGTAGCGGTTCTGCTCGAAGGCCGCGCCCGGCTGCTGGTTCGGGTTGGTCGAGGAGAAGATCTCCGCGCAGGCCGCGTCCGTGAAGTAGCCGTCGGTGAAGACGTGTTGGCAGGCGGTGCAGCGCATCCAGACCATCGTTGGTGCGATGACCGGCTTGTAGAGAGGATGCCGCGAGCAGTCGCCGGTGCGCAGCACGGCGATGTCGGGGGCCGAGCAGAGCGGGCAAGCGGTGTACTGCAGGCGTGAGTCGTGCGGCGCGGGGGCGGGCGGCTGCGTGGGCGCGGCCGGGGTGACCGTGCTGGCGGACATGCCCCGGAAGGTACAGGCCGCCGCCTACGACACCACGTCGGCGCGCAGGGCCTATCGGGTGGTCCAGCCGCCGTCGAGGACGAGGTTCGCGCCGGTCATGTTGGAGGACATGTCCGAGGCCAGGAAGAGGGCCGCGGCGGCGACCTCGTCCGGGCGGCCGAGGCGGCCGAGGAGGGTGCGGGACTCGAAGTCGGCGCGCATGGCCTCCGGTTCGGGGGAGGCGAGGAAGACCTCCTCCAGGAGCCGGGTGGAGATCGGGCCGGGGCACAGGGCGTTGGCGCGGATGCCGGCCTTCGCGTGGTCGACGGCCGTGGCCTTGGTGAGCTGGATGACCCCGCCCTTGGAGGCGCAGTACGCCGCCACGCCCGCGTCGGCCACCACGCCGAGCTCGGAGGCGACGTTGACGATGACCCCGCCGCCCCGGGCGGCCATGGCGGGGACGGCGTGCTTCGAGCAGAGGAAGACGCCGCGCAGGTTCACCGACATCAGCCGGTCCCACTCCTCGACGGTGGTGTCGAGGATGGTCTTGGCGAACTCGATCCCCGCGTTGTTGACGAGGATGTCCGGGCCGCCGTGTTCGGCGGTGGTGCGGGCGATGAGCGCCTCGACCTCGGCCTCGTCGCTCACGTCGGCGCGGACGTAGTGCGCGCCGAGCGCGTCCGCCTCCGCCCGCGCGTCCAGTACGTCCGAGAGCACCACGGTCGCGCCCTCCCGCGCGAACCGCTCGGCGATCGCGTGGCCGAGCCCCCGCTTGGCGCCGGTGACGACGGCGGTCTTCCCGTTGAGCAGCATGATGTCGGCCTCCCGTGGCTCCGGGGGCCATCCTCCCGCCCGGGCGCGTCCGGCGTGCCGGGGCGAAGTCCCCGATCCGCCGGCCGAAGGTCACTTCTCGTGGTGGGCCTGGGTGATGAGGTCCATGGCGACCTCCAGCGCGGCCTGGCGGGTCTGCTCCGGGTCGCTGTCCATGTGCTGGAGGAACATCATCCCCGCGTGCATCGTGAACAGGGCGCTGACGCAGCGCACCTGGTCCACCAGCGGGCCGTCCTCCGTGCGCACCAGCCCCACCAGGCGGAACAGCCGCTGCTTCATCGTCTCGCCGATGCTCAGCTCGCGCATCGTCGCCTGGTTCTCCTGCATGAAGCGGAACAGCGGCACGCACCCGGCCACCGCCTCGCTGTAGCGCCGCAGCACTTCCTTCTTCATCTCCAGGGTGAGTGGCTGCGGCTGCTCGTCGGCCCACTCGATCAGCTCGTCGATGGGCCGCGTCAGGTCCTCGAAGAGGCTGATGATGATGTCTTCCTTGGTCTTGAAGTGGTAGTACAGCGCCGCCTTCGTGACCTCCAGCCGCTCCGCGATCTCGCGCAGCGACGTCTTCTCGTACCCCTGCTCCGCGAAGAGCTCCAGTGCGACGTCCTGGATGCGCTGGCGCGTGTTGCCGCGGCGCTGCGGACTGCTGCTGGACATGGCTCTCCTCAGGTACTTACTTGACGCCCGGCTAGTTACGGGTCTACCGTCCCCATTGTAGTGAACTAGCCGGGCGGCAAGTAAGTCCGGCGAGCGGACGAGCGGCAGAAGAAGTACACGGGGAGTGGACATGGTGGACGTGGCGAAGAAGGCCGAGGCCTCCGGGGAGGTGAAGCCGCGCAGCGTACGGGTCGTCCTGATGGCGCTCATGATCGCGATGCTGCTGGCCATGCTCGACAACATGATCATCGGCACCGCGATGCCCACGATCGTCGGCGAGCTCGGCGGTCTGGAGCACCTCTCCTGGGTGGTCACCGCCTACACCCTGGCCACCGCGGCCTCCACCCCCATCTGGGGCAAGGTCGGCGACATGTACGGGCGGAAGGGCTCCTTCCTCACCTCGATCGTCATCTTCCTGATCGGCTCCGTGCTCAGCGGCATGGCCCAGGACATGGGCCAGCTGATCGGCTTCCGCGCGATCCAGGGCCTCGGCGCCGGCGGTCTGATGGTCGGCGTCATGGCGATCATCGGCGACCTGATCCCGCCCCGCGAGCGCGGCAAGTACCAGGGCATGATGGCCGGCGTGATGGCCCTCGCCATGATCGGCGGCCCGCTGGTCGGCGGCACCATCACCGACCACATGGGCTGGCGCTGGTCCTTCTACATCAACCTGCCGCTCGGCGCGGTCGCGCTCGCGATGGTCACCGCGGTGCTGCACCTGCCGAAGCGGACGGACCAGGCGCGCCCGAAGATCGACTACCTCGGTGCGGCGCTGCTGACCATCGCCATCACCTCCACCGTGCTCGTCACCACCTGGGGCGGCACCGAGTACGCCTGGGGCTCCGCCGAGATCATCGGCCTGGTCGTCGCCGGCATCGTGTCCACCGCCGCCTTCCTCTACGCCGAGACCAAGGCCGCCGAGCCGGTCATGCCGCTGCACATCTTCCGCAGCCGCAACTTCACCCTGATGTCCGTGATCGGCTTCCTGGTCGGCTTCGCGATGTTCGGCGGCGTGCTCTACCTCCCGCTGTTCCAGCAGTCGGTGCAGGGCGCCTCCGCCACCAACTCCGGTCTGCTCCTGCTGCCGATGCTGCTCTCGATGATGGTCGTCTCGCTGATCGCGGGCCGCGTCACCACCAACAGCGGCAAGTACAAGATCTTCCCGATCATCGGCGGCGCGCTCATGGTCGTCGGGCTGTTCCTGCTCGCGACGATGGACACCGGCACCACCCGCCTGGTCTCCGGCGTGTACATGGCCATCCTCGGTGCCGGGCTCGGCTTCCTCATGCAGATCACCATGCTCGTCGCCCAGAACAGCGTCGACATGAAGGACATGGGCGTCGCGTCCTCCTCGGCCACCCTCTTCCGTACGCTCGGCGGCTCCTTCGGCGTGGCGCTGATGGGCTCCCTCTTCACCACCCGGGTCACCGACACCATGGCGGAGCGCCTCGGCCCGCAGGCCGCGAACGCCGCGGGCTCCGCCCAGCTCGACGCCGCGAGCCTGGCCAAGCTGCCGGAGGCCGTGCGCGAGGCCTACCAGCACGCGGTGGCGGCCGGCACGCACTCCGCGTTCCTGCTCGGCGCGGGCATCGCCGTACTGGGCTTCCTGGCGGCCTGGTTCGTCAAGGAGGTCCCGCTGCGGGGCGCGGGCCCGGCCCCGGCCGGCGGCGCGGAGGGCGGCGCGGAGGGCGGCAAGCCCGCCCCGGCGCAGCAGGAGTCGCTCGCGCACTGACGCAAGGCGGCACGTGACGAGTGCCCGGCCCCGGTGGAGATTGCGAATCCACCGGGGCCGGGCCTTTTCTGAACACGCGTCACACCAGCCCCGCCAGGCCGTTCTGTCCCATTAACTGGATTTTATGGCCCATTTGGCTGGAACCTCCCCGCTGTGGAGATCGTCCTGATCCACAGAACGCTGACAAGGCGGATGGGGAGTGGACAGCATGAACAAGCAGGGCATCAGGGCCCGTGCCGCCGTCGCGGCCTCGGCCGTCGCGGTGGCGGCCACGGTCTGGGGGGTGACGGCCCTCGTCGACCCGGGGGACCCGATGCCGCGCCAGAACGTGTCACGGCAGAAGGACGCCGAGCCGGGACAGCAGCAGCAACCGCAGCTCATACCCGAGTCCATAGCCCACGCGTCGGAAGCCGGCGCGAACGCGGTCAACATCACCATCGACGACGGGCCCGACCCCCGGTGGACCCCGAAGGTGCTCGACGTACTGAAGAAGTACGACGTGAAGGCGACCTTCTGCATGATCGGGCCGCAGGCCAAGGACCACCCCGACCTGGTCAAGCAGGTCGTCGCGGCCGGCCACCGGCTCTGCGACCACACCATGGACCACGACACGTCCATGGACAAGAAGCCCCTCGCCTACCAGGAACAGCAGATCCTGGAGGCGAAGAAGCTGATCGAGGAAGCCGCGGGCGGCGGCGCGAAGGTCGACTACTACCGGGCCCCCGGCGGCGCCTTCACCCCCGACAGCCGGCGCATCGCCGCCGCGAACGGCATGCGCCCGCTCGGCTGGAACGTCGACACCAAGGACTTCGAGAAGCCCGGCACGGCCGCCATCGTCGAGGCCGTGAAGCGCGAGATCGCCAACGGCCCGACCGTCCTCTTCCACGACGGCGGCGGCAACCGCACGCAGACCGTCGAGGCGCTCGACCAGGTGCTGGCCTGGCTGAAGGAACAGGGCCGGCCGACCGGCTTCCCGGTCCGCAGCTCCTGACACGCCGTCCGGCGGCGAACGGGTGAGGGTCGACGACGCGGACGGGCCCCGGGTGTTCCCTGGTCACGCGCGTACGAACGGACGCGCGACCGCCCGCACCACCCGGAGGCCCCCCGTGACCATCGCCCCCGCCAAACTCTCCGACCCCGTGGTCGGCGCCCTCGTCAGCGCCATCAACGCGCACGACAAGGACGCCTTCCTGGGTCTCCTGACCGCCGACGCGACCATGTCCGACGACGGATCCGACCGCGACCTCCAGGACTGGATCGACCGGGAGATCTTCGACTCCGGCGGCCACATGGACGTCCAGAAGGAGTCCGACGGCGGCCACCACCTGGTAGCCAACTTCCGCAACGACACCTGGGGCGAGATGCGCACCGCCTGGCGGTTCGTCATCGCCCCCGGCGGCGGAAAGATCAGCCGCTTCGAGACCGGCCAGGCCTGAACGCTGGGACCGCCCGGCGGGGCGGGGGCCGAGGGGGGCGGGCCCGGGCGGTCGCCGGGGAAGCTGAAACGTCGGCGGGTGTACGAGGGCTCCCGTACGGGTGAAAGCGCGCCCGGCGTCGTTCCGGCCCGCCGGAGGGCCCCGTTGGACGGGGCATGAAGCGCACCCGCATCGCAGCCATCGCCCTCGCCACCGCCGCGGCGGCCCTCGCCCCCGCCCTCGGCCAGGCGGCCACCGCCGCCGAGGGGACCTCGTTCCTCCAGGACCCCTCCGACGGCGAGAAGGCCATGAAGTCGATGTGGACCAAGGACGAGATGCACAAGGTGGAGGCGCAGTTCCGCTTCCACCCCGGGGTCCAGTACAAGACGGTGACCCGCCCCGGCCCCGCGGCCGCCCCGGACTACGAGCGGCAGGCGCCCGACCCCAAGACCCTCGCCTGGCAGCCGAACTACGAGTTCGCCTGGTCCGTTTCGGACTCGACGGTGGTCAAGAAGACGCTGACGACCAAGGAGGGGAAGCACCCGATCGTCGTGCACGCCGTCCTGCGCCGGGCGGGGGAGCGCGCCAAGGCGGGGGAGGTGCACCAGGAGCTGACCGGGAAGCCGGCGACGGGCCGGGCGAAGGTCGCGGGCGGCAAGCGGATCGCGTGTGACACCGGTGAGTACACGGTGGAATGGTCCGTCACGCGCTCGGGCTACGGGACGCTCACGGGCACGCTGCGCTGGGACTCCAGCTGCGAGCAGTACCGGACGGCGTTCGCGCAGGACCACGGTCGGCAGCGCTGACGGACGGGTGGTGGCCTGCCGCCCCGCGCACCTTGTGGGTGCTTGGTGGGCGACCGGGCCGCGGCCTCGGATCGAGTGCCGTGATGGCCATCCTGCCGCACGCGGTGGGCCGCGGCAGGGGGAGAAGGTCCCGTTTCAACGGGCCTTTCAGCGCTTCTTGGAGGCCTCGTTCGCCTTGCCGGCGATCTCCTCCAGGACGGTCTTCGGGTTGCCCGCGGGGTCCACGGCGCGGCCGATGTTGCGCTTGATGGTGTCGCTGACGGTCACCCAGGACGGGTCGTTCACCGGGTACAGCTGCGCGCCGCGCAGCGCCGTCAGGAACTGCGTGTCCTTCGCGTCGATGCCGCTGCTGCCCGCCACGGCGCGCGAGGCGGAGACGGTGGACGGCAGCAGGTGGTAGCGGTTCGCGAACTCCGACAGGTTCTTGTCCTGGTAGATGAACTGCAGGAACTCGCTGATCGGCTTGCGGTTGCCGTTCTGCTTGAAGGCCATCATCCAGTCGGCCACGCCGACGGTGGGCGGCTTCTCCCCGGAGCCGAGGTTGTCCGAGACCGGCATCTCGATGGCGTTGACGCGGATGCCCTTGGCACGCGCCTCGTGGAGGAGCGAGGGGTAGCCGTTGACCATGCCGACCTCATTGCGCAGGAAGGCGGCGAAGGCGTCGGCGCGGTTGAGCTGGGCGGGCGGGACGGGGCCGGTGAGGCCCGGCTTGACCAGCTGCTCCTTGACCCAGCCCCAGGTCTCGATGTTCTGCGCGGAGGCCAGGGCGTAGTTGCCGCTGCTGTCCGCGTAGCCGCCGCCGTTGCTCAGCTCCCAGATCAGCGCCTCGGCGTGCGCCTCCTCGGGACCCAGGGGCATGGCGTACGGGTAGAGCACGCCCTTGTTCTTGAGCGCCTGCGCGGCGGTCTTGAGCTCGGCCCAGGTCCTGGGGGGCCTGACGTTGGCCTTCTCGAAGAGCGCCTCGTTGGTGAAGAGGAGGCGGCTGCTCGCCACGAACGGCAGGCCGTAGAGCGTGCTTCCCACGGAGCCCGCCTCGGCGAGGGGCTGGAGGAAGTTCGCCTCGGAGGTGACGGAGAGCAGCTCGTCCGCGGAATAGAGCTTGCCCTGCGCGGCGAAGTCCGAGTACGAGCCCATGAGCGCGATGTCCGGGGCCTTGCCGGCCTTGACCTGTCGCGAGACCTCGCGGTCGATGTCGGCCCACGGCTGGAGCTCGACCTTGACCTTGATGCCGGGGTGGGCGGCGGTGAAATCGGCCGTCATCTTGTCCCAGAAGGCCTTGGAACTCGTGGCCGGGGTGTCGCCGTATTCGGCGGCCACCAGGCGCAGGGTGCCCTCGCCATCCGAGGCGTCCTCGGAGTCCCCACACGCGGACAGAGGTATCAGCAGAGCGAGCACGACCGCGGTTGCGGGCGCGCCGAAAATTCTTCGTCGCACGGGTGTATTCCCCTGAATTTCTTTCGGATGACGTTGCTACTTATGAGTCACTCCGGGCTGGGGTGTCCCTCCGTGGCCCGTTGGCCGGAATTCTCTCCCGAAGGTGGGTGGGTTGATTCCATTGGGGGCGCACTTATGGTCAATGCTCCAACCGGGCCTTTTCGCAATGGTGTTTTCCGATATGAGATCAACAATTCGGACGCGCGTAGACATGCCGAAAAGCCCGTTTCCGGTTTCGGAACGGGCTGGAACGCCTCTGGGAGGTTTGAAACGGGTTCTGGCGTGGACTAGTCGGCGAAGTCGCCCGCGTACGGGTCCGGCTCGCCCGTCTCGGGGTTGCGGCCCTCCTGCCACCGGCGCTGGGCCTTGCGCCAGTGCACGAAGCTCAGGTGGCCGCCGTCCCAGAAGGTGATGCTGACGGGGCTCACGTCGAACTCGTCGGAGCAGAGCCGGTACAGGAACTCGGCCATGCCGTACGGATACACGGCGAAGGAGTCGGCCGTGTGCCGCCCGCACACCAGGACCGGCCACCGGTCCGGGTCCGGGTCGGAGGTGAGCCAGCACAGGATGTCGGCGCCGCCGGTGACGCCCCAGGCGAGGATCGACTCCGGGTCCACGTCGAAGGCGGCCCGGCCGCCCTCGTCCTCCCAGGTCTGGCGGGCGTTGGCGGTCTCCTCGGCCATCTCCGCCGGGGCCCACTGGAGTCCGGGCTTGGGCAGCGGGAGCAGGACGCTGGCCTCCCCGTTGATGGAGCCCGCGCCGAAGCGGCCCATGAACGCGACGAAGTCGGCCGGGAACCTGGTCCCCCACGCGGTCTCGGCGGCCCGCCAGTCGATGTCCTCGTCGGCGCCGTGCGTCGCCGGCATGATCTGCTCCAGCGCCTTGACCCGCGCGTTCTCCGTCATGCCGCTCCCCTGAGACCCCAGCTCAACCGCCCCAACCTACCGCCGGGCCGGGGCCTCGCCTAGCCGCGCATGAGACGCCCGGATACGTCCACCTTCACCCGCGTTCCGACCCTCAGACCCCATCCGGCCATCGCCCCCGCCTCGGCCTCCAGGACGTGCCGGGAGCGCAGCCGGGGCCGTCCGAGGCGGCCGGGGGGCATGGTGGTGACGGCGAGGACGCGGAGGTTCCGGTCGAGGTGCGCGACGTCGATCGCGAACCGCATCCGGAAGGTGTGCACGCTGGCGGCGGGGGTCAGCAGCAGCGCGCCGTCGATCCCGCCCCGGCCGAGGAGCCCGCGGGTGCGGGCCCGGTAGGAGGCGGCCACCTCCAACGGCACCGCCGTCGCGCCGACGGTGAGCGTGCCGTAGCCGTCCTGCCAGTTCGCCATGCGGGCCAGCGTAGGGGCGCGGCGCCGTTGCCGGGGCTCCGCCCCGGGAAGCGGCGTCAAGCCCGCGCTCTTGGCGGGGGTCGCTCTTGGGGGGTACGGGCGGGGGGTATGCGCGAGCGGGGTTCCCCGGCGGGCCTGCCCTTGTGCTGCGGTGCGCGAAGGGCTCACCGGAGTGCGGCCGGGCGGCTCCGGAGCGTAATCGTGTCGCGGCAATGCACGCATCACGCTTTACGAAGGGTTATGGTGGAACCCCCCCCTCGGGCCGGTCCGTATCCCCCCCACGGACCGGCCCGTTTTTCGTTCCCCGGGCCCTGCGGGCAAACGCGCAGGTCAGCCGCGCTGGGCCCAGATGTTCGTGCCGGGCGTGGAGACCGCGAAGGAGTCGATCTCCTTCAGCTCCGCCTCCGAAAGAGGGGCTCCGGCCAGCGCCGCGACGTTCTCCTCGAGCTGCTTCACGCTCGACGCGCCGATCAGGGCCGAGGTCATCCGCTCGTCGCGCAGCACCCACCGCAGCGCGAGCTGGGCGAGGGACTGCCCGCGCCGCGCGGCGATCTCGCCCAGGCCCGTGAGACGGCGTACGACGTCCTCCGACAGCAGCGCCGGGTTCAGGGACTTGCCCGCGGCGGCCCGGGAGCCCTCCGGGATGCCCTGGAGGTACTTGCCCGTGAGCAGCCCCTGCGCGAGCGGTGCGAAGGAGATGCAGCCCATGCCGGCCTCCTCCAGGGTGTCGAGCAGGCCGTCGTCCTCCGTCCAGCGGTTGATCATGGAGTACGAGGGCTGGTGGATCAGCGGCCGCACGCCCATGCCGCGCAGGATCCGCGCCGCCTCGGCCGTCTGCTCCGCGGTGTAGGAGGAGACGCCGACGTACAGCGCCTTGCCCTGCTGGACCGCGGACGCGAGGGCGCCCATGGTCTCTTCCAGGGGGGTCTCCGGGTCGAAGCGGTGCGAGTAGAAGACGTCGACGTAGTCCACGCCCATCCGCTTCAGCGAGGCGTCGAGCGAGGCGAGCAGGTACTTGCGGCTGCCCCACTCCCCGTACGGCCCCGGGTGCATGTGGTAGCCGGCCTTGGTGGAGAGGATCAGCTCGTCGCGGTAGGGCGCGAAGTCCTGCGCGAAGATCTTGCCGAAGTTCAGCTCGGCCGAGCCGGGGGGCGGCCCGTAGTTGTTCGCCAGGTCGAAGTGGGTGACGCCCAGGTCGAAGGCCCGGCGCAGGATGGCCCGCTGGGACGCCAGGGACTTGTCGTCGCCGAAGTTGTGCCAGAGGCCGAGGGAGATGGCGGGGAGCTTGAGGCCGCTGTGGCCGGTGCGCCGGTACTCCATGGAGTCGTAGCGCGTGCGCTCTGCCCGATAGGGATTGGTATCAGTCACGTTGTCCTCCCTATCACGGAGTTGTGACAGACCGAGTTGGGTACCCCATCCCGGCGCGCAGTAATGTGGCCGCCTCGGGGGAGGGACCACACCGCATTTCGCACGGGGGCAATGCACGGAGGGGCTGGAAGATCGTGAAGCTGCGCGACCTGGTGTACAGGCTCTACGCACGCCGGGTGGAAGGCCGCCTCGACCATGACGCGGCGCCCAAGCACATCGGTGTCATCTTGGACGGGAACCGCCGCTGGGCGAAGGCGTCCGGAGGCACGACGGAACAGGGCCACCAGGCCGGGGCCGACAAGATCTCCGAGATGCTGGGCTGGTGCACCGAGACCGACGTCGAGGTCGTCACCCTGTGGATGCTCTCCACCGACAACCTGGACCGGCCCGAGGTCGAGCTCCGCCCGCTGCTCAACATCATCGAGAACACCGTGCGGGGCCTCGCCGCGGACGGCCGCTGGCGGGTCCACCACGTGGGCAACCTCGACATCCTGCCCGCCCGGACGCAGACGGTCCTCAAGGAGGCCGAGCAGGCCACGCACGACATCGACGGGATACTCGTCAACGTCGCCGTGGGCTACGGCGGCCGCCAGGAGATCGCCGACGCGGTCCGCTCGCTGCTGCTGGAGCACGCGCAGAAGGGCACCTCCTTCGAGGAGCTCGCCGAGATCCTCGACATCGACCACATCGCCGAGCACCTCTACACGCGCGGCCAGCCCGACCCGGACCTGGTGATCCGCACGAGCGGCGAGCAGCGGCTGTCCGGATTCATGCTCTGGCAGAGCGCGCACTCCGAGTACTACTTCTGCGAGGTCTTCTGGCCGGCCTTCCGCAAGGTCGACTTCCTGCGGGCCCTGCGCGACTACGCGGCCCGCCACCGGCGCTACGGCACCTGAGCGGACTTCTTCCCCTCCCTGCCCCGGGGCGTCTGACGGCGCCTCGGTCCCGGCACGCCCTCATTACGACACCAGAACCCCCCGGAACCCTTCACCAGGGATTCACCGAGCGTCCGTCATATGCCATGGCATGGCCTGGCCTGATCGGGGAATATCCCTTTCAGGTCGATGCCCGATCCACGGGTGTCGAGTCTCAGCGGACGGCATGGGGTCGTCCGCCCGGGAGGCCCTTTGCACCAGGACGCACGTGCGGTTCGCACGGACGGAGTGGGAGGGCCGGAAATCGGCCCCGGCATGGGTGCCGATGACCGGTCCGGTCTTCATGGCCCGACCTCTTCCGAGGGGGTACGTCCTTCCGTGGTGACCAGCACAAAGCGCCGCCTGCCCGACAGGCGGACCTACGTCCTCGACACCAGCGTCCTGCTGGCAGACCCCAACGCGATCTCCCGTTTCGACGAGCACGAGGTCGTGCTCCCGATCGTGGTGATCACCGAGCTGGAGGCCAAGCGGCACCATCCCGAACTCGGCTACTTCGCGCGCCAGGCCCTGCGCCTGCTCGACGACTTCCGGGTTCGCTACGGTCGCCTCGACGCCCCCATCCCACTGGGCGATCTGGGCGGCACCCTGCGCGTCGAGCTCAACCACTCCGATCCGGGTGTCCTGCCCGCCGGCTTCAGGCTGGGGGACAACGACTCGCGCATCCTGGCGGTCGCCCGCAACCTCCAGGCCGAGGGCTACGACGTCACGGTCGTCTCGAAGGATCTCCCACTGCGCATCAAGGCCTCCTCAGTGGGCCTGCTCGCGGAGGAGTACCGCGCCGAGCTCGCGATCACCGACGCGGGCTGGACCGGCATGAGCGAGCTCTCCCTCTCCGGGGAGCAGGTCGACCTCCTCTACTCCGAGGACCGGCTCTACGTGCCGGAGGCCGCGGAGCTCCCCGTGCACACCGGACTGGTCTTGCAGTCCGAGCGCGGCAAGGCGCTCGGCCGGGTCACGGCCGACGGCAACGTCAAGCTCGTACGCGGCGACCGCGAGGCCTTCGGCCTGCACGGCCGCAGCGCCGAGCAGCGCATCGCGCTGGACCTCCTGCTCGACCCCGAGATCGGGATCATCTCGATGGGCGGCCGGGCCGGCACCGGAAAGTCGGCGCTCGCGCTCTGCGCCGGCCTGGAGGCGGTGCTGGAGCGGAGGCAGCACCAGAAGGTGATGGTCTTCCGGCCGCTGTACGCGGTGGGCGGGCAGGACCTCGGATACCTGCCCGGGGACGCCAACGAGAAGATGAGCCCCTGGGCCCAGGCGGTCTTCGACACCCTCTCGGCGGTGGCCGGGCGCGAGGTCATCGAGGAGGTGCTGAACCGCGGGATGCTGGAGGTCCTGCCGCTCACGCACATCCGCGGCCGCTCGCTGCACGACGCCTTCGTGATCGTGGACGAGGCCCAGTCGCTGGAACGGAACGTCCTGCTGACCGTTCTGTCCCGAATCGGCGCGAATTCGCGGGTTGTTCTCACCCACGACGTGGCCCAGCGGGACAACCTCAGGGTCGGCCGGTACGACGGAGTCGTCGCCGTGGTCGAGAAGTTGAAGGGGCATCCGCTCTTCGCCCACGTCACGCTGAACCGCTCCGAGCGCTCCCCGATCGCCGCCCTCGTCACGGAGATGCTCGAATCGCTGTGACCGGCACACGGAGCACACAGGGGTAAAACGCCCATAGCGGGAAAGGGAGTTGATGCCGCCCGGCAAAGGCCCGAGAGCCTAGCCGGGCGGCGTCGTGCTGCACAGGCCTTTGGTGAAAACAGCGGCGACATGCCAGGTGTGACCTTTCCCACGCAACGGGGAATTGCCTTGCGGCGTCGCGGTCCGGCAGAGTCTGGTTTCCGTCAGGCCCCGCATACGGCACACCTGTATCTCCCGTGAGGTACGCGCAGCACCACAACTCCACAGCCGATTGCCGTATGCCGCCCGGAGTTTCAAACGGCAGCCCCCGCGAGGGAGCTGTCCACGGGCCCGCGCCTCCAGTGACCGAAGCAGCACGGAGGCCAGCGTCGAGGGGCAATTTTGCGCCCGCGCGGTCACTGCGGACGCTGCTGGAAGGACACCGTGTGAGCCGGATCTCGGTCCGGGGGTTCGCAGTGGCTTCGGCCACCGCGGTCACCACCGTCGGCGCAGTCGTGGGCGTTGCCACTGGCGACCCCACCAACGATTTCGAGACGACAGCGTCCGGCGCGACTCTCCTCACTGACATCCCGGTCGGCGATGAGGCATCGGTCCAGAGCGGGTCCCTGACCCAGCAGGCCGACACCATCGCCCACGCCGCCGACGCCGACGCCAAGCGCTCGACGGAGGAGGCAGCCCGTCTGCAGGCCGCCGAGGACGCCAAGGCCAAGAAGGCCGAAGCGCAGAAGGCCGCGGAGGAGAAGGCGCGGAAGGACCGCGAGGCGAAGGAAGCGGCCAGCCGCTCCGCCACCCGCAGCGCCGGCGACTTCGCCGTGCAGAGCTCCTACACGGTCGCCCAGGTCAAGGCCATCGCCCAGCAGATGGTCCCGTCCGGCCAGTTCCAGTGCTTCTCCAACATCATCAACCAGGAATCCACCTGGAACTACCTGGCCGTGAACAAGTCCTCCGGGGCGTACGGCCTGGTCCAGGCGCTCCCGGGCTCGAAGATGGCCTCGGCCGGTGCCGACTGGCGCACCAACCCCGCCACGCAGATCAAGTGGGGCCTGAACTACATGGAAGACCGGTACGGCAGCCCCTGCGCCGCCTGGAACTTCCACCAGGCCAACGGCTGGTACTAGGCACCACCGCCGCCGCACCACGCGCTCAACCCCGGAGAGCCCCGCACCGTCCTACGGTGCGGGGCTCCTCGCGTGTACCGTCGTCGGGGCGTTGCCAGTGGGGCGGGGGGAAGGGAAAGACATGGCGAAGAGGGCAGGCTGGATCGGCCGGCTGGGCAGCAGGCTGAACCGGATGGAGGCGGCGCTCGACGAGCGGCGCGCCGAGGTCGAGGCCGAGGCGAGAGGCGACCTGCCGCGTCCCGTCCCGCCCGGGCCGGCGCCCGTGCCCGCCCCGGCCCCGGTGCCGGCCGCCGCCGCCCTCCCCGAGCGACCCGATCCGGTGACCGTGGTCCCGTGGGGCATGCGCGTGGCCGCCGAGGTCAGCTGGCGGCTGCTGCTCCTCGCCGGGATGCTCTGGGTGCTGATGAAGGTGATCAGCGAAGTCCGCCTGGTCGTCCTGGCCTTCGCCGCCGCCATGCTCGTCACGGCGCTGCTCCAGCCCTTCGTGGTCCGGCTGCGCCGCCTCGGCATGCCGCGCGGACTCGCCACCGCCGTGACCGCGATCCTCGGCTTCGTGGTGATCGGGCTCGTCGGCTGGTTCGTGGTCTGGCAGGTCATGGAGAACCTCGACGATCTCTCCAACCGGGTCCGCGAAGGCATCAACGAACTCAAGACCTGGGCACTGGACAGTCCGTTCCACGTGACCGAGAAGCAGATCAACGACATCGCGAAGAACCTCAGCGAGACCATCGGCACCAACACCGAACAGATCACCTCCGCGGGCCTGCAGGGCGTGACGGTGCTCGTCGAGGTGCTGACCGGCATGCTGCTCGCGATGTTCTCGACGCTCTTCCTGCTCTACGACGGCAAGAAGATCTGGACCTGGGTGCTCGGCCTGGTCCCGGCCGCCGCCCGGCCCGGCGTGTCGGGCGCCGGCCCGCGCGCCTGGCGCACGCTGACCGCGTACGTGCGGGGCACCGTGCTCGTCGCGCTCATCGACGCCGTCTTCATCGGCCTCGGGCTCTACTTCCTCGACGTGACGATGGCCGTGCCGCTCGCCGTCTTCATCTTCCTGTTCGCCTTCATCCCGCTCGTCGGCGCGGTGATCTCGGGCGCCCTCGCCGTGGTCGTGGCGCTGGTGACGCAGGGCGTGTGGACCGCGTTGATGGTGCTGCTCGTGGTACTGGCGGTCCAGCAGATCGAGGGCCACGTGCTCCAGCCCTTCATCCTGGGCCGGGCGGTACGGGTCCACCCGCTCGCGGTGGTGCTGTCGGTGGCCGCCGGCGGGATGATCGCGGGCATCGGCGGGGCCGTGGTCGCCGTACCGCTGGTCGCCGTCACCAACACGGCCGTGGGCTACCTGCGGGCGTACTCGCGCGAGCAGCTCCACCCGACCGCCACCCCGGTCGGCCCGGCACCCCACGGCTCGACGGCCGTGGGCCGCGGGGAGGGTCCGGCGTGATAGGCGAGCCCGAGCTCGACACGGAGTGGCGGGACACCCGCCCGGCCGAGGAGGCGGAGCCCGAGCCGCCGCGGGTGGCCCGGCCACGGCCCTGGCTGTGGGCGCTGGGCGGGGCCGTGCTGGCCTCGGCGGTGTGGGCCGGGGTGCTGACCGCGCAGGATCGATTCGCCGCCGCGCCGAGGATCTCGTACCGGCACGCCGAGGACCTCTGCAAGGAGGCACCGCTGCAGGTGCTCGGCGAGCTCACCGGGGGCCTTGCGAACCGGCAGGCCGGGCACGGCGAGAGCCCTCCCCTGGACTGGGCCGGCTGCGACTTCAACGGCGAGTGGCCCGCCTCCGGGGAACCCGACGGCAGGATCGGCTACTACGGTAGGGTCGAGGTCGACCTGCACAAGAAGTCCGACCCCGAGCCGGAGTTCGGGGTCGGGCTCGGGCGCGACCCGTACATCGGCCCCGAGGTCAAGGCGGCGGTGGAGGTCCCCGGGCTGGGGGAGCGGGCGGTGCTCCACGAATACATGAACGCCTCCATGCTCCAGGTGCTCGACGGCGGTGCGGTCCTCACGCTGACCGTCCAGTGGACCAGGAGCGACGGCGACGACGTCGACAAGGACGCGGTCACGTCGGCGGCGATCGAGGACGTACGGACGCTGATGGCGGCGCTGCGCAAGCGATGAAACCCCCCAGCCCCTCCAGGGGGCACCTCCCAGCGGTAGCTGGGGAAGTTTGAGGAGCGGGGTCCGGGGCGGAGCCCCGGGGAACGGAGGAAGGGCGGGGCGGGGAGGGCTCCGCGCAGCGGCCTCGCGGGCGGCTCGCCCGGCCCGGCGGACCAGGGCCCCGCGGCCATGGAACGGCGGCGGGGCCCGGGGCTCGTACGGGGTGACTACTCGGCGGCCAGGGCCGCTTCCGCGTCGAGGGTGACCGCGACGGCCTGGATCACCGAGGCGATCTTGAAGGCCTCCTGGACCGTCTCGCGGTCGAGGCCGTGCTTGCGCAGGACCTGCTCGTGCGAGTCAAGGCACTGGCCGCAGCCGTTGATCGCCGAGACCGCGAGGGACCACAGCTCGAAGTCGACCTTCTCCACGCCCGGGTTGCCGATGACGTTCATCCGCAGGCCCGCCCGCAGGCTGTTGTACTCCGGGTCGGAGAGCAGGTGCCGGGTGCGGTAGAAGACGTTGTTCATCGCCATGACCGCGGCGGCGGACTTGGCGGCGGTGTACGCCTCCGGCGACAGGACCGCCTTCGCCTCCGGCTCCAGCTCGCGCAGGACGAGCGGGGAGCGGGCGGCGATCGCGCAGGACAGGACGGTGCCCCACAGCTGCTGCTGGGTGAGGGTGTCCTGATTGCCGATGACCGAACCGAGGTTCAGCTTCAGGTCCTTGGCGAAGTCCGGTATGGCGGACTTGAGGGAGTCGAGGGACATCGGTCACTCACCGGCCAGCAGGGCGCCGGCGTCGATGGTGGCCTCGCCCTTGTTCCAGTTGCAGGGGCACAGCTCGTCGGTCTGCAGGGCGTCGAGGACCCGCAGGACCTCCTTGGGGTTACGGCCCACGGAACCGGCGGTCACCATCGAGAACTGGATCTCGTTGTTCGGGTCGACGATGAAGACGGCGCGCATCGGCAGACCGTCCTCGCCGAGGATGCCGAGGTCGGCGGAGAGCTCGCGCTTGATGTCGGACATCATCGGGAAGGGCAGGTCGCGCAGGTCGGCGTGGTCCTTGCGCCAGGCGTGGTGCACGTACTCGGAGTCGAGCGAGAAGCCGAGGACCTGCGCGTCGCGGTCGGCGAACTCCTCGTTCAGCTTGCCGAAGGCGGCGATCTCGGTCGGGCAGACGAAGGTGAAGTCGAGCGGCCAGGCGAAGACGACCTTCCACTTGCCCTCGTACGTCTTGTGGTCGATCTGCGCGAACTCGCTGCCCGCTTCAAGCGACACGCAGGCGGTCAGGTCGAAGGTGGGGAACTGGTCGCCGACAGTGAGCACACGCTCTCCTCGCGGAAGGGAAAGTGCCCCTTTTGGGGGATTTCCTAGGGGGTTGGACGGATCTCACATGCTGACACACCTGCATTGATTAAAGAAATAGCTACTCTTGAGGCAGGTGATCGGAGGTGCCTATCAGTGGCTGTGGGCAATAGGGGAGCGAAGCCGGCGAAGCAGCCGACGCTCGCGCAGCTGCGCGCCTTCGCGGCGGTCGCCGAACACCTGCACTTCCGGGACGCCGCCGCCTCGATCGGCATGAGCCAGCCGGCCCTCTCCGGAGCCGTCTCCGCGCTGGAGGAGGCCCTCGGCGTGCGGCTGCTGGAGCGGACCACCCGCAAGGTGCTGCTCTCCCCGGCGGGGGAGCGGATCGCGGCCCGCGCGCAGGTGGTGCTCGCCGCCATGGGCGGGCTGCTGGAGGAGGCCGAGGCCGTACGCGCGCCGTTCACCGGGGTGTTGCGGCTCGGGGTGATCCCCACGGTGGCGCCGTACCTGCTGCCGACCGTGCTCGGGCTCTTCCAGCGGCGCTACCCGGGCATGGACCTCCAGGTGCACGAGGAGCAGACCGCCTCCCTGCTGGAGGGGCTGGCGGGCGGGCGGCTCGACCTGCTCCTGCTGGCGGTCCCGCTCGGGGTTCCCGGCGTCACCGAACTCCCGCTCTTCGACGAGGACTTCGTCCTGCTCGCGCCCCGCGAGCACGAGCTGGCCGGACGCCGGGACATCCCGCTGGAGGAACTGCGCGGGCTGCAGCTGCTGTTGCTGGACGAGGGGCACTGCCTGCGCGACCAGGCCCTCGACATCTGCCGCGAAGCGGGCCGGGCGGCGGGCGCGGACGTCACCACGACCGCCGCCGGACTGTCCACGCTCGTACAACTGGTCGCAGGGGGACTCGGCGTGACGCTGCTGCCGCGCACCGCGCTGCGGCTGGAGACCGCCCGCAACGAGTACCTGGCCACCGGGTACTTCGCCGAGCCGGCGCCGTCGCGGCGGATCGCGCTGGCCATGCGGGCGGGGACGGCGCGCCAGGGGGAGTTCCGGGCCGTCGCCGCCGCCCTGCGCGAAGCGGTGCGGCCGCTGCCGGTGTGGCTCACGGACTGAGCGGCCGCGCCGCCGCCGGGGCTGGGTCGGTGCGGCGCCGTTGCCGGGGGCCAGCCCCCGGACCCCCGCTCCTCAAACGCCGGAGGGGCTGGAATTGCCAGGCGGACGGCATCAGCCAAAATCCAGCCCCTCCGGCGTTTGAGGAGCAGGGCCCGGCGGGTCAGTCTCCCGACTTCGGTGGCCGCCCACGCCGTGGGATGGGGCCCGGCGCAGACGGCAGCCGGCCGGACTCGGCCAGCGCGCGCCGCAACAGGAACTCGATCTGCGCGTTCGCGCTGCGCAGCTCATCGCCCGCCCACCGCGCCAGCGCGTCGTACACCGCAGGGTCCAGCCGCAGCAGTACCTGCTTCCGCGCCGCCCGCCCCCCGGCGCCCCCGCCCGCCGCGCTCACTGGTAGAGCGTGCCCGTGTTGACGACCGGCTGCGCCGCGCGGTCACCGCACAGGACCACCATGAGGTTCGAGACCATGGCAGCCTTGCGCTCCGGGTCCAGGTCCACGATCTCCTCCTCCGCCAGGCGGGTGAGGGCCAGTTCGACCATGCCCACCGCGCCCTCCACGATCTGCTTGCGGGCCGCCACGACCGCGCCCGCCTGCTGGCGCTGGAGCATCGCGGAGGCGATCTCAGGAGCGTACGCGAGGTGCGTGAAGCGGGACTCGATGATGCTCACCCCGGCCGCGTCCACGCGGGCGTGCAGCTCGGCCGCGAGCTTCTCGGTGATCTCCTCGGCGTTTCCCCGCAGGGACAGGCCGCCCTCCTCGTGGGCGTCGTACGGGTACTCGATCGCGATGTGCCGCACCGCCGCCTCGGTCTGGGTCTCGACGAACTCCGTGAAGTCCTCGACCTCGAAGACGGCCCGGGCCGTGTCCTCGACCCGCCACACCACGACCGCCGCCAGCTCGATCGGGTTGCCGTAGGCGTCGTTGACCTTCAGGACGGCCGTCTCGTGGTTGCGCACCCGGGTGGAGATCTTCTCCCGGGAGGTCAGCGGGTTGACCCAGCGCAGCCCGTCCGTGCGGATCGTCCCCCGGTAGCGGCCGAACAGCTGGACCACCCGCGCCTCGCCCGGCGCGATGGTGTTGAGCCCGCTCATCGCGATGACCGAGCCGAGGACCAGCAGGATGCCGCCCGCGATCAGCGCGGCCTTCGCCGCGACGGCCGTCAGGACGGCGCCGGTGGCGATCAGGCCGGCCCCGGCCGCCACACCCGCCAGCCCGAGCAGCAGCGCCAGTCCGCCGCCCACGCTGCGCGCGGTGAACTCCCGTACGCCGTCCGGTGCCGTCACTGCCGAGTTCGTCATGGTCTGCCCCGTTTCTCGTGGTCGCGACTGATCGAGCCGCCTAGCAAAGTGATATCACTTTTTCGCTGTACGGCAACCCTTCGGCCCTCGCGTGCGTCGGTTCCTGTGGCGTGGGTGCTGATTCTCACGTCCGAATTGACCGGTATTGGTGATGGTTGGCCAACCTTTGTCACAGCCTGCGGTGTTAGCTTTCTGAGCTGACGTGTCGGGGGTTAGATCGAGCGGAGCGGGAGCGATGGGCCGAGCAGAAGCGCGTAGGGCGCAGCAGCAGCGCAGTGCGCGGCGTGCGCCGAGCGGACGCGCGAAGGGCACCAAGGGTGCCGAGGGCAAGGGGGGCGCCGGGAAACGCTCCGGCATACGCCGCTTCTTCACGTGGCGGAAGATCCTCGGGACCTTCTTCGGGCTGATGCTCGCGCTCATGGCCGCGGCGGTCATCCTGTACTTCTCGGTGGACGAACCCACCGACCCGAACAAGCAGGCCACGCTCCAGAGCAACACCTACCGGTACTCCGACGGCTCGATCATGGCCCGCACCGGAACCATGAACCGCGAGATCGTGACGATCGACAAGATCCCGGAGGACGTCCGTACGGCGTTCATCGCGATCGAGAACAAGTCCTTCTACAAGGACCGCGGCATCGACGTGATGGGCGTGGTCCGGGGCCTGTTCAACACGGTCCGCGGCAAGGGCACGGCCGGCGGCTCGACGATCACTCAGCAGTACGTCAAGAACTACTACCTGACGCAGGACCAGTCGGCGACGCGAAAGCTCCGCGAGCTGGTGATCTCCCTCAAGGTCGACCAGCGCATGGAGAAGGACGACGTCCTCGTCGGCTACCTCAACACCAACTTCTACGGCCGCAACGCGTACGGGATCCAGGCCGCGGCCCAGGCCTTCTACGGCGTCGACTCCGACAAGCTCACGCTGGAGCAGGGCGCCTACCTCGCCGCCGTCATCCAGGCGCCCAGCCAGTACGACCTGGCGACCGCCGGACCGAACGGCACGAGGCTCGTCAACATCCGCTTCAACGCCGTCCTCGACAACATGGTCGAGATGGGCAAGCTGGACCCGGCCAAGCGCAAGACCATGACCCTCCCGCCGCCGATCAAGCCCAAGCCCCGCCCGGGCATGGACGGCCAGAAGGGCTACCTGATCCAGGCCGCCAACGACGAGATGAACGAGCAGAAGATCACCGACGCGGAGATCGCGGCCGGTGGCTGGAACATCGTGCTCAACATCGACCCGAAGAAGCAGCAGGCGCTGGAGAAGGCCGTCAACGACGAGCTGGAGTCCAAGCTCGACCGCAAGGACACCAAGAACCGCCCCGTGGACCAGAACGTCCAGGCCGGCGCCACCTCGGTGGACCCGAAGACCGGTGCCATCGTCGCGATGTACGGCGGCCAGGGCCTGTCCGAGAAGTCCGAGAGCAACGCCCTGCGCACCGACTACCAGCCCGGCTCGACCTTCAAGCCGATCGTGCTGGCCTCCGCCATACAGGAGAACGCGACCACGCAGGACGGCAAGCCGATCAAGCCGAACACGCTCTACGACGGCACCAGCAGGCGCCAGGTCGTCGGCAGCAAGATCCCGTTCAACCCGCAGAACCAGGACGACCGGGACTTCGGCAAGGAGATCACCGTCCAGGACGCGACCAACTACTCGGTCAACTCCGTGTACGCGCAGATGATCGTGGACGCCGGCCCGCCCAAGGTGAAGAAGACGGCCCTGGCCCTCGGCATGAAGGACCGCGACGGCTGGCAGGAGGACCAGCCGGCCATGTCCCTCGGCACGATGAGCGCCAACACCGTGGAGATGGCGGGCGTTTACGCGACCTTCGACAACCACGGCAAGAAGGTCACGCCCACCATCATCAAGAGCGCCGAGCACCGGGACGGCGAGTTCACGCCCCGTCAGGCCATCGGCAGCCAGGTGATCAGCCGGCAGACCGCCGACACCGTCACCAAGGTGCTCACCGGCGTCGTCAACGACGAGGGCGGCTCGGGCAACAAGGTCCGCAGCAGCGCCTACGAGGCCGCCGGAAAGACCGGTACCGCCGAGGAGAACAAGGCGGCCTGGTTCACCGGCTTCACGCCCGAACTGGTCACCGTCGTCGCGATGTTCGGCGAGGAGCCCACCACCCACAAGCAGGTCACCCTCACCGGCACCGCCGGCGGCGGCCGCGCGGGTGGCTCCAGCTTCCCCGCCGAGATCTGGAAGGCGTACACGCTGGCCGCGCTCAAGGGCGGGAAGACGGCCGAGTTCGACCTGTCCGACGCGGAGATGGGTGCCAAGCAGACCCCGGCCCGCACCGCCTCCCCGACACCGTCGACGAGCACCTCGTCCACCCCGCCGGCGAGCAGTGCGCCGCCGGAGACCCAGTCGCCGACGCCGACGCCGAGCAAGTCGAACTCGAAGTCGCCGACCCCGACTCCCCCGCCGACCACGAGTCCCTCGCCGACCAAGTCGGGCCCCAAGCCGCCGGAACCGCCGCCGCTCTTCCCCGAGTCGTAGGCACCCCCTTCATGACGACGGAACCGCCGCCCGCAGGACGCGGGCGGCGGTTCCGTCGTTTCCGGGCCGCTCAGCGCCGCTCGTGCCCGCCCGGCAGCGACAGCTCGAACCAGACCACCTTGCCGCTGCTCAGCCGCGTCGCGCCCCAGCGGCGGGCCATCCGGTTGACCAGGAACAGGCCGCGGCCGCCCTCGTCGGTGTCCCGAGCCCGGCGCTGGCGGGGCAGCTGCGGGGAGTCGTCGCCGACCTCGCAGCGCAGCACGTCCGTACGCAGCAGGCGCAGGGTCACGGGCCGCTCCGCGTACCGGACGGCATTGGTGACGACCTCGCTGACCAGCAGCTCCAGGGAGTCGCTCAGCTCCTCCAGGCCCCAGCGGGTCAGCGCGCGGCGGGCGAAGCGGCGGGCCCGGCCCGGAGCGGTCTCCTCCGGGTCCAGGAACCAGTACGCGACGTCACTGGGCGCGATCCCGTCGAACCGGGCCGCGAGCAGCGCGATGTCGTCGTCCCGGTCGCCCGGGCCGAGCATGTCCAGCACGTCGTCGCACAGGGCCTCCAGCGGCGGCGGATGGTCCAGGCCCGTCAACTGGGCGGTGGCGGCGAGGCGTTCGCGCAGCTGCTCGATGCCGGTCCACACGTCCCGCAGCCGGGACTCCACCAGGCCGTCCGTGTAGAGCAGCAGGGTGGCCCCGGCGGGGGCGTCCAGCTCCACGGCCTCGAAGTCCACGCCGCCGACGCCGATGGGGGCGCCGGGCGGGACCCGGAGCACTTCGGCGCGGCCGCCCAGGTGGAGCAGCACCGGCGGCGGGTGGCCGGCGTTGGCGATGGTGATCCGGTGCGAGACCGGGTCGTAGACGGCGTACAGGCAGGTGGCCATGCGGTCGGAGCCGAGCCGCTGGGCCTGCTCGTCGAGGTGGTGCAGCACCTCAGCCGGGGGCAGGTCCAGCTGGGCCAGCGTCTGCGCGGTGGTGCGCAGCTGGCCCATGATCGCGGCGGACGTCATGGAGTGGCCCATGACGTCGCCGACGACGAGCGCGACCCGGCTCCCGGGCAGCGGTATGGCGTCGTACCAGTCCCCGCCGACCCGGGCCGTCTCGGCGGCCGGCAGGTAGCGCGAGGCGAGCCGCACCCCGGTGGGCTGGGGCAGGCTGTCGGGCAGCATGGTGCGCTGGAGCTCGTCCGCGATGTACGCCTCGCGGCCGTACAGCACGGCCTTGTCGATGCCCAGCGCGGTGTGCGTGGCCAGCTGGGCGGCGACTAGCAGGTCGTTCTGCTCGAACGCGGGCCGCTCGGGGCTGCGCAGGAACACGGCCGCGCCGATCACCCGGCGGCGGCCGCGCAGGGGCGCGAGAACGGCCCGGTTGCCGCGCGGCACCGGGTGCTCCGAGCCGAGCAGCTCCGCGAGGGCCTCCTTGGCGCCGGCGGCGGACCCGAAGACGGGCCGTACGCCGCGCAGCACTTCGGCGAGCGCGCCGCCGGAGCGGATCTCGCACAGCTCGGCCGCGGGCAGGTCACCTTGCGGGCCGAGCAGCGGCAACTGGCTGAAGTCGAGCTCGCCGGCGGCCCCCGCGGCCCCGGCGCCCTCGACCGTGCTCAGATCGTCGATCGGCCGGAGCCGGTCGGTGCGGCGCAGCCTTAAAACGACCGGGCCGACGGGACGCTCGTCGCCCACGGGGAGCGGGTCGCGCAGGTAGACGAGGATCGCGTCCGAGAAGGTCGGCACGGTGGCCCGGCACAGGCCGAGCACGATCTCGTCGAGGTCGATGCCGCGGGCGATCCGCCGCGTGGCGGCCCCGACGAACCGCAGCCGGTCGCCTTCGCGGCGCGCGGCGGTGGCCTCCTCGCCGGGTATCCCCGATCCGCCGTGACCGCCGGTTCCGCTCCCGCCGACACCGCCGCCGACACCGCTCTTGCCGTCCCCGGCCCGGCGCTGGGACCCGGCGGGACCGCCGTGTCCGGCGTCCTCCCCGCGCGGGCGCGGCGCCCTGGCGGGGCGGCCGTGCCCGGCCGCGTTGCGCGCGCCGCCGCGCGGGCGGGCCGCGTCCCGGTCGGGTACGGCGCCCGCGGCGCCTCCGTCGTGGTCGTCCCCGGCGGGGCCGAGCGCCGCCGGGGTACCGCTCGCCGCGTTGCGTGCGGCAGCCCCGTCACGCGGCCGCACCGCGGCCCGGCCGGGCGCTGCAAGGCCCGCTTCGTCGCCCGACTGCATGCCGCCCCCGACCGGGTCGACGCCTTCCCCGCGCGTGCCCGGCCCCTCGGCGGGACCGCCGTCCCGGGGGCGGGCCGTGCCCTGGCCGGGCGTTGCCGCGTCGGCGCCTTCGCCGCGCCGACGCGGTGCCTCGGCGGGGTCGGCTGCGCCCGTGCGCGGGCGGGGGAGTCCGCCGCCCGCGGCAGGGCCCACCGTGGAACGGGCCGCGCGGGACGCCGCCTCCACCGCCGGGCCAGCGCCAGTGTCGCCGGCATGCGTGCGTACGGCCTCGGCGGCGATGGGCGCCTTGCCGTGGCCGGGCTCGTCCGTACCTCCGCCGGAGGCGACGGGCTGCGGGCCCTCCTGGGAGGTGGGGTACTCCGTCACGCGTGGAATTCCGTCCGTTTGCGCTCGATGTGCGCTGCACTCAACTCGGTCAGTCGCGGTATACCCGCTCAGCGGCCGCGGCACCATCGCCCCGCGCTTCCGGGTCCCCCTCGTTACTTCTCGCCCTGCCTCGGCCTCCGGTCAAGTACCGCGTGTGACACGACACTTACGGATTCACGAACCGCCCGCACCGCCCCGTGCGCGCGACCTCGCGCCGGACGATCCTACGTTTGAACCCCGGGGGCGCATCAAGGGTCTCATGAGGTCATATGCGCCGGAGTGCGGTCCCAGTCCTCGGGCAGGAGCGGAACCGTCCAGGCCGGATCCGGCCGCCAGTCCTGCCAGCCGTCGGAGAACGGCGGGCCCCAGGCCTTGATCACGTCGACCGCCGCCCGCCCCGCGGCCCGCACCCGCTCCGCCTGCTCCGCGTCCATCAGCCCGGAGCGCTGCGCCTGCGCGAACTCGTCCTCGTCCAGCCACTTCCAGCTGCGGTCCGGGTAGACGGAGATGTCGAGGAAGTGGTCCTCGGAGTCGACCCCGCCGGACCACCGGGTCAGCGGTGACTCCAGGTTCACGTACCAGTTCCTGAACCGCCAGCCGTGTCCCCAGAACAGCCACACCGACCACGGCTCCCCGGGCCGGGCCAGCTTCAGCACGCCCCCGCCGAACCACTGCGACCGTACGGTGGTCCGCGGCGCGGTGTAGCGGGTGGCGAGGGGCTCCTCCTGTACGGGCGTGCCGTCGGCCAGCACCGGCTTGACGCACTCGGTGCCGGGGGCCATCCAGACGGCCAGCAGTTCCTCGGTGTCCCGCACCACGGTCACCGGGCGGCAGATGTGGACCTGGCCCTTCGGCCCCGGCGCGTGGTCGCGGTAGCGCCAGAGGATCTGCTCCCCGGGCGCCCAGCGCGTGCCGTGCGCCGCGCCGCCGCTCGCGGGCCGGAAGGTACCTGTCATGCGCAGATCTTAGGGCGGGGGCCCCCGCGCCCGCTGCGGTGCAGGTCACGGAGGGGGCCGGGGGCGGCATTCGACCGAATCCGGCCCCCAGCCGACCCCCTCCCGCCACCGCTCAGGGGTGCGTCATCCGCAGCACGTCCAGGGCCTCGTCCAGCTGCTCCAGGGTGAGGTCGCCGCGGTCCACGTAGCCGGACTCCAGGACGACCTCCCTGATGGTCTTGCGCTCCGCGAGGGACTTCTTGGCGACCTTGGCGGCCGCCTCGTAGCCGATGTAGCGGTTCAGCGGGGTCACCACGGAGGGCGAGGACTCCGCGTACTCCCTGGCCCGGGCGGTGTTGGCGGTGATCCCCTCGACCGTGCGGTCCGCGAGCAGCCGGCTCGCGTTGCCCAGCAGCCGGATCGATTCGAGCAGGTTCCTCGCCATCACCGGCAGCATCACGTTGAGCTCGAAATTGCCGGCCGCGCCCGCCACGGCGACGGTCGCGTCGTTCCCCGTCACCTGCGCGGCGACCATGAGCACGGCCTCCGGAACCACCGGATTGACCTTGCCCGGCATGATGGAGGAGCCCGGCTGGAGATCCGGGAGATTGATTTCGGCCAATCCCGTGCGCGGACCGGAGGCCATCCAGCGCAGGTCGTTGCAGATCTTGGTGAGCGAGACGGCGATCGTACGGAGCATGCCGGAGGTCTCCACCAGCGCGTCCCGCGCCCCCTGGGCCTCGAAGTGGTCGCGCGCCTCGGTCAGCGGCAGCCCGGTCGCGGAGGCCACCTCGGCGATCACCGCCGCCGAGAACCCGGGCGGGGTGTTGATCCCGGTGCCCACCGCCGTGCCGCCCAGCGGCAGCTCCGCGAGCCGGGGCAGGACGGAGTGCAGCCGCTCGATGCCGTAGCGGACCTGGGCCGCGTACCCGCCGAACTCCTGGCCCAGGGTGACCGGGGTGGCGTCCATCAGGTGCGTCCGCCCGGCCTTGACCACGTCCGCGAACTCGGCGGACTTGCGCGCCAGGGCCAGCTCCAGGTGGCGCAGGGCGGGGATCAGCTCGTGGGTGACGGCGGCGGTGGCGGCGATGTGGATGGAGGACGGGAAGACGTCGTTGGAGCTCTGCGAGGCGTTGACGTGGTCGTTGGGGTGGACCTCCTCGCCGAGGCGCTCGGTCGCCAGGGTGGCGATCACCTCGTTGGTGTTCATGTTGGACGAGGTCCCCGAGCCGGTCTGGAAGACGTCCACGGGGAAGTGGTCGTCCCAGCGGCCCTCGGCGACCTCGGAGGCGGCGGACCGGATCGCGCCGGCGGTCTCCTCGTCCACGACGCCGAGCCGCGCGTTCACGACGGCGGCCGCGGCCTTGATGCGGGCGAGCGCCTCGATGTGGGCGCGCTCCAACCGCTGCCCGGAGACGGGGAAGTTCTCCACCGCGCGCTGGGTCTGCGCACGCCACTTGGCGTGCGCGGGGACCCGTACGTCGCCCATGGAGTCGTGCTCGATACGGAACGCTTCGGCCTGCTGATCACCGGTCATTTTCGTAGCCTCCTCTGAAACTTGAGCAATTGTCTTGTTCGAAGTGTTCCCAACTCCCCTACCGGCCAGTAAATACCGGGGGTAACACCGACAGCCGGGGAGGCATCCATGGCACGTGCCCGTACGAAACCCATGCTCAGATCTACCTTCGCCGCGGTCGCGGCGATCGCGGCCGCCCTCGGGGGCGTCACCGCCATCACCCCGATGGCCCAGGCCGCGACCCCCGCGGCCGCCACGGCGGGAGCGGCGACCCCGCTCCCGCCCGAACTGGAGGCCATCCGCGCGGCGGAAGCCACCAAGATCTACGGCGACTCCGCGATCCGCCCGCTCGGCGAGCGCAAGACCGGCCTGATCTCGCTCGGCGACAGCGAGATCTCGGGCGAGGGCGTCGGCAACTACGACCCCGCCACCAACACCCCGTCCAACCAGTGCCACCGCTCGCCCGACGCCGCGATCCACCGCACCGGCATCCCGGCCGACCTCACCTTCAACGTCTCCTGCTCCGGCGGGTACACCGGGAACATCCGGATCGGCGGCAGCAAGCAGTACGCCGACGAGCTGGTGCAGAGCGACAACCTCGCCATCAAGGCCCGCAACACGAAGATCAAGATGGTGCTGCTGGTCGCCGGCGCCAACGACGACCTCCAGTTCGGCCCGGTCATGACCGACTGCGTCACCCGCTGGGTGCTCAGCCAGGGCACCTGCGAGCCCAAGTACGCCCCGGGCTGGCAGGCGCGCGTCGACGGCCTCCGCCCCAAGGTCGAGGCCACGGTCGCGGACCTCAAGACGGTCATGCGCGACGCCGGATACGCCGACTCCGACTACAAGCTCGTCGTCATGGGCTACCCCAGCCCCATCGGCCCCGACTTCTACGACAACCCGAACTTCCCCGGCAAGCTCCCCGGAGGCTGCGCCGGCTACGACTCCGACGCCACCTGGGGCCGCAACTACGCGGTGCCCACCTTCGAGAAGGGCATGCGCGAGGCCGCCCGCAACTCGGGTGCCCTCTTCCTCGACAACTCCCGGCTCTTCCACGGCCACGAGGTCTGCATGGAGGACGCCTGGGCCCGCGGCCTCTACCTGGACCTCGGCGACCACTTCCCGTGGGACGAGAACACCGCCCGCCAGTCCTTCCACCCCAACTACCGGGGCCACGGCGCGTTCGCGTCCTGCCTGACCCAGCTCTACAACTCGGGCCTGCGCGAGGCCTCCTGCGCAGACCCCGCCAGCACGGGCACCCCGGTCCTCCAGGCCGGCGCCTGGGACTCCCTCTACGCACCCCTGAAGAACGAGGCGACCGGCAACTGCCTCGACGCCAACGGCGGCTCCAGCGCCAATGAGACGGCCATCCTGGGCTGGGACTGCCACGGCGGCCGCAACCAGGGCTGGTGGTACGACACGGCACGCAAGTCGGTCCACATCGAGCTGACCCACGACCGCTGCCTCGACGCCCCCGGCGCCAACTACGCCGCCGGCACCGGCCTGATCCTCTGGAACTGCCACGGCGGAGCGAACCAGCAGTTCGTCCGCGACGGCGCCACCATCCGCCCCGCGGCCGCCCCGGGCATGTGCCTGACGGTCGCCGCCGCCCACGACCCGGCGCGCCTGCAGCCCTGCAACGGCGCGGCGAACCAGCGCTTCGCGTAGCCCCCGTCCCCGTAAACCCCCCACACCCGGCCGGCGCACCCCGGCCGGGTGCTCACATGTCGTCGAGCAGCTTGCGCACGTCCCGCGGCCGGTTGGTGATGATCGTGTCCACGCCGAGCCGCACGCACAGCTCCACGTCCTCGGGCTCGTCCACGGTCCACACCCGCACGGCCAGCCCCTTCGCCTTGAGCCGCCCCACCAGCCCCGGATCCCGCCGTACGAGGTCGATCCCCGGCCCCGCGTGGGTCGCGAACGGCGGCCGCGGCGGGCGCACCGTCCGCTCGATCAGATAGACGGCCGGCAGCCCGGGCGCGAGCCGGTTCATCCGGGTCAGCGCGTTCCGCGAGAAGCTCATCACCTCGACGCGCCCCGACGCCCCGTCCGCGAGCCCGTACTCCCGGAGCATCCGCACCAGCTCGGCCTCCAGCCGGCCGCCGGCCCGGGTCGGGTGCTTGGTCTCGACGGCGAGCCCGACCGGCCGCGGCGCGGCCAGGGCCTCCTTGAGCAGGTCCTCGAAGAGCAGCACCCGGGCGCCCGCGTGCTCGGCGCCCTTCCACGATCCGAAGTCGAGCGCGGCCAGCTCCTCGTACGTCATTTCGGAGACCACCCCCCGCCCGTCGGAGGTCCGCTCCACCCGCCGGTCGTGCACGCACACCAGCTTCCGGTCGGCGGTGAGCCGCACGTCGCACTCGAGCGCGTCGGCCCCGTCGGCGACGGCCTGCCGGTAGGCGGCCATGGTGTGCTCGGGGTGCTCGTGGGAGGCCCCCCGGTGGGCGACGACGCGCACGTCGCGGGCGAAGGGGAGCGTGGACTGCCGGTTCATGCGTCAGACGTTATCCGGATGCGGTGGGCGGCCGCGTACCGCATGCTGCACCGATGGCTGAACAGTTCGCGACATTGCACTGCGAGCCCTGCGAGGACTGCCGCTTCGAGGCGTGGCAGCGCATCGTCGACGGCAGGCTGCGGTGGGAGGAGTCGCACCACTGCCCCGCGTACGGAGTCCAGGCCTGCGGTGGCGGCTGGGGCCCGCCGCCACCCTGGGTCCGCGAGCGGATCGTGGCCGGGCAGGGCACGGTCCGCCTCGCCGTCGGCGGTCCGGACGGCCTGCCGCTGAAGGCCGTCCGGGAGTTGTACGGCCTCACGCTCCCGGAGCTGATCGCGGCCCGGGAGCACGGCATCGAGGCCACCCCGGTCGAGGCGGAGCTGCTCAGCCCGGGATCGGGGCCAGCGGGGCCGGGGTGACCTTGAAGCCGCCCTTCGTGACCTCCGTGAAGGGGGCCGGGGCCATGCACGTGCCCACCGCTCCCTGGACCACGGTGCCGTCCGGCTTCGTGTCGACGTTGGCGACGGCCCAGGAGAAGCCGATGCGGTCCGGGCCGCCGCGCTCGCCGTCCTGGACGCTGATGCCGATCCGCTTGCCCTCCCAGCCCATGTTCGAGGTCTTGACCATGGCGGTGAGGGTGGCGGTCTTGCCGCCCGTGACCAGGCAGTCGATCTCCGCCTCGGCGGTGCCGGTGAAGCCGGTCTCCGTGAAGTAGTGGTAGATGGTCACCCGGCCCCGCGCGTCCGTCGGCAGCCCGTTCTCCAGGCCCGGGACCGGGTAGGGCTTGGTCCACGGTGTCTGCTCGGCGTCGACCGTGAAGCGGATGTCGTCCTTGGGGGAGTAGGGGAAGAGGATCGTGCCGCCCCCGCGCACCGAGGCGACCTTCGGCGCCGCCGCCGGCGCGGCCGAGGCCGCCGGGGCGGGGGCCGCCGCGACGAGGGCGGCCACGAGCGCGGCGGCCGTTCCGGCGATAACGAGGGCGGACATGCGGTTCTTCATGCTGAACTCCCGTGTTCCAAGGGTTGTTTGGGTACGGGAACAGCCTCGCCGGGCCCCCGCCGCCCTGCCATCTGCCGATGGGCGGACATGCGCGAGGGGCCCCTCCCCCGAATGGGGGAGAGGCCCTCGGTCGCAGTGCGGGGGCGGGGGGCGTCACGCCATGGCGGTGTCCATCGCCACGTGGAAGATCCGCGAGAAGCCCGCGCGAACGGCGCCCCGGCGCGTGAGCACGGACCGGTCCACCCCGGCGAAGACGACGGCGAGCGATATGTCGGCCGCGAGGGCGCGGCCCGTCACGCTCACCTCGACGCGCTTCCACCTGGCGATGCCGGACTCCCTGACCTTGACGGTGACCCCGCGGTCCTCGTTGTCGGCCTCGCGCATGACGACGTACTCGCGGCGGTTGACCGCCCAGAGCCGGTACCGGTCACCGCCGTACCGCATGCGCAGTCCGCGGCCCCGGTGGGTGGCCGCCCACCGGTTCCGCTTCAGGTACACCACCGCGCCCCCGACCCGCAGCGTCGGCCCGTTCAGCGTCGGGCGTTCGGTGATCATCACCTGGAGGCCGCGCGATTCGAAGACCGTCGTGGGGATCAGGCCGCCGGAGGCCTCGGTGGCGCGGACGTCCTCGTGGGCGTGCGGCAGCGAGGACACGGTGATCTCGCCCCACTCCGGCGAGTTGCCCTGCCAGCCGGCCCGGCCGAGCCCGCCCTTCTCGCCGTTCTGCCACGCGCTCAGCGTGAACGGCGCACTCCGACCGTGCACGGCTCGGCCCTACAGGCCCGGGCCCCGCACCGGGATGTGCGTGAACGTCGGCTCCGGGGCCGGGTTCTGGAAGAAGTCGTTGCCCTTGTCGTCGACCACGATGAAGGCCGGGAAGTCCTCCACCTCGATCTTCCAGACCGCCTCCATGCCGAGCTCCTCGTACTCCAGGACCTCGACCTTCTTGATGCAGTCCTGGGCCAGGCGGGCCGCAGGGCCGCCGATCGAGCCCAGGTAGAAGCCGCCGTGCGAACCGCACGCGTCCGTCACCTGCTGCGAGCGGTTGCCCTTGGCCAGCATGACCTTCGAGCCGCCCGCCGCCTGGAACTGCTCGACGTACGAGTCCATGCGGCCGGCCGTGGTCGGGCCGAAGGAGCCCGAAGCGTAGCCCTCGGGGGTCTTCGCGGGGCCCGCGTAGTAGACCGGGTGGTCCTTCAGGTATTGCGGCATGCCCTCGCCCGCGTCCAGCCGCTCCTTGATCTTGGCGTGCGCGATGTCGCGCGCCACGACCAGCGGGCCGGTCAGGGACAGGCGGGTCTTGACCGGGTGCTTGGTCAGGGTCGCCAGGATCTCGTCCATCGGCTGGTTCAGGTCGATGGAGACGACGTCCGAGGACTCGTCCAGGTGAGAGTCCGTGGTGTCCGGGAGGAAGCGCGCCGGGTCCGTCTCCAGCTGCTCCAGGAAGACGCCCTCGGCGGTGATCTTCGCGACCGCCTGGCGGTCGGCCGAGCAGGAGACCGCGATGGCGACCGGGAGGGAGGCGCCGTGGCGCGGGAGGCGGACCACGCGGACGTCGTGGCAGAAGTACTTGCCGCCGAACTGCGCGCCGATGCCGATCTTCTGGGTGAGCTCGAACACCTGCTGCTCGAGGTCGAGGTCGCGGAAGCCGTGGCCCAGGGCGGAGCCCTCGGTGGGGAGCTCGTCCAGGTAGTGCGCGGAGGCGTACTTCGCGGTCTTCAGCGCGTGCTCGGCCGAGGTGCCGCCGACCACGATCGCCAGGTGGTACGGCGGGCAGGCCGCCGTGCCGAGCGAGCGGATCTTCTCCTCCAGGAACTTCATCATGGAGGCCTCGTTGAGGACCGCCTTGGTCTCCTGGTAGAGGAAGGACTTGTTGGCCGAGCCGCCGCCCTTGGCCATGAAGAGGAACTTGTACGCACCGCCGTCGGTCGCGTACAGCTCGATCTGCGCGGGCAGGTTCGAGCCGGTGTTCTTCTCCTCCCACATGGTGATCGGAGCCATCTGCGAGTACCGCAGGTTCAGGCGGGTGTACGCGTCGTAGATGCCGCGCGACAGCGCCGCCTCGTCACCGCCCTCGGTGAGCACGTTCTGGCCGCGCTTGCCCATCACGATCGCGGTGCCCGTGTCCTGGCACATCGGCAGGACGCCGGCCGCCGCGATGTTCGCGTTCTTGAGGAGGTCGAGCGCCACGAACTTGTCGTTCGAGGAGGCCTCGGGGTCGTCGATGATCCGGCGCAGCTGCGCGAGGTGCGCGGGGCGCAGGAAGTGCTGGATGTCGTGGATGGCCTCTTCGGCGAGCTTGCGCAGCGCCTCCGGCTCGACCTTGAGGAACGTACGGCCGTCCGCCTCGAAGGTGGACACGCCTTCGGCGGTCACCAGCCGGTAGGGGGTGGTGTCCTCGCCCAGGGGCAGCAGGTCGGTGTACGCAAACTCTGGCATGACGGCAGTCATTCCTCACTCGGCAGACAGCACTGGCGACCAATTGGCAGCGCGGTCATCCAGCGTAGAACCTCTCGACGCGGCCGCGGTTGTGAGGTAAGGCTCACTCGGGGCCCGCTCTGCTCCACTCAGGAGTATCGCGATCTATCGTGTCTCGCTATGCTGGGTGACGTGGACCTGGAAAAGCACCCCGCCGGCCCCGCGGCCGCCGCCCCCTCCGAGCTGCGCGCGTCCGACGCCGACCGGGACCGGATCGCGCAGACGCTCGCCGACGCCCTCGCCGAGGGCAGGCTGAACTCCGAGGAGCACTCGGAGCGGCTCGACTCGCTGTACGCGCTCAAGACGGTCGGCGAGCTGGAGGTCCTCGTACGGGACCTGCCCGCGCCCGGCGCCGGCCACACCCCGCCCGCGCACGCCGCAGGCCCGTACGCCGCCCCCGCGGGCCACCCCGACACGGTCGTCGCCGTCTGCAGCAGCTCCGCCCGCAAGGGCCGCTGGCGGCCGGGCGCGCACACCCGCGCGGTCTCGGTCATGGGCGACATCACCATCGACCTCACCGAGGCGGTCTTCGAACAGCAGGTCACCGAGATCAACGTGACCTGCGTACTGGGCAACGTCGAGGTCCTCGTCCCGGAGAACGTCACCCTGCGCGGCTACGGCAGCGGGGTCCTCGGCAACTTCGAGGTGCGCGGCGAATCCCGCGGGGAGACCGACCCGCAGGCCCCCGTGGTGATCGTCCGCGGCTTCGCGCTGCTCGGCAGCATCGAGGCCCGCCCCAAGCCCGGCGCCCGCCTGGTCGATCTGGCGCAGAGGCTCCGCAAGCGCCTCGACGGCTGACGCAAACCGCGGTCAACACGCCCTGGAAACAGCGGGATCCGGCCGCGCGGCCTCCCAGGCGCACGAGGCACTGCGCGCCACCGTCGCCGGGGTGCCCGCCGATGGCTGTGCCGCTGCCCCCGTCCACCGTGCCCGCCGAGACGGCCGTCGGCGCGGCCGCACTCGACGCCGCCGTGCACGCCTGGGACATCGCCGTCGCCACCCGGCAGCCCTCCCCGCTCCCGGCGGCCCTCGCGCAGGCCCTGCGACCTGCGGCGGACGCCCTCGCCGAGCCCCTGCGGGGCTTCGCCTACGGCCCGGCGCTCCCCGGCGCGCCCGAGCCCGACGCCGACCCGGCCGGCTCGCTGCCGGCCTTCCTGGGGTGCGATCCGGGCTGGGCGCCGCCGGGCGCGTGACGGCGGGCGCGGCAGGGGCACGTTTCGGACGAAGGCCCCGCGCCCGGTGGTGCGCAGTGCATAGGGGCGCGTACAGCGGGTAGGGACAGGTGCATCGTCTCTCGCTCGCGTATACGTCGTCAGGAGTAGACCGTGCCGCATCCGCCGCATCAGTCCTTGCAGGTAGCCGCCGTCCAGAGTCTTCAGGGGCGCGCGGCGGCGGCCGTGCCGAAGCCGCGGACGCCGTCGCGGGAAGAGGACGGCCCCTGGCACGCGGAGGCGGTGTGCCGCCGGGACGAGGCGGGGCTCTTCTTCGCGCCGTCCAAGGAGCCCACCGCGGCCCGGCTCTCCCGCGAGGAGGCCGCCAAGCGCGTCTGCGCGCGCTGCCCGGTGATGGTCGCCTGCCGGGAGCACGCGCTGCTCCAGCCCGAGCCCTACGGGGTCTGGGGCGGGCTCACCGCCGCCGAGCGCCGGGTGGTCCTGGCCCGGATGCGCCGCCGGTCCGCCGAGCTCCGCCAGGCGGCGGGCGGGGGCCCGATCGCGGCGGCGGGCTGAGCGAAATCCAGCCTCGCCGGCGTTTGAGGCGCGGGGGTCCGGGGACAGCGCCCCCGGCAACGGCGCCGCAGGGTCAGGACGCCGGACACGGTGGAGGGGCGGTCACCGCGCCCGGGGAACCCCCGGACGCGGTGACCGCCCCTCGTTTGCCGTGCGGGCCGCAGGCCTACTTCGCGCGGTCGAAGTCGATCGCGCTGTACGCACGCAGCTTCGACAGGCGGTGCGTCGAGTCGATCTGCCGGATCGTGCCCGACTTCGAGCGCATGACCAGCGAGGACGTCGTCGCCGTCTCCGCGCGGTAGTGCACGCCGCGCAGCAGCTCGCCGTCGGTGATGCCGGTGGCGACGAAGAAGACGTTCTCGCCGGACACCAGGTCGTTCGTCGACAGGACGCGGTCCAGGTCGTGGCCGGCGTCCAGCGCGCGCTGGCGCTCGGCGTCGTCCTTGGGCCACAGCTTGCCCTGGATCGTGCCGCCCAGGCACTTTATGGCGCAGGCCGAGATGATGCCCTCGGGCGTGCCGCCGATGCCGAGGAGCAGGTCCACGCCGGTGCCCTCGCGGACGGCCATGACCGAGCCGGCGACGTCGCCGTCGGAGATGAACTTGATCCGGGCGCCCGTCTCGCGGATCTCCTTGACGATGCCCTCGTGGCGCGGGCGGTCCAGGATGACGACCGTGACGTCCTCGACGGCCATGCCCTTCGCCTTGGCGACGCGGCGGATGTTCACCGAGACGGGGGCGTTGATGTCGACGAAGTCGGCGGCCTCGGGGCCGGTGACCAGCTTCTCCATGTAGAAGACCGCGGACGGGTCGAACATGGTGCCGCGGTCGGCGGCGGCCAGCACGGCGATGGCGTTCGGCATGCCCTTGGCGTTCAGGGTGGTGCCGTCGATCGGGTCCACGGCGATGTCGACCTCGGCGCCGGTGCCGTCACCGACCTGCTCGCCGTTGAAGAGCATCGGGGCTTCGTCCTTCTCGCCCTCGCCGATGACGACGACGCCGTTCATCGAGACGGTGGAGATCAGGGTGCGCATGGCGTTGACGGCGGCGCCGTCCGCGCCGAGCTTGTCGCCGCGGCCGACCCACCGGCCCGCGGCCAGGGCGGCGGCCTCGGTGACCCGGACGAGTTCCAGGGCGAGGTTGCGGTCGGGGGCCTCCGGAGAGACTACGAGCTGAGGCGGCAGGTTGTGCTCGGTCATCCGAGGGCACCTTTCTGTTCGGCGACGGCCGGGAAGTGAGGGTGCTGGAACTCTATCGGTAGGTCGATAAATTGAGCAGACCGGGTCACGTATGAGCGGCATATCGGTCAGCGGATTGGCCTGAGCGGACACCTCGCGACGCTCCGGGGCCCCCGGCGGTGATCGCCGCGGGCCATGCGGGACGATGGTGGCGTGGCAGGTATGAAAGGCAAGCAGACGGTCTGGGACATGGTCCGGTCGCTGGCGGTGATCGGCGTCGTCGTGGCGGGCATCTACATGTTCGTCCCACATGACGAGAAGGCCGACCCGACGCGCACGGTCGACTACCGGGTGGAGACGCTCACGGCCCGGCGCGCGGCCCCGTACCCGGTGGCCGCCCCCGCGGGGCTCCCGGAGCAGTGGCGGGCGACCTCGGTCTCGTACGAGCGCAAGAACGCCAACGCCTGGCACCTGGGCTTCCTCGATCCGGAGCAGCAGTACGTGGCGGTGGAGCAGTCCACGGACACCTCCGCCAAGTACCTCGACCGGGTGACCCAGAAGGCGAAGGCCACCGGCCAGACGCAGCAGGTCGGCGACATGTCCTGGGAGCGCTGGGACGGCGAGAAGTACGACGCCCTCGTGCGCCAGGAGCAGGGCCACGTCACGGTGGTGACCGGGACGGCCTCCTTCGAGCAGCTCGGCGCGATGGCGGCGGCGCTGGAGTTCAAGCAGGGCAAGTAAGGGCTGCGCGACGCGAAAGGCGGCCCGCCCCCCGGGATCGGGGGGCGGGCCGCCTTTCGCGTGTACGCGCCACCGCACTCAGACGGTGGTGACGACCTGGTCGAACTCCAGGCGCGGGGAGCGCGGGAACCAGGCGTCCTCGCCCGGCTTGCCGATGTTGACGACCATGATCGGGGTGTGGTCGCCGTCCAGGAACTCCTTCTGGATGCCGGCGAGGTCCGCACCGGTCATCGGGCCCGCGGCCAGACCGGCGGCGCGGACGCCCACGATGAAGTACGCGGCCTGAAGCGACGCGTTGACCAGCGCGGACTGCTCGCGGACCGGGCGCTCGGAGAAGAACATGTCCTTGGCCGGCGGGAAGTGCGGCAGCAGGTGCGGGAGCTCCTCGTGGAACTCGTTGTCCGCGGAGAGGATCGCGACCAGCGGCGCGGCGGAGGTCTTGGCCTGGTTGCCCTCGGCCATGTGCTGCACGAGGCGCTCGCGGGCCTCGGGGGAGCGGACCAGCGTGATGCGCAGCGGGGTCCCGTTGAAAGCGGTGGGGCCGTACTTCACCAGGTCGTAGATCGCCTGTACCTGCTCCTCGGTGACCGGCTCGTCGGAGAACGAGTTGGCGGTGCGGGCCTCGCGGAACAGCAGGTCCTGGGCGGCGGAGTCAAGAACGAGAGACATCGGAAAGCCTTCTTCCATACGGGGGTGAAGCGATGTCCCAGACTCTACGGCGGAGATAGATGAAATTTCAACTATCTCGCCCTGATGGTGGCCCGCATCACTTCCGGGGGGTCCTCTCCCCGGCCGTGCCCGGCTACTCGGCCGCGCCCGTCCCGCCCTCCGCGGCCCGCTCGCGGGCCGCCAGGGCCGAGTCCAGTCGGGCGCGGGCGCCCTCCAGCCAGTGCCGGCAGACCTTCGCCAGCTCCTCCCCGCGCTCCCAGAGCGCGAGGGAGTCCTCCAGCGAGGTCCCGCCGGCCTCCAGCTTGCGGACGACCTCGATCAGCTCGTCACGGGCCTGCTCGTACCCCAGCGCGGTATCGGCCTCTGACATTCCCTTGTCCACCCTATGTGTGTAATGCAACGAAAACGTTGCCCCAGTGTGTCGTCGCCGCGGCGTGCGGCTAGTCGGATGCGGATGCGACCCGCACGGTGAACTCGCCCTCCGCCACCCGGGCCCGCAGCTCCTCGTCCGCCGCGACCTCCTGCGGCGAGCGCACCACGTGCCCGTCGGCCCGCTGGAGCACCGCGTACCCCCGCTCCAGCGTCGCGGCGGGCGACAGCGCCACCACCCGGGCGAGGGTGTGCTCGAGCTCGGAATCGGCCCGGTCCAGCAGGTGCCCCAGCGTGCGTCGGCTGCGCGCCAGCAGCGCCTCCAGCTCGTCCTCCCGTACCTCCACCATCCGCTGCGGATGTACGAAGACCGGCCGCGCGAGGGCGTGCGCCAGGCCCCGCTCCTCCCGGTCCAGCAGTCCCCGCACCGCGCGCAGCCCCCGGCCCTGCAGCTGGCGTACGCGCTCCAGCTCCTCGCCCACGTCCGGGACGACCTTCTTCGCGGCGTCCGTGGGCGTGGAGGCCCGCAGGTCCGCGACGAGGTCCAGCAGCGGGGAGTCCGGCTCGTGGCCGATCGCCGAGACCACCGGGGTCCGGGCCGCCGCGACGGCCCGTACGACCTCCTCGTCGGAGAAGGGCAGCAGGTCCTCCACGCTGCCGCCGCCGCGCGCCACGATGATCACGTCGACCTCGTCGAGCGCGTCCAGCTCCTTGACCGCCTGGACCACCTGCGGCACGGCGTGCACCCCCTGCACGGCCACGTTCCGCACCTCGAAGCGGACCGCGGGCCAGCGGCGCCGGGCGTTCTCCAGCACGTCCCGCTCGGCCGCCGAGGCCCGCCCGACCACCAGCCCGATCAGCTGCGGCAGGAACGGCAGCGGCTTCTTGCGGTCCAGCGCGAACAGCCCCTCGGAGGCCAGCGACCGCTTGAGCCGCTCCAGCCGGGCCAGCAGCTCCCCGATGCCGACGGGCCGTATCTCCGTGGCCCGCAGGGACAGCTGCCCGCGCGGGGCGTACCACTCGGGCTTGGCGAGCAGGACGACCCGGGCCCCCTCCGACACGACGTCCGCGACCTCGTCGAAGACCTGTCGGAAACAGGTCACGCTGACCGAGATGTCGTGCGAGGGGTCGCGCAGCGTCAGGAAGACCACCCCCGCCCCCGGCCTGCGCGAGAGCTGCGTGATCTGCCCCTCCACCCACACCTGCCCGAGCCGCTCGATCCAGCCCCCGATGAGCCGGGACACCTGCCCCACCGGCAGCGGCGCCTCGGCCGACGTATTCAGACCCATGCACGAAGGCTATCCGCCGTCACTGACACCACCTCAGGCCCCGGCGGGGTGTCGCGGCCGTCGGGTGCGGCGCCGTTCCGGGGGCTCCGCCCCCGCGCCCCCGCGCCTCAATCGCCGGCGGGGCTGGGTTTTCCCTGGGCGGGGTCCTGGACCGTGCGGCCCCTGCGCGGGGTCCCGGCGGGGCGTCTCCTCGTCCTCGCGCGTGCGGGCATCTCGCGGCTGTTGAGGGTGGTTGCGCGCTCGTCCTGCGGGGACGCCCCGCCGTGCCCCCGCTCCGCCCCGCGGGCCAAGACCCCGCCCTGGCGGGTCGGGAGTGTGCTGTTGGGGTGGGGGCCCGCAGGAGGGTCCCCGCAGGACGAGCGCGCAACCACCCTCACGTGACGAAGCGGTGCCCGCAGGCGCGAGGACGAGGAGACACTCCGGAGGGACCCCGCCCCAACCCGGCCGGTCCCGCCCAGGGAAAACCCGGCAGCGCAGCCGCCCCGAGGTGGCCAGGCCCCGCCCCGGCAAAACCCAGCCCCGCCGGCGATTGAGGCGCGGGGGCGCGGGGGCAGCGCCCCCGGAACGGCGCCGCAGGCTCAGGCGGACCGCCCGCGCTGCGCGAGCAGCACGCACAGGCCCACCGCCAGCCACACCGCCCCCACCACCTGCGCCGTCCAAGAGGCCTCGACGATCACCGCCACCGTCACCGCCGCCCCCAGCACCGGCACCACCAGGTGCTTCCACCACACCGGCGCCCCCTCCCGCCGCTTCACCACGAACCAGCCGACCACGGACGCGTGCAGCAGCGTGAACGCCACCAGCGCCCCCACGTCCACCACGGAGACCAGGTGGTCGAGCCCGTCGTCGCGCCGGGCCGCCCACACCGCCGCGATCAGCGTCACCGTCGCCGCCACCAGCAGCGCCGGCCGCGGAGTGCCGTCCGAGGTCCGCGCCAGCACCCGCGGCAGCCGCCGCTCCCGGGCCATCGCGAACACCAGCCGCCCCGCCGCCGCCTGCCCGGCCAGCGCCGCGAAGGCCGCCCCGATCGCCTTGCTGACGGCCACCAGGTCGTGCAGCCACGAGCCGACCGACGCCTCCACCGCGTTGTAGAAGGCCGGCCCCTGCTGCCCCGGATCGGCCGCCAGCTCCGCCGCCGAGACCGGCATCAGCAGCGCCGCCAGGTAGCTCTGCGCGATGAACAGCACCCCGGCCAGCCCCAGGCAGAACAGCACCGCCCGCGCCACCCGCTCCGAGCCCCCCGTCACCTCCTCCGCGAAGGAGGCGATCGCGTCGAAGCCCAGGTACGACAGCACCGCCACCGACACCGCGCCCAGCACCGCGCCCACGCTGAAGCCCAGCGACCCGTCGCCGGTCAGCGGGGAGAGCCAGCCGCGCTGCGCCCCGTCCCGGACCAGTACCGTCACCGCCGCGACCAGGAAGACCAGCAGGACCAGGATCTCCATGGCCAGCACGGCGAAACCCACGCGCGCCGCCGCCCGTACGCCCCACAGGTTCAGCGCGGTGGTCACGACCACTGCCAGGGCCGTCCACACCCACCGGGAGACCTCCGGCACCAGCGCGTTCATCGCGATCCCCGAGAAGAGGTACGCGACCGCCGGGATCAGCAGGTAGTCCAGCATCGCCATCCACCCGGCGATCAGGCCGGGCCCCTCGCCCAGCCCCTTGCGGGCGTAGGTGAAGACCGAGCCGGCCTGCGGGGCGACCCGCACCATCTGCGCGTACGAGAAGGCCGTGAAGGCCATCGCGACCGTCGCGACGAGGTAGACGAGGGCGACGGCGCCGTGCGACTTCGCGTCGAGCGTGCCGAAGACCCCGACCGGGGCCATCGGGGCGATGAACAGCAGTCCGTAGACCACCAGGTCCCGGAAGCCGAGGCTCCGCCGCAGGGCGGTGGGTGCGGCGTTGCCGGAATCCGTAGCGGACGCCATCAGTTCATTCCTCCGGACGACAGTCGGGACGTTCTTTCTGATCTTCCCGCCCAGTGTGTGGCGTACGGGCGACGACCGGCCTCCTGGGGACCCCCGTACGATGGATCCCATGACTGCTCCCGCCCCTGCCCCCGCTTCCCGCCGTGTCCTGCTCGCCGCGCCCCGCGGCTACTGCGCGGGCGTGGACCGAGCCGTGATCGCCGTCGAGAAAGCCCTTGAGCAGTACGGGGCGCCGGTCTACGTACGGCACGAGATCGTGCACAACAAGTACGTCGTCCAGACCCTGGAGAAGAAGGGCGCCATCTTCGTCGAGCGGACGGAAGAGGTGCCCGAGGGCAACATCGTGATGTTCTCCGCGCACGGCGTGGCGCCGGTGGTGCACGAGGAGGCGGCCCGCGGCAAGCTCGCGACGATCGACGCCACCTGCCCGCTGGTCACCAAGGTGCACAAGGAAGCCATCCGGTACGCGAACGAGGACTTCGACATCCTCCTCATCGGCCACGAGGGCCACGAGGAGGTCATCGGCACCTCCGGCGAGGCTCCGGACCACATCACCATCGTCGACGGCCCGCACGACGTGGCCAAGGTCGAGGTCCGCGACGAGTCCAAGGTCGTCTGGCTCTCCCAGACCACCCTTTCGGTCGACGAGACCATGGAGACCGTCGACGCGCTGAAGACGAAGTTCCCGCTGCTCGTCTCCCCGCCCAGCGACGACATCTGCTACGCCACCTCGAACCGGCAGGCCGCGGTCAAGGTCATGGGCGCGGACTCCGACCTGGTCATCGTGGTCGGCTCGAAGAACTCCTCGAACTCCATCCGTCTGGTGGAGGTCGCCAAGGACGCCGGCGCCAAGGCCGCCCACCTGGTCGACTTCGCGAGCGAGATCGACGAGGCCTGGCTGGAGGGCGTCACCACGGTCGGCCTGACCTCGGGCGCCTCGGTGCCGGAGGTGCTGGTCGAGGAGGTCCTGGAATGGCTGGCCGCCCGCGGCTACGCCGACGTGGAGATCGTCAAGACGGCCGAAGAGTCCATCGTCTTCTCCCTCCCGAAGGAACTGCGCCGCGACTTGCGTGCCGAAGCCGCCGAACTGGTCGCGGACAAGTAACTGGTTTCGTACGGTATGTCCATGCAGATCATGGGTGTGGACATCGGCGGATCCGGGATCAAGGGCGCTCCCGTGGACCTGGCCCGGGGCGACCTGGCGCAGGAGCGCCACAAGGTACTGACACCGCAGCCGGCCACCCCCGAGGGGGTGGCCGGCTGTGTCGCGGAGGTGGTCCGCGCCTTCTCGTGGTCGGGGCCGGTCGGGGTCACCTTCCCGGGCGTGGTCACGGGCGGGATCACCCGTTCGGCGGCGAACGTCGACAAGGGCTGGCTCGGCGTCGACGCGGCGGCGCTCCTCTCGCGCGAGCTGGGCGGCCTGCCGGTGACGGTCCTCAACGACGCGGACGCGGCGGGCGTCGCGGAGATGACCTACGGGGCCGGTCGCGACCGCTCGGGCACCGTCATCCTGCTCACCCTGGGCACGGGCATCGGCAGCGCCCTGTTCACGGACGGGCGCCTGGTCCCGAACTCGGAACTCGGCCACCTGGAGCTCAAGGGCCACGACGCGGAGACGCGGGCGTCGGTGAAGGCCAAGGAGGACGGGGACCTCAGCTGGGAGCGCTGGGCGCACCGGCTGCAGAAGTACCTGGCGCACGTGGAGATGCTGTTCTCCCCGGACCTGTTCATCCTCGGCGGCGGGGTCAGCCGCAAGCCGGAGAAGTTCCTGCCGCTGATCGAGGGCATCCGGGCGGAGATCGTCCCGGCGAAGCTCCAGAACAACGCGGGCATCGTGGGCGCGGCCATGGCGGCCAAGGCCGCCGCGAAGGGGAATCGCGGCTAGCCGATACGCCGGGGAACCCTCCGCCTCCCGATCAGCACGGCCTTGCGTACGACCACGATCAGGGCGGCGACCAGCGTCCCGGCGTACAGCCAGCCGGCATGCAGGGACAGCGCGGACACCAGCCCCATCAGCTGCCCGCCGAAGCCGCCGGAGCCGCCGGACACGGGCCACACTCCGGCGGCGAAGGCGATGGGGGCGGCGATCGGCGCGGTGATCAGATCGGCCGGCCGCACCCACAGTGCGGTGGCGGCCGCCACGGGCGGGAACAGCAGCCCGTACACGAACAGCGAGGAATCGAACAGCAGCCAGGCGAACCCGGCCACCAGCACCATGGCGGCACACGCGAACAACCCGCCGCCGAGCCCCGTCAGCCGGGGCCGCGGCATCCGCCGCGCCACGCTCGCGGCGGAGGCGGCCGGCCGGGTGCGCTGTGCCGGGGGCCGCAGGGGCCGCTGGGGCCCCGACGCTCGCTGGGGGTGAGGGACCGGTCGCGTCCTGTATCGCTCCACCCCCCAAAACTAGGCGGGTGAGCCGCCGGATCCGCTCCCGGACACGCGTACATCGACCGCTACTCATCGGAAAGTAAACTGTCCGGTGGCCCGCACCCGGGCCGCCGCCCCCTCCAGCTACGGGAAGTCGCCAACGTGTCGCTCACGATCGGAATCGTCGGCCTGCCGAATGTCGGCAAGTCGACCCTGTTCAACGCCCTGACCAAGAACGACGTGCTGGCGGCCAACTACCCGTTCGCCACGATCGAGCCGAACGTCGGCGTCGTCGGCGTCCCGGACTCGCGCCTGGCCGTCCTCGCCGGGATCTTCGGCTCCCAGAAGATCCTCCCGGCCACGGTCGACTTCGTCGACATCGCCGGCATCGTGCGCGGCGCCTCGGAGGGCGAGGGCCTCGGCAACAAGTTCCTCGCGAACATCCGCGAGTCGGACGCGATCTGCCAGGTCATCCGCGCCTTCAAGGACGAGAACGTCGTCCACGTCGACGGCAAGGTCTCGCCCAAGGACGACATCGAGACGATCAACACCGAGCTGATCCTCGCCGACCTCCAGTCCATCGAGAAGGCGGAGCCGCGCCTGACGAAGGAGTCCCGCCTCCAGAAGGAGAAGGTCGCCGTCCTGGCGGCCGTCGTCGAGGCCAAGAAGATCCTCGAAGCCGGCGACACCCTCTTCTCGAAGGGCATCACCAAGGGCACGGAGCAGGGCGACCTCCTCCACGAGCTGCACCTCCTCACCACCAAGCCCTTCCTCTACGTCTTCAACGTGGACGAGGACGAGCTCACGGACGAGGCCTTCAAGGACGAGCAGCGCGCCCTGGTCGCCCCGGCCGAGGCCATCTTCCTGAACGCGAAGCTGGAGCAGGAGCTCATCGAGCTGGAGGACGACGAGGCCCTCGAACTCCTCCAGTCGGTCGGCCAGGACGAGCCGGGCATGGCCACCCTGGGCCGCGTCGGCTTCGCCACCCTGGGCCTCCAGACCTACCTGACGGCCGGCCCGAAGGAAACCCGCGCCTGGACCATCAAGCAGGGCGCGACGGCCCCGGAGGCGGCGGGCGTCATCCACACCGACTTCCAGCGCGGCTTCATCAAGGCGGAGGTCATCTCCTTCGCGGACCTGGTCGAATGCGGCTCGGTGGCGGAGGCCCGCGCGAAGGGCAAGGCCCGCATGGAGGGCAAGGAGTACGTCATGCAGGACGGCGACGTGGTGGAGTTCCGCTTCAACGTCTGAGCGGATGAAATAGCACCACGTCCTTGACGTGGCAAACATGCAGGTCAGAAGGGGTCGACTCCGCTGGGAGTCGGCCCCTTGTTGTTTCCCGTGCTGGGATGGTGCTGGGATGTCTGACCAGCCATCAGCCGTTCGGCCCGGCCGGAAGGTGTCGAGAGTGGTACGTTATTAGGTACCACTTGAGGGAAGAGGTCAAGTCATGTCCATAACCGCGAGTGAAGCCCGCAAGGAACTCTTTCCGCTGATCAAGAAGGTCAACGAGAACCATGAGGCCATCGAGATCGTCTCGAAGCACGGCAACGCCGTGCTCGTCTCGGCCGAGGACTACGCGGCGCTGCGCGAGGGCTCGTATCTGCTGCGCTCTCCGGCGAACGCCCGGCGGCTGCTCAAGGCCTACGAGAACGCTCTGTCCCACATCAACGTGTCGGAGCGCGAGCTGATCGATCCCGACTCGGCGGACGCGGGTGTGGGTGCCGCGTGAGGCTCGTCTTCGAGGACCAGGGCTGGGAGGACTACACGTCCTGGCTCAAGAACGACCGCAAGATGCTCGCCCGGATCAACAAGCTCATCGAGGACGTCAGGCGTGACCCCTTCACGGGGATCGGCAAGCCCGAACCATTGAAGTACCACCTACCCGGGGCATGGTCACGGCGGATCGACGACGAGCACCGCCTCGTCTACCTGGTAACCGACAAAGAGGTCGTCATCCTCGCGGCTCGTTACCGCTACTGACCGTTCATGTGGCGGGGCGGTGCTCGCGATCGCGGAACCGGAGGCACGGTCAGGCGTGGGGCACCGCCGTGGCGAGGACCACCTCGAATTCCTCGAGGCTGCGGGTGGTTGCGCGAGCCTTCGCCGTTGCCTCTCCGCGGACCGCCGCGACGGCGCCACGGGATGCCACGAGTGCGTCGCGATCGGTGTAGAGCGCGCCGACAGCGGCTCTGCCCCGCTCGCGGTCGATGAGCAGGGAGATGCCGGCCAGTCCGGGGATCTTCTGGACCTTGGGCAGTGAGGTGTCGCGGAACGTGTCCACCAGCAGGTCGAGGTCGGCCGGCTCGACGTCCATGCGGACCAGCCGGAACCCCGCGCCCGGCCCGAGTTCCTCTGCGCGTCGGGTGACCGCCGCTTCCCAGTTGTCGACCGTCACGGTCTGCGCGAAGGGCGCCATCATCTCGGCCCGCCGCTTGCTCAGGTTCTCGTAGCTGGCCTGCCGGGAGGCCTCGTCCTCCCACCACGATCCCACCAGGAGCTTGCCGAGCTCGCGGTCGGCGAACAGCCCCATCCCGCGAAAGCCCGGTTGCGCCGACAGCAGCGCACGCCCGTCGGTCCGGAGCGCCTCGGCGACCCCGTCGAGCTCGGCCGGATCACCCGTTGCATAGATGCTGCGAACGTACATAGCGCCCTTTCCTGCCTTCCGGTGGCCCCGCGCGGGCTCGTGTTCCCACTCCATGCGATGACCGGGGCGGATGGGGGGCAACACGGCAGGGGCATTCAGGTGAAGAGGCGAGCCGTCGCCCCATGCTGTTTCCCGTGCTGGGATGGCGCTGGGGTATCTGGTCATCCATCAGTCGTTCGGCCCGCCTGAAGAGCGCCGGTGCGCGCTCCAGAGGGGCGAGGAGGCCGCGCTTCACGGTGCTCACAGCGAGAGGAAGGCCGTGCCCACCGAATGGAATCCGCACCGACTTCACCTTCGCTCCGCCCCAGGGTGACGGCGGAGCCTGGCGCGCTACGGCCGAGTCCCTGGAGAGGGCTCTGAGGGAGACATTCCCGAGCCCACCTTGCGCGGTGGCTCCGGGACTCCTCGGCCGTCGTCACCAGCAGGTCCGGTTCGGGGCGGTTGCGCTGGTCGAGCTTGATGGTCATCTCGCGGCCGACTCTGGTGTCGGCGGGCACCTGCTCCATGAGTGCGACGGTCAGCATGGTGACGAGGTGGCCGTGCCACCACCTCTGGGGCGACACCATGAAGACGAGGGCTCCGTCGATCAGCTCGGTGTGGCGGGGTGCCTCGGGGAGGCGGTCGAGGTCCTCCGCGAACCAGCCTTCCGCGCGCGGCGGGCGCATCCAGCCGGGCAGTGCGGACATGGGTTCACGGTAGCGGCCCACAGTTCAGGCTGGAGAGCCGACGATCCCGGCCGGAGGTCCTTCGGCAACTTGCCGCACCATGACCGGCCACCCACCTGGCGTCCGGCCCCTTTGCCGTCACCCCGGAAGGGCCGCAGGGCCGCTGATCCATACTTTGCGCATGGATGTCGTCGGGATGCTGGAAGCCGCCTCGCTGCTCGTGCCCGAGGCGGTTGCCACCGACAACGACGTCACCGTCTCCGATGTCTGGGACTACCTCGCGCACGACGAGTGGGAAGTGGCGCTCGACCTGCTCCAGGCGCTGGGTGACGGATGGAGCGCGCCGGCGGGTTTCTGGGACGAACTGGCACGCGCGGCCGGGATGTTGGGGCTCGAGCGGAGCCGGGAGTGGTGCCGGTGGCGCGGGGCCGAGACGCGGGTGGGGGTCATCCGGGCCGAACTGGTCCTCCGCCCCGCCGGGGAGACGTTCCGGCGTACGCCGATACCCGGGGCCGGGGTGCTGCGGCCGATGTGGGACATCGGCAACCGGAGGGACGACGGGGCGCGTGAGCTGGACATCGCCCGCGTGTGGGTCGAGTTCGCCCCCGGCCTCGCGCCCGGCGCCCAGGCCCCGGTGCGGCTCCTGCCCCTGACCGCGGCGCGCTGGCGGCACCTCGCCCCCGGCGACCGGATCACGCTGTACGAGACCTCGGTGGCCGGCGGGACGGCGACGATCCTGGAGGCGGCCCCGCCGTCCGCCGGCGCGGACCGGCACGGCCGCCCGGTACGCGGGTAGCGTCACCGGGATGTCAGAGGAGCTGCCCGTCTTTCCCTATCACCCCGACCCACTGGCGACCGGGGCGGTCGTCGCGGCCGGCACGGCGTGCGTCTGCTGCGGGCGGTCGCGGGGGTACGTCTACGCAGGACCCGTGTATGCGGTCGAGGAGCTTTCCGGTCGGCTGTGCCCGTGGTGCATCGCGGACGGCTGCGCGGCCGCGAGGTACGAGGCGCACTTCATCGGCGATCCGGTCGGCGAGGACGTCCCGCGCGCGGTCGTGGTGTCCGTGGACGCGCGCACGCCGGGCTTCTCCTCCTGGCAGGATCCGAGGTGGTTCTTCCACTGCGGCGACGGTGCGGCCTTCCTGGGGCCGGCGGGGGCGGCCGAGCTGGCCGCCTTCCCGGACGTGCTGGAGGAGTTGCGGCGCGAGGCCGGCCGGTGGGGGTGGGCGGCCGAGGTGGTGGAGAGCCACCTCGGTGCTCTGGACAAGGACGGGCAGCCCGTCGGCTACCTCTTCAGGTGCCGCGCCTGCGGCCGTCACATGGCGTACGCGGACTTCACCTAGCCGGCCGCCGTTCAGAGCCCCCGTACCGAGGCCACCGTGAAGGTGGTCGGGGTGCCCGTGCTCGGGGTCAGGGGGCCGCCCTTGTCGAACTGGGAGCGGACCACCAGGGTGCGGCCCCGGGTGTGGGTGAGGGTCGTCGGGATCTGCAGGGACGGGTCCGTGACCGTGCGGGTGAGGCGGGCGCGGGTGCCGTCCGCGGTGAGGTGCCAGCGGGTCAGCGTGTTCGTGGTGTTGTGCGCCACGCGCAGGGTGCCGTCGGGGGCGAGGTCGAGGCCGTCGGCGGCCTTCATGTCGCGGCCGCCGAGGTCGACGCGGCTGACGGCGCCGGTGGCGAGGTCGACGCGGTAGAGGTCGCCCTCCGGCATGTCCACCGTGAGGAGGTGGCGGCCGGCGCGGTCCGCGACAATGCCGTTGAGGCTGAAGCCCCCTGCCGGGCGGGGGCGCAGGGCGGGGGAGAGGTCGTACGCCGCGGTGAGCGGGCCGCTGCCGGCCGCCAGTTGCCCGGGGGTCACCCGGTAGATCACCCCGCGGATGCTGTCGGTGAGGTACGCGGCGCCGTCCGGGGTGATCGTCAGGTCGTTGACGAAGCGGGGCGCGTCGCCCGCCACCTCGAAGTGGGCCAGGCGGGAGCCGGTCGCGGTGTCGTAGACCGAGACCCCGGCCGTGGAGTCCGTCACCCAGAGCCGGCCCCGGGCGTCGACCCGCAGGCCGTTGGCCGTGTGGCGGCCGTCGGTCCCGGCGGGCAGGAACACCTCGGCCTCGGTGCGGCCGGGGCGGGCCCGGTAGACCGTGCCGTCCGCGTACGAGCCCACGTAGACGGTGTGCGTACGGGAGTCGGTGGCTATGCCCTCGGGGTAGACCTTCCCGCCCGGTATGGAGAACGCGGTGGATATGCGGGTGTCGGCCGAGGGCGGGGCCGCTCCCAGGAGGGCGAGGGTCAGGGCGGTGGTCACGGCGGTCACGGTGGCGGTGGGCAGGAGTTTCATCACGTCTCCCCGAGTGGGTTCTCGTTCGTCTGTGTGGGCGAATGTATGTTAGGGCTCTAATGTGCGCAAGGGTCGTAGGATGCGGGGATGACCTCCATGGCCCCCGAAGAGCGCATCGGCGCGCACATCAAGCGCGCCGAGCAGGCGCTCCTCGCGGCGAAGAACGCCGCGGTCAAGCCGGCCGCAGTAACGGTTCCTCAGTACGCCGCGCTGCTCTGGCTGGCCGAGAAGCCCGGCGTCTCCGCCGCCGCGCTCGCCCGCCTGTGCGGAGTGACTCCGCCGACCATGAACACCGTGCTGAAGAACCTCCAGGAGCGCGGGCTCATCGAGCGGACCCCGCACGAGCTGCACCGCAACGTGCTGGAGACCCGGCTCACCCCGGAGGGCCGCGCGGTGATGGAGCAGGCGGACTCCGGCGCGGTGCGCGTGGAGCGGGCGCTGGCCGCCGCGTTCAGCGCGGAGGAGCGCGAGCAGCTCATCGCGCTGCTCGGGCGGTGCGCCGAGGTCCTCGACGAGCAGCGCTGATGTTCATCTGGCCTTCCCGCCATGTTTTTGCCGGGATTTGGAACTGCGCGGGGCATTCGTACATCAGGAGAAACAGCAAGCCGTCCTGCCCGTGGGGCAGCCACAACGTTCGGAGCGAAGTTCGTGCACCAGCACCCGCAGCCCCCGGCCCCGCCCCGGCCCCATGAGCCCGAGGAGCCGCCGTACCAGCCGCAGTCCCGGCGGTCCCGGCGCCGAATATGGATCAGCGCGGCGGTCGCCCTCGCGCTCCTCCTCGGCGGCGGTGGCTTCGCCGCCTGGAAGCTGGACTGGTTCTCCGGCAACGGCGACGCCGTGACCTTCGGCAAGCCGACCCCGCCGCCGGCCGCGCCGGAGAAGACGGACCCGGTCACGCCGTCGGCCTCGCCCACGCCCACCGGCGACCCCGACGTACAGCTGCCGAGCGGCCCGAAGTCCGACTTCAAGCAGACCACCAAGCTCGACGACGGCACGATCATCGCCAAGACCCGCCTCGCGGGCGCGAAGTCCGGCTTCGAGGGCGACGTCTGGGTGTGGGCGCCCAAGGAGTACGAGGACCCGAAGTACGCCAAGAGCGCCTTCCCGGTGCTCATCGCGCTCCCCGGCGGCAACGGCTTCCCGAACAACTACTGGGCCGACCGCAGCCTCGGCCTCCAGAAGGCCATCAGCGAAGGCGTCCAGGCCGGCACCAGCCTGCCCTTCGTCGTGATCATGCCGGTGCTCAACCCGGACAACAAGTACTACTACGACGGCGCCGACATCCCCGGCCAGCCCAAGATGGGCACCTGGATCGCCGAGGACGTCCCGGACTTCGCCCGGGCCAACTTCCGTACGTACAAGTCCCGTGACGGCTGGGCCTTCATGGGCTCCTCCTCCGGCGCCTTCGTCGGCATGAAGACGGTCCTCCAGCACCCGGACAAGTTCAAGGCCGTGATCGCCAGCGGCGGCGAGATCGTCCCCGACTCCCCGCTCTGGAAGGGCCACCAGGCGGAGATGGACGCGAACAACCCCGAGACCCTCGCCAAGAAGCTGATCGACACCAACGGCCCCGAGGTCTACATCAACTTCCAGATCGGCACGAAGGAGAGCGGGAAGGACCGGATGGTGAAGTTCGTGCAGGCCTACGGCAAGGGGCCGGTCAAGACGACCATCCGCGACATCCAGAACGGCGAGCACAACGGCTGGCACTACGTCCGGGGCATGAAGGAAGGCTCCCTGGAGTGGATCAGCAAGGTGCTGAAGGGCCCGAAGCCCGCCGCCGGCTGATCCGCCGCGGCAGCGGAGCGGGCGGCCCGCCGGCCCGCGGGTGGCGCTCGACACGTCACGCCCGTCCCAGGCAACCCGTCCCGTCGTTCATACCTCTGTAAAGGGTGTAAGGGGGACCGATCGGTCCGACCCGCGCTCCGAGGTGAGCGCCGGAGAAGGAACGGGACAAATCCGTGCAGTATGACCAGCAAGGCGACGGCAGCCCCACGACCGAGGGCGGCCGTCGCCCCAAGCGCCTGCGCCTGCTTCTGATCAGCGGTGGGCTCGCTCTCGTCCTCGCAGCCGGAGGCGGGGCGGCAGCGTACAAGTACGGCCTCTTCTCGGACATAGGGGAGCCGGTCTCCTTCGGGAAGGTGCAGGAGAAGACCTCCAAGACCTCGAAGGCCGCCGCGGCCTCCGACCTGCCGGCGGGGGTGAGCATGCCGACCGGGCCGAAGGCCGAGTTCGTCCGGACCAACCGGCTGCCGGACGGCACCCAGATCGCGCGGACCACCCTCACCGGGGCGAAGTCCGGGTTCACGGGGGACGTATGGGTGTGGGTGCCCAAGGAGTACGACGAGCCGAAGTACGCCAAGAGCGCCTTCCCGGTCCTGATCTCCCTGCCCGGAGGCCGCGGCTACCCCACGAACTACTGGGGCACGGGACCCGGCCTCGGCCTGCAGAAGGCCGTCAGCGACGGGGCGAAGGCCGGCACGAGCCTGCCCTTCATCCTGATCATGCCGGTGCACAACGCCGACACCAAGCACCACTTCGACGCCTCCGACATCCCCGGCCAGCCCAAGATGGGCACCTGGATGGCCGAAGACGTCCCGGATTTCACGAAGGCCAATTTCCGGACCTTCACCTCCCGCGACGGCTGGGCCTTCATGGGCTCCTCGGCCGGCGGATTCGGGGCCTTCAAGCACGTCCTGAAGCACCCCGACCGCTTCAAGGCGGCCATCGCGAGCGGGGTCGACATCGTCCCCGACTCCCCGCTGTGGAACGGGAACACGCAGGCCATGGACCAGGACAACCCGGAGAAGCTCGCCGAGAAGCTGATCGGCGCGGGCGGCCCCGACGTCTACATCAACTTCCAGATCGGCACCGCCGAGTCCGGCCGCGACAAGGCCGAGAAGTTCATGAAGGAGTACGGCAAGGGTCCCGTGCACACCACGCTGCAGGTGATCCAGGATGGTGGGCACAACGGGAAGTCGTACGTACGAGGCATGAGGGAGGGCGCGCTGGAGTGGATCAGCAAGGTGATGTCGGCGCCGACACCCGACCCCGCCGTGCGTTGAGCACCGTGGTGAAGGGGGCCTCGGCCGCCGCCGCGGCGGGGCTCGCGGCGGTGTGCGCCGTCGCGTTCCTGGAGTCGCCCGGCGACCCGCGGGTGCTCCCCTTCCCCACCGTCGGCGTGCTCATGGCGGGCGGCGAGCACTGGTGCACGGCGAGCGTCGTCGACAGCCCGAAGGGCAACGTCGTCGCCACCGCCGCGCACTGCGTGGCACCGGCCGGCGAGGACGGGCAGCCGGGCGAGGTGGCCCACGACGGCCTGGCCATCGGCGAGCTCGCCTTCGCCCCCGCCTTCTCCGGCGAGGGCGCCGGCACCCACCCCCTGGGGGTGTGGAAGGTCCGCTCGATCCATGTCGACGACCGCTGGACGAAGTGGGGCGAGGACACCGCCGACTTCGCCTTCCTCACCCTCGCGGCGGACGAGGACGGACGCAGCGTGCAGGAGGCGGTCGGCGGCGCGGCGGAGGCCCCGAAGCCCGAATGGACCTCCGGGTACGACCGGGACGTGACCGTCGTCGGCTACCCGGAGTCCGAGCACAACCCGCAGAACAAGCCCGTCTCCTGCACCACGCAGACCCGGCACGACGAGGACGACCCCGACATGCTGTACATGAGCTGCGCGGGCTTCTGGACGGGCACCAGCGGCAGCCCCTGGATCGCCGACCGCGGCGGTCCGGGGCGCCCCGGCCGGCTGATCGGCGTCCTGAGCGGCGGGGACACGGACGTGGACTCGACGGCCGCGCTGTTCGACGAGCGCGCCAAGGCCCTGTACGAGCGGGCGGCGCGGGGCTGAGCACCCGGCGCGGGGCGGACGGCCCCCGCCGCACGCCGGGCGGGCCCGCCTATCCCAGCGCGCCCCGGCGGAAGCTCCACCACTGGTTGGAATTGCTCGACGAGCAGGTCTTCAGCAGCACCTGCTGGCCGGTGCCGGTCCTGGTCGGGCACTTGCCGTCCTGCTTGTCCGTGTCCGGCCCCCGGCCGGTCGTGCTGCGGTCGTGCCGGCAAGTTCCCTGCCGTTGACGAGTTGTGACGTTCCGTCGGGGAAGCGGTTGCGCGCGGGCGGGTGTGCCCCGAGGGAGGATGGGGAAACAGGAGTGCGGGTTCCGGGAGGGGCGGACTACCGCTGGGCGGGCTTCGTGCGCTCCGTGCTGACGATCACGCACACCGCCGCCACGACGATCGCGCCGCCGAGCACGATCGGCCAGGTCAGGGCCTCGTCGAGGATCAGCCAGCCGAGGGCGACGGCGACCACCGGATTGACGTACGCGTACGTGGACACCAGCGACAGCGGCGCGGCCTGGAGCAGCCACACGTACGCCGTGAAGCCGACGAGCGAGCCGAAGACGACCAGGTAGCCGAGAGCCAGCCAGGAGGCGGTGGAGAACGCCGCCGGATCCAGACCGCGGTGCTCGCCGCGGAGCAGGCCGACGAGCACGCCGGCGATCCCGCCCGCGAGCATCTGGTACGCGCTGCCCGTGAACGGGTTCTCCGGCAGGGTCAGCTTCGACGCCGAGAACGAGCCCAGCGACCACAGCACCGAGGCCGCCACCACCAGCAGCACCCCGGAGAGCCGCACGGCCCCGCTCAGCCCCGGGCTGGTCAGCACCGCGAGCCCGGCCAGTCCCACCAGGACCCCGCCCAGGGTGCGCGGCGGCGGCAAGTCCCCACTGCCCGCCCGCAGCACCACCACCCACATCGGCACCGCCGCGACCAGCAGCGCGGCCAGCCCGGACGGCACCGAGGTCTCGGCGAGCACGACCAGGCCGTTGCCGCCGAGGATCAGCAGCAGGCCGACGAGGGCCGCCGAGCCGAGCTGGGCGCGGGTCGCCTTGAGCGCGGCGGGGCCGTAGCGCCAGGCGACGGCGGCGGCCAGCAGCAGGCCGGCGGTGATGAAACGGGCTCCGGCGGAGAGGAAGGGGGGCATCGTCTCGACGGCGATCCGGATGCCGAGGTAGGTCGAACCCCAGACCACGTAGACGAGGGCGAGGGCCGTCCAGACGGCCGCGGCAGGCTTGCTCTCCACCGGAGTTGATGCGCGCATGACCGGATCCTATGGTCGTTGGCCTATGCAGGCTTCTGGGTTTTTGCGGCTGTCTCAGCCCTTGAGCAGCTCGTTCAGCTCGCCGTACGGGAGCGCGTGCGCGAGCGTCCCGTACGTGCCGGTGGCGAGCAGCTCCTCGGTGGCGCGCCGGACCACGGCGTACGCGGCCTCCGCCACCCAGGAGCCGAGGCTGACGCGGGAGACGCCGAGAGCGCCGAGCTCGGCGACGCTCGGGGCGCCGGGGCCGACCAGGATGTTCAGGGGGGCGTCGATGCCCTTGGCGAGCTCGGCGACGGTGGCCGGGTCGGTGACGCCGGGCACGAAGATGCCGGTGGCTCCGGCGCGGAGGTAGGCGGCGGCGCGGGCGAGGGTCTCGTCGAGGCGGGTCGCCGGGTCGCCGAGGCCGAAGAGGTAGGTGTCGATGCGGGCGTTGACGTAGAGCGGGACCCCGGCGGCCTCGGCGGCGGCGCGGGCCGCGGCCAGGCGCTCCGCGTGCTCGGCGGGGGCGCGGTGGCCGTCCTCGATGTTGATGCCGACCGCCCCGGCGGCCAGCACCCCGGCGACGGTCTCGGCGACGCCCGCGGGGTCGGCGCCGAAGCCGCCCTCGATGTCGGCGGTGACGGGCACGGAGACGGCCGCCGCCACCCGGGAGACGAGGTCGAGGGCCCGGTCGCGGGCCAGGGCGTCCCCGTCGGGTGAGCCGAGCGACCAGGCGACGCCGGCGCTGGTGGTGGCCACGGCGGGCGCGCCGGACGCCTCGACGAGGCGGGCGGAGGCGACGTCCCAGGCGTTGGCGAGGGGGAGGGGGGAGGCGGGGGTGTGCAGGTTCGCGAACGCGGTTGCCTTGGCGGCGAGTTCAGGGTGCGTGGTCATGGGGCCACGGTGTCACGCGGGGCGGCCGGGGGCTCGCGGATTTCCGACACGTAGGCCGGGGCTCCGCCGGGGCTCCGCCGGTGGGGGTGGGAGGTGCGTGCGGCGCCGTTGCCGGGGGCGCGGCGGCCTCTACAACGTCGGCACGACGAGCCTGACGGGGAGCGCCGTCACCGGGAACCGCGCCGCCGCCGGGGGAGGCGTCTTCGAGGCCGCCGGCGCGGTCACCCTGAGCGCCACCGCCGTCGCCGCGAACACCCCGGACAACTGCGCCCCGCAGGGCAGCGTCCCCGGCTGCACCGGCTGAACGCCGGACACCCGCTACGGCGCCAGCCCCGTTTTCGCCCCCGCGCCGCACAGCGGGACGACCGCCGTGCGGCCCTGGAGGGGGTCGTCCGGGGCGCCGGGGCGCACGGCCGCCCAGCAGGCGGCGGCCGTCGGCTCGACGAACAGCCCGCGCCGGGCCAGGTCCCGCTGCGCCTCGCGGAGCCGGGCGTCCGGGACCGTCAGGAAGGTGCCGCCGGACTTGCGGACCGCGGCCAGGACCTGGCGGGCCCGCGGCGGGGCGGGGATCGCGATGCCCTCCGCCAGGGTGGGCAGCTGCGGCACCGGCTCGGCGTCCTCGGCGCCCGCCGCGAACGCGGCCGCCAGCGGCGCCACCGCCTCCGACTGGACCGCGATCAGCGCCGGCGGCCGGACCCCGCGCGCCGCGAGCTCCTCCACGGCGAGCGCGGCCCCGAGGAGCAGGGTGCCGTTGCCCACCGGGACGACCAGGGCCTCCGGGAGGCGGCGCCCGAGCTCCTCCCAGATCTCGTACACGTACGTCTTCGTACCGTGCAGGAAGTACGGGTTGAAGACGTGGCTCGCGTAGAAGACCCCCGGCTCCTCCGCGGCGGCCCGGGCCGCCTCCGCCGCGGCTTCCCGGCCGCCCGGGACGACCCGTACGACGGCCCCGTGCGCCCGCATCTGCTCGGTCTTCTTCTCCGAGGTGCCCTCGGGCACGAAAACTTCACAATCCAGCCCGGCCCGTGCGCAGTACGCCGCCACGGAGGTCCCCGCGTTGCCGCTGCTGTCCGCCACGACCCGCTCCGGCGCCAGCCGCCGGGCCACTTCCGCGAGCATCACGGCGCCGCGGTCCTTGAAGGACAGGGTCGGCATCAGGAAGTCGAGTTTGGCGTGAATCCGTTCCGCCAGCGGCACCAGCGGAGTGTGCCCCTCCGCCAGTGAGACGGAGAACGCGCCCGGCAGCGGCAGCGCGGCCGCGTACCGCCACAGCGAGTTCGGCCCGGCCGCCGGTTCCAGCGGACTGGCCGGATCCGGTACGAAGTCGAGGTCCCAGGGGCCGCCGCAGAGCGGGCAGCACCAGGGGGCCGTCCGGGCGTCGGCGCGCGTGCCGTCCTCGGAGCATGCGTAACCCGGCAATGCGTGCGTCATGTGCGGAACACCTTTGCTTGATCATGGCGGGTGTATGGCACGGATGTTACGTCTCCGCCGTCCTCTTGTGAGTGCTGCTGAGGTGGGTCAACCTTTCGGTGGCGACGGCCCGCCGGACCGAATGCTTTGTCATGGGCATGGCTAAAACCGTGATTCCTGCGGTGTGCTCCGACGGCTGCGCGCCTCACCCCCCGCAACGCACCACTCATGAGGAGGACCCCTCAATGTCCGTGCGTCACACCCGCCGGAAGATCGCCGGCATCAGCGCGACCGCCGTCGCGGCCCTCGCGCTCGGCGCCGCCGCCGCGTTACCCGCATCGGCCGCCGACACCGGCGCGCTCGGCGTCATCGAGAACGCGGGCGCCCCCGGCTCCGTGTCCGGCAGCTACATCGTGACCCTGAAGGACTCCGCCGCCCGCTCCACCGACGACAGCGGCAAGGCCGTCGCCAAGCGGTACGGCGCGAAGATCGACCGGACCTACAGCGCCGCCCTCAACGGCTACTCGGTCGAGGTCTCCGAGACGCAGGCCAGGAAGCTCGCCGCCGACCCGGCGGTCGCATCGGTCGTGCAGAACCGGGTCTTCACGGTCGACGCCGCCGACGGCACCCAGCCCAGCCCGCCCTCCTGGGGCCTGGACCGCATCGACCAGCGCGCGCTCCCGCTGAACCAGAGCTACACCTACCCGGACAAGGCCGGCGAGGGCGTCACCGCGTACATCATCGACACCGGCGTCCGCATCACCCACCAGGACTTCGGCGGGCGTGCCTCCTACGGCTACGACGCCATCGACAACGACAACACCGCCCAGGACGGCCACGGCCACGGCACGCACGTCGCCGGCACCGTCGCGGGCGGCGCCTACGGCGTGGCCAAGAAGGCCAAGGTCGTCGGCGTCCGCGTCCTCAACAACCAGGGCTCCGGCACGACCGCCCAGGTCGTCGCCGGCATCGACTGGGTGACGCGGAACGCCGTCAAGCCGGCCGTGGCGAACATGTCGCTCGGCGGCGGCGCCGACTCCGCGCTCGACACGGCCGTACGCAACTCCATAGCCTCCGGCATCACCTACGGCGTCGCGGCGGGCAACGAGTCCACGGACGCCTCGACCAAGTCCCCGGCGCGCGTCGCCGAGGCCATCACGGTCGGCTCCACCACCAACACCGACGCCAAGTCCAGCTTCTCCAACTACGGCTCGATCCTGGACATCTTCGCGCCGGGCTCCAACATCACCTCCTCGTGGGGCACCGGGGACACCGCCACCAACACCATCTCCGGCACGTCGATGGCCACGCCGCACGTCGTGGGCGCGGCCGCCCTCTACCTGTCGCAGAACCCGGCGAGCACCCCGGCCCAGGTCCGCGACGGCCTGGTGAACGCGGCCACCCCGAACGTGGTGACCAGCCCCGGCACGGGCTCCCCGAACCGGCTGCTCTTCGTCGGCGCCGGCGGCACCGTCCCGCCCGGCCCGCGCTTCGAGAACACCGCCGACTACGCGATCAACGACAACTCGACCGTCGAGTCCCCGATCACCGTCAGCGGAGTCTCCGGCAACGCCCCGGCGACCCTGAGCGTCCCGGTCGACATCAAGCACACCTACACCGGTGACCTGAAGGTCGACCTGGTCGCCCCCGACGGCACCGTCTACACCCTGCACAACCGGGCCGGCGGCAGCGCGGACAACATCATCCGGACCTTCACCGTGAACGCCTCCTCGGAGGCCGCCAACGGGGTGTGGAAGCTCCGGGTGAACGACAACGCGAACATCGACACCGGCAAGATCGACTCCTGGGCGCTCCAGTTCTGAGCGGCCGGGGCTGAGCGGGCGTACCGAACGGAGGCGCTGAGCAGGGCGCCGGGCGGGTGCGCCGAGCGGTGAACAGGGCGGGGGCGACCGATGGACCGGTCGCCCCCGCTGCGTACTATTCGCGCGTTCGTTCGCGCCCACCGCGCCACCGCGCCACCGCGCCGCCCCGGATGGAGTCCGTCCCCGTGAGCACCCCGCAGATACCGCCCCCCGGACCGGGCAACCCCTGGGCCCCGCCGTCGCCGCTCCCGGGGTGGGGCCCGCCGCCCGGGTACGGCGCCCAGCCGCCGGGGCTCAACGGGTTCGCGCTCGCCTCGCTCCTCGTCGGCCTGCTGTGCCTGCCGCCGCTCGGCATCGTCTTCGGCATTGTGGCCCTCGTACAGATCGCGAAGAAGGGCGAGAAGGGCAAGGCCCTGGCGATCGTCGGCCTGGTGGTGTCGGTGCTGATGACGGGTCTCATGGTGCTTGCCGCGGACCGGGTCGTGACGGAGCTCCGCCACCGGCTGGAGTCGGTGAGCGAACTCACCGAGGTGGAGGGCGAGCTCGCCGATGTCGACGACCTGCGGGCGGGCGACTGCTTCAACGTCCCGGGCGGCGACCTGATGGACGAGCACCCCCTCATGTACCGGATCGACTGCGCTCTGGTGCACCACGGCGAGGTGACCGAGTCGAAGCTGATGGACCCGAAGGCGGCCCCCGAGTCGGTCGAGGCGGACCTGGCCTACGAGGACGAGTGCTGGAAGGCGCAGGACGCGTACGCGATGGACACCTGGGCCCTGCCCGCCTTCGCGGAGATGTACTACTTCGCGCCCTCGCGCGAGTCCTGGCGCCAGGGCGACCGGCGGCTGCTGTGCGTGATCGGGACGACGGGCGAGGAGCACAAGGGCAGCCTGCGCCAGGACCTGGGCACGCTGAAGCCCGAGCAGGCGGCCTTCCTGCGGGCCGCGAACAGCGTCGAGTTCGTCTTGAGCCGGCCCCCCGAGGAGGTGGTCGACGAGGCCCTCGCCGAGCACCAGGCGTGGGCGCGCGAGGTGTACGCGGCCTTGGGCGAGGAGGCCAAGGTGGTGGGCGGGCACACGTCCCTGCCGGGGATGGAGAAGGCCGCCCGGGCGCAGCTCAAGGAGATCGAGGAGGCCCGCGCGGCGTGGCAGCGCGCCTCGCAGGCGAAGACGCCGGCCGACTTCGACAAGCAGTGGGACCGGGCGCTGGGCGCGTTGTCGCCGGAGACGGAGCAGGCGCTGCGCGGGGCGTACGGGCTGTCCACGCAGATCCCGCCGTGGCTGGAGGAGTACCCGGGGGACTCGGAGCCCGACTCGGGTCGGGGGCCTTCGCGCGAGGCGGCGTGAGGGCCTCTCCGGTAACGCGCGGTAACGGGTTTGAGTGACCAGGCTTCATCACTTCGGGTGAAACTCTGGCCCGTGCTTGCGGTCTACAACCGTCGGTTGCCAGGGTGTAGCTGTCTGTCAACCTGATGGGAGTGGCCAGTGACTTTCGGTGAGCAGCCGGCGTATCTGCGCGTGGCCGGGGACCTGCGACAGAAGATCGTCGACGGCTCCCTGCCCCCGCACGCCCGGCTCCCCTCGCAGGCCCGTATCCGCGAGGAGTACGGGGTCTCCGACACCGTGGCGCTGGAGGCGCGCAAGGTCCTGATGGCGGAGGGCCTCGTCGAGGGCCGGTCCGGGTCCGGCACGTACGTGCGCGAACAGCCGGTCCCGCGGCGGGTCGCCCGCTCCGGCTACCGCACGGGCGGCGCGTCGACGCCGTTCCGCCAGGAGCAGGCGGATTCGGGCGCGCGCGGCACGTGGGAGTCGAGCAGCGAGCAGGCGGCCGCACCGGCGGAGATCGCGAAGCGGCTGGGCATCGAGCCGGGCGAGCGGGTGATGCGGACGCGGTACGTCTTCCGCGACGCGGGGGAGGCGATGATGCTGTCCACCTCCTGGGAGCCGCTTGCCGTGACCGGCCGGACCCCGGTGATGCTCCCGGAGGAGGGCCCGCTGGGCGGTTCCGGGGTGGTGGACCGGATGGCCGCGATCGACGTGGTCGTGGACAACGTGGTCGAGGAGGTCGGCGCGCGGCCGGGCCTGGCGGAGGAGATCCTGCTGCTGGGGGGAGTGCCGGGGCACGTGGTGCTGGTGATCGGCCGCACGTACTACGCGTCGGGCCGCGCCGTGGAGACCGCGGACGTGGTGATCCCGGCGGACCGGTACCGCCTGTCGTACCACTTGCCTGTGCGGTGACCCCCCGCCGTGCGCTGATGCGGCGCCGCTCCCGGGGCTCCGCCCCGTACCCCGCGCCTCAAACGCCGGCGGGGCTGGATGTGGCTGATGCCGCGTGCCCGGTGCGGCTCAAGGATCCGGGGCTCCGCCCCGGCAACGGCGGCGCACCGGACAGCGGACAGGGGGTTCGGGGGGTTTAACGCCTGTGTGACGCGGGGCGCGGAGGCGTAACCCCCGGGCAACGCCGACGGGTGACGGGGCGTCATATCGCGCGCTTAGCGTCGGACGGCATGACCGACATCGCCCCCGCCCCCGCGAAGCCACAGGCGACCCGCAGCTACGCGAAGCTGGCCGCCGACGAGAGCCGTGAGGACTACTCCCTCAGATACGCGCCCCACTCCTTCCGCCGCTGGGGCCCCGGCACCGTCGCCGGCACGGCCCTCGGCGGGATCGCCTACCTCGCCGACTTCGCCATCGGCGCGTCCATCGTCTTCGCCTACGGATTCACCAGCGGCGCCGCCGCGATCCTGGCCGCCGCCGTGGTCATCTTCCTGACCGGCATCCCGATCGCCCGCGCGTGCGCCACGTACGGCCTGGACATGGACCTTGTCACCCGCGGCGCGGGCTTCGGGTACTTCGGGTCCACCCTGACCTCCCTCATCTACGCCTCCTTCACCTTCATCTTCTTCGCGCTCGAAGGCTCGATCATGGCCCAGGCCATGCACCAGGCGGTCGGCCTCCCGCTGGAGGTCGGCTACCTCCTCACCACCCTCGTCGTGATCCCGATCGTGTTCAAAGGCATGGGCGCGCTCGCCAAGGTGCAGGCCTGGACCCAGCCGGTCTGGCTGATCGGGCTCGTGCTGCCCTTCGTGGTGCTCGCCTTCGAGGCCCCCGACGCCTGGGGCGCCTTCGCCGGCTTCGGCGGGACCCAGGGCGCCGGGTCGGGGTTCTCCTGGATCGGCTTCGGCTTCGGGACCGGCATCGCGCTCTCGCTGATCGCGCAGATCGGGGAGCAGGCCGACTACCTGCGGTTCATGCCCGCCAAGACCCCCGCCAACAGCCGCAAGTGGAACCTCGCCGTGCTCGCCGCCGGCCCCGGCTGGGTGATCATCGGTGCGGCCAAGCAGCTCGGCGGCGCGTTCCTCGCCTTCGTCGCCCTCGAAGCCGTCGGCACCACGCACGCCCTGGAGCCGATCGCCCCTCAGATCGAGGCCCTGCGCCCGTGGCTCGGCGGTCTCGCGCTGCCCGCCGCCGCGCTGTTCGTGATCGTGTCCCAGATCAAGATCAACGTCACGAACGCCTACAGCGGCTCGCTGTCCTGGTCGAACTTCTTCTCCCGCGTCACCCACCGCCACCCCGGCCGGGTCTGGTACATCTTCCTCAACCTCGGCATCGCGCTGACGCTGATGGAGTTGAACATGTTCGCGATGCTCGGCAAGCTGCTGGGCTTCTACTCCAACGTGGGCATCGCGTGGATCGCCGCGGTCGCCGCCGACCTCGTGATCAACAAGCGGCTCGGGCTCAGCCCGCCGTACATCGAGTTCAAGCGGGCGTACCTCCACGCCGTCAACCCGGCGGGTTTCGGCGCGATGGTGATCGCTTCCACCGTCTCGATCCTCGCCTTCTTCGGACTCTTCGGCACCCACGCCGAGGCCTTCTCCACCTTCATCGCGGCCGGACTCGCACTCCTGCTGTGCCCGTTGATCGCCTGGATGACCAGGGGGAAGTACTACCTGGCCCGGCCGAACACGGTGAACGGCCCGGACGTCGAGGTCGAGGACGTCACCGCCACCCACGTCTGCGCCGTGTGTGAGACGGCGTACGAACTCCCCGACATCGCCGACTGCCCCGTCCAGGCGGGCCCGATCTGCTCGCTCTGCTGCTCCCTCGACGCGACCTGCGGGGACGTCTGCCGCAAGGGGGCGACGGGCGGCGGCGCGGTGATCCTGCCGATGCCCTCCGTGCGCCCCGCACGCCCCCTCTGAACCGGCGCGCACGGCCCACTCGTACACATGGCCGGATGAGTACGCCCGCGAGGTACCTCTTCGTGAAAAACCGTATCCGCTCAGTAAAGGTCGGGCGTAAGCTCGGGCATATGCGCAATGCGGTTTCCCGGGCAGGTACATCGGCGGAGGGTGAAACGCGATGAACGACAGCGGTGCCCTGCTCCCGTGGCTGGTCATACGTCAGGACGACAACGGCAACCGCTACCGGGTGGGCCGGTATCCCACCCGGGCCGAGGCCCAGAAGGTCGCCGACAGCCTCGACGACCGAGGACACAAGCAGCTCTACTGGGTCGAGCGGATCGGCCAGACCGCCACGACGAACTGAGCATCCAGCACTGGCATAGGCTCCGTCCATGACTGTACGAGTGGTCGTGGGCGGAGCCCTTTGCCATGAGGGGCGCCTGCTGGCCGCCCGCCGCAGCGCGCCGCCGGAGCTCGCCGGCCGCTGGGAGCTGCCCGGCGGCAAGGCCGAACCGGGCGAGTCAGTCCCCGAGGCGCTGGTGCGCGAACTGCGCGAGGAGCTCGGTGTGGAGACCGAGCCGCTGGAGCGGATCCCGGGGGAATGGCCGCTGAAGCCCGGCCTCGTCCTGCACGTGTGGACGGCCCGGCTGCTCTCCGGAGTGCCGGCCCCGCTGGAGGACCACGACGAACTGCGCTGGCTCGGGCCGGAGGAGCTGGAGTCGGTGGACTGGCTCGACCAGGACCGGCCCGCGGTCGCCGAGGCCGGCCGCCGACTGCGCGCCGTGAGCGGACAACGGTCCGACGGGGGCGCGTGACGCTCGCGCGCTGGGCCGTCTGCGCCACAGTGCGCCGGTGGGTGGCGGATCGGGTGGTACGACGCCTCGAATATCGGGTATGTCGCTATTAGTCCCTATCTCGTCCCTCTTTCGTCACAGACGAACCGGACTGGGGTCCGTGCTGGCGGCCCGGGAAGTGATCGGCGTGATCGACACAGACGGTGAACGTGCCGAATGGGCCTTCCCCGCCGAACCAGGTGCCGTCCGCACCGCCCGCCACGCCGTGCGCGGCACCCTCAGGGACTGGGGGCTGGAGGCCGTCGGCGACGTGACCGTCCTGCTGGTCAGCGAGCTCGTCACGAATTCCCTGCGGTACGCCTCCGGCCCCATCGGCGTCCGGCTGGTACGGCAGGTTCCGGCCGCCAGCGGCCCGGCCGGCGGGGCCGCGCTGCTCGTGGAAGTTTCCGATCCGCTTCCGGACCCGCCCCGCGAACGGGTCGCGAAAGCCGACGACGAAGGGGGCCGCGGACTGCACCTCGTCGCAGTCTCCTCGCAGCGCTGGGGGACCCGTCACGGGAAGTCGGGCAAGACTGTGTGGTTCGAGTTGGCTCTTCCTGGTGAGTAACAAGGTGAGATCACGTGACGTGGCTCGAAACTAACGGGACCTTTTTGTGATCGTGAACGCCGTGCCGAGCAGGGCCGTGGTGCTGAATACTGCGGTCATGGCCGGTCCGGTTGCGGTGAGCTGGAGGGGACGGTCGCGTGAGCGAGATACCTGCGCAGGCACAGCAGACCAGCGTGCCTCGGGAAACATGGCACGACGCCCTGTGGCACAGCAGTCCACCTGGCTCGATATATGACTACATAAAGGTCGCGTCGTTCTCGATCGGGCCCGACGGGCTCATCGACCAGTGGAGCCTGCGCGCCGAGGAACTCTTCGGGCTGCCGGCCTCCCAGGCCGTGGGCCGCGACCCCGTCGACGCCTTCATGCCGCCGGAGCTGCGCGCCGACGCGCACCGCCGGGTCTCCGAGATCCTCGACGGCAAAGAGTGGACGGGCCTGATCCCGTTCCGCATCCCCGGCGGGGGCGGTGCGCACGGGGTGGCCGAGATCTACGTGATGCCGACCCAGACCGAGACCGCCGACCGGGCCGCGCTCTGCGTCGTCGTGGACGTACGCGCGCTGCGACGCATCGAATCCGATCTTGCGGCCTCACAGGCCATATTCGGCCAATCTCCCTTCGGCTTCCTCCTCTTCGGTACGGACCTCACCGTGCAGCGGGCCAACCGCCGCTTCGCCACCGTTTTCGGCGGAGCGGCCGAGGAGCACCGGGGCCGGACCGTGCACGACTACCTGCCGCGCCACGAGGCCGACCGGATGGCCGAGGCCCTGCGCCGGGTCCTGGAGACCGGCGACTCCGTCACCGACCTCCGCATCACCGGAGCCGCCCCCGGCAGCCGGGAGAACCGCCACTGGTCCATCAACCTCTACCGCGTGCACGGCGGCACCGGCCGTCCCATCGGAGTCGCCGGCATCGGCACCGACGTCACCCGCCGCCACCTCGCCGCCCGCGAGGCCGCCGGAGTACGGCGCAACCTCGCCCTGCTCAACGAGGCCGGGCACCGCATCGGGAACTCCCTCGACCTGGAGACCACCGCCCGCGAGCTCCTCGACGTCACCGTGCCCGGCTTCTGCGACCTGGCCGCCGTCGACCTCTACCAGGGGCTGCTGCTCGGCGACGACGACCGGCCCGCCCGGCCGCAGGGCCCCGGCGTGCCGAGCCTGCCGGGCCAGGGGCCGGCCCGCACCCCGTCCGCGCCGCTGCGGCGGGTCGCCTTCGCCTCGGCGGTCTCGGACGCACCGCTGTCCGGCCCGGGCGCGCTGGTCTCCGTAGGGGACGTCCACCGCTACCCGGCCGCCTCCCCGGGCGCGCTCGCGCTGCGCACGGCCCGGCCGCGGCTGATCGAGGGCGGCGGGGCCGACGACCTCGTGCAGTCCACGCTGGTCGTGCCGATGGTCGCCCACGACACGGTGGTCGGGCTCGCACAGTTCTCCCGTACGAAGGGCAGCGAACCCTTCGGCGAACGCGACCGGGCCGTCGCCGTCGAACTGGCCGCGCGCGCCGCCGTCTGCATCGACAACGCCCGCCTCTACCGGCGCGAGCACGAGCGGGCGCTGATCCTGCAGCGCAGCCTGCTCCCGCCCGGCGACCCGGAAGCGGCCGGCCTGGACATCGCCTGCCGCTACCTGCCGGGCAACGCGGCCACCGAGGTCGGCGGGGACTGGTTCGACGTCATCGAGCTGCCCGGGCACCGCACCGCGCTCGTCGTCGGCGACGTCATGGGCCGCGGACTGCGGGCCGCCGTCGCGATGGGCGAACTGCGGACCGCTGTACGGACCCTCGCGCTGCTGGACCTCGAACCGGCGGAGGTGCTGACCGCGCTCGACGAGATCGCCCGCGGACTCGGCGCCCCCGGCGGCTCCCAGCAGGCCTCCCGGGCCGCCCTGCACTCGCGGGACGCCGACCGCTCCGAGGTGTACCTCGCCACCTGCGTGTACGCCGTCTACGACCCGGTGACCCGGCGCTGCACGATCGCCAACGCGGGCCACATGCCGCCCGTGCTCGTGGAGCCCCCGGACGAGGCGGGCAAGCCGCGGCCCGCACTCCTGCTGGAGGTGCCGCCCGGCATGCCGCTGGGCGTGGGCGGCGAGCCCTTCGAGGAGGTCGAGGTCGAACTCCCCGAGGGCGCGCTCCTCGCCCTCTACACCGACGGACTGGTCGAATCCCGCGACCACCCGCTGGAGGAGGGCCTGCGCGGGCTGCGGGAGGCCCTCGCCGACCCGGTCCGCCCGCTGGAGGACGTCTGCGACCACGTCCTGAACACCCTCGACACCCGGCACGGGGAGGACGACATCGCCCTCCTCATGGCCCGGGTGCAGGGCCTGCCGGTGGACGCCGTCGGCGACTGGCAGCTCCCGCGCGAGGCCCGCTCGGTGGGCCGCGCCCGCGAACTGGCCCGCGCGAAACTGCCGGCCTGGGGCCTCGAAGGCCTCCTGGACACCACGGAACTCCTGGTCAGCGAGCTGGTCACGAACGCCCTGCGGTACGGCGAGGGCGAGATCAGACTCCGCCTGCTCCTCGACCGGACCCTGGTCTGCGAGGTGTGGGACGCGAACCTGGTCCAGCCGAGACGGCGCCGGGCCCGCGACACCGACGAGGGCGGCCGGGGCCTCCAGCTGGTCGGCCTGCTCTCCGCCGGCTGGGGCACCCGCCGCACCCACCGGGGCAAGACGGTCTGGTTCGAGCTGCCGCTGCCCCTGCCGGGCGGGGTGGCGGAGGCGGTGTCGGAACTCTCGGCGGAGCAGCTGCTGAACATGTACGGATAACGAGTGGCGGGCCCCGTGCCGCGGCGGGCAGGGTACGGGGCGATGACCGACGAAGACGAAGACGGCCAGGCCCTGTACGCCCCCCACGACTCGCTGCACGGCCTGCTCCAGCGCGGCCGCGGCCTGGGCGCCGTACGGGCCCTGCAGGATCCGGCGGCGGCCGCCCCGCTGGTGTACGAGGTGATCCGCCGGGACTGGAGCTGGGACGGGCTCGACCAGCGCGCCCTCTACCACGCACGGCTCCTGCGGGACCTGGAACTGTCCCCCGCGCCCGTGGTGGCGCAGCTGGCGGGGCGCGAGTACGACTGCATGCGGGCGATCGAAGTCCTGGAGCTGCTCGCGCTCGCGGGATCGGACGAAGCACGGGAAGGGCTGCGGGCCCACGTGCGGGAGGGCGAGCACTGGATCCGCGTACTGGAATCGGTCGCGGACCTGTGGCCGGCCGAGTGGTGGGAGGACCTGGGGGACGTCGCACGGACCCGGATGCGCGGGGCGGCGGAGCCGCCGTGGCCCTGCGAACCGTGGATCCGGTTCGGGATCGACACGCAGGTCTTCCAGGACCTGCCCGCCGAAACGCTGGGCGACCGGACCGGTGAGGAGCTGCTCGCCCTGCTGGCCGACACCGGCGGCGCCGACGGTACGAAGACGGCCGCCCTGCGCGAACTGGCCCGCCGGCCCCCCGACGAACGGCTGATCCCGCTGGTGCCCCTGCTCGGCACCGCGAACGGCAGGCACTCGCTGCCCGTCCTGCGCCGGGCCGTCGAGGCCCTCGGCGCCCTCGCCGTGCCGGCCGCGCGGCGGTGGGCGCAGGACGAGCGGGAATGGCTGGCCCGGCTGGGGGACGACGTACTGGCCGACCACCTCGGTCCCGAGGTGATCCCGCGGCTCGTGGTGGAACTGGAGGAGCAGTGGCGGGAGCGGGACTGGTGCGGCCCGTACCTCACCGCGAAGCGGCTGGCCCGGTTCGGGCCGGACGCCTCCGAGGCCGTGCCGGCGCTGCGCCAGTTCTGGCTGCGCACCCCGCACTCCATTGAGCGGCCGGGCTATCTGGAGGCACTCGCCGCCATTGACCCGTCCGGGCTGGACTACGCGCACACGGAGTCCCTGTGGGACTGCGAGGGGGAGGCGCGGCTGCTGGGCATCGCGGAGGCACCGGACGGTCCGGAGTACCTGGCGCGGGTCGCGGTCCTGCGGGACGACCCGATGGAGTCCCAGGAGGTCCGCGCCGCCGCCGCGGCCCGCCTGGCGGATCTGCCCGGCTGAGCGCCGCTGCCGGGGCTCCGCCCCGGACCCCGCGCCTCAAACGCCGGCGAGGCTGGGGGCGCCGGCGTTTGAGGAGCGGGTCTGGGCGGAGCCCAGGGTGCCGCGCAGCGGCCACCCGGCACCCACCCCGGGAGGGACTAGGCGGCCCGCCCCTGCTTGAGCGCAGCGAGCCTGGCTTCGATTTCGGACGTCTTGCCCAGGTCCTCCAGAGACTCGAACTGCGCGTCCAGCGAGGAGGCCGCCAGCTCCTGCTTGCCCAACGCCATCGCCTCCTCCCGCCGCACCTTCTCCTCGAAGCGGTTCAGGTCGCTCGTCGGGTCCATGACGTCGATGTTCTTCACCGCGTCCATCATCGTGTTCTGCGCCTGCGCGGTCTTCGCCCGCGACACCAGCTCGTCGCGCTTCGCCTGGAGTTCCGTCAGCTTGTTCTTCATGGAGTCCAGGCCCGCCTTGAGCTTGTCCACGACCTCCGTCTGGGCGGCGATCGTCGGCTCGGCCGTCTTCGCCTCCTTCTCGGACTGCATCTGCCGGCCCAGCGCCACCTTCGCGAGGTTGTCGAACTTGTCGGCGTCCGCCGCCGAGCCCCCGGCCCGCAGTTCGTCGGCCTTCTTGCTCGCCGCGAGCGCCTTGGTGCCCCACTCGGCGGCCGCCTCCACGTCCTCCTTGTGGTCCGCCTCCAGCATCCGGAGGTTGCCGATCGTCGTCGCGACGGCCTGTTCCGCCTCCGAGATGTTGTTGGAGTAGTCGCGGATCAGCTGGTCCAGCATCTTCTGCGGGTCCTCGGCCTGGTCCAGCAGCGCGTTGATGTTGGCCTTGGCGAGCTGGGTGACGCGGCCGAGGATGGTCTGCTTGCTCATCTGGGTTTCTCCCGTTGGGTCGAGTGGGTCTGTCTGCCGAGCCGTACCCGGTTCAGAAGCGGCCGCCGCCGCCCATGCGGCCGCGGGTTCCGCCGCCGCCGAAGGAGCCCGGGCCGCGGCCCCCGCCCCCGAAGCCCCCGCCGAATCCGCCCCCGCCCCCGCCACCGAAGCCGCCCGCGCCGCCGCGCAGGATCTCGCCGAGGATGATCCCGCCGAGTACGGCGCCGCCCTGGCCGCCGCCCCCGCCGCGCCTGCCCGCGTACGGGTCCTGGTACGCCCGTACGTCCGCCTCCGCGAGGGCCTGCGCCTGCCGCGCCAGCGCATCCGCCTGCTGCGCCTCCGCCAGCGCGCCCGCCGGGTCCGAGGAGGTCAGGGAGACCGCCCGCTCCAGGTGCCGGCCGGCCTCCGCGAGCCGGGTGCGGGCCTGGCTGCCGACCGCGCCCCGGGTGGTGGTGACGTAGTCCGTCGCCGCGCCGATCGCACTGCGCGCCGACAGCATCGCCTGGTCGAGCAGGGCCACCGCCCGCTGCCGGCCCGACTCCCGCTCCCGCGCTCCGGCCAGGGCCTCGTCGAGGGCCGCGTCGGCCTCCTCGACCCGGCGCAGGGCGTCGATCGGGTCGTACCGGCCGACCGACTCCTCCTGCCGTACGTCGGCCAGTACGGCCTCCGCCCGGCCGATCCGGCCGCGCAGGTCCGCCGTGGAGGTGCCCTCGGTGGTGCCGGTCAGCAGCCCGCGGGCGTCCGCCAGGTCGGTCTCCGTCTCGTTCAGCGCGCCCGGCAGCTTCCCGGCCGCTTCCGCCAGCTCCTGCGCCCGCCGCTCGACCGCGTCGACCAGGATCGCCGCCTGGTCCACCGCGCCCTCGGCGGCCCGTACGTGCACGGCCGCCTTGCCGTTGTCACCCGCGCCGAGCGCCGCCCGGGCCTCGCCGAGGCTGGTCGTCGCGAACAGCAGCCGGTCCTCGGCCTGTTCGGCGTTGGACGCCACCGGCGCGGACGCCGAGTCGGCGTACCGCTGGGCCAGCGCGGTCAGCGTCGCCTTCGCCGTGGTGGCGCGCCCGGTCAGTGCCCTGAAGTGCTCCTCCACCGTGGCGAGGGCCTGCGGGGCGTTCTTCTCCAGGTCCCGCAGCCGGTCGAAGTCCGCGGACTCGGCGTCGAGCCGCCGGTTCGCCTCGGTGCAGCGGGCGACGATCTCGTCCAGCATCCGGCGCCGGGTCGCGTCGTCCTCCGGGTAGGCGTCGTCGAGCTGCTGGCGCAGCCGGAACGCGTGCGTCAGCTCGGACTTCGCGTACTCCACGGCCTCGGTGAAGGGGCCCACCGCCTCCTCGCCGAACTGGGCGGAGGCGAAGCCGAGTTCCTCGGTGCTCGTGCGGACCGCGTCGTCGGTCTGCACCAGCAGGGCCTTGGCCTTGTCGTCCAGTTCCGGCAGCGGGAGCCGGTCCGGCGCGCCCTCGGGCCAGCCCGGCCCGGTCTTCGCCGTACGTCCGCCGCCGGACACCCAGCGCTTGCGGCGCGTGTACGCGTACACCCCGAGCGCCCCGGCCGCGCCGACCGCGACCACCGGGAGCACGAAGTCCCCGGCGCCGCTCTCCCCGCTCGCCTTGCCGCCGGGATCGGCGGGGCCGGGGGTGACGGCCGGCACCGGTACGGGCTGCCCGCCGAGCACCGCGTCGTAGCCGTTGGCCGCGCCGATCGCCGCGCCCGCCCAGTCGTTCTCCCGCAGGGCCGGCTCGATGGCGACCCGGGCCACCTCCGCCAGCTGCTGCTCGGTGAAGCCGGAGTCGACGGCGGCCGAGTAGGCGTACTGGCGGGCCCCGGTCGCCACGGCCAGCAGGACGTCGTTCTGACCGAGCCCGTTCTTCTCGGCGGTGGCGTCGGCCCAGCTCTGGGGGGAGCGCCCGGAGAAGTCGCGTACGTACGTCACGAAGAGCTGGACCTTGCGGTCCGCGTAGAGCTTGTCGAGGGCGGCGGTGACGGCCGGCTTGCGGTCGCCCAGTGCTCCGACGCGGTCGGTGATCTGCCCTTGCTGCGACAGGGTGACGGGATCGTCCGCCCGCGCGGGCGGCGCCTGCGCCAGCCCCCAGCCGCCGACGGCCAGCATTCCGGCGGCCAGGGCGAGCCCGGCCCGGACGACTATCTCGCTTCTCGACTTGCTTCTCGGCGGGATCACATTTGGGAGGTTATGGGTGGTTACCGGCCCCCGCACCCGGAGGAACCGGGCGTGACCGGCGGGCTGCGGCTTCGTTGGCAGCGCATGAAGAAGATCATCTCTGCCGCCGCGCTCACCGTGGCCGCCCTCGCCCTCGCCGCTCCCGCGCACGCCGACGACAACGACAGCAACTTCGGCGGCGGGGTGAACGCTGCCAACAACTGGAACTTCACCGCCGCGGACGTGTGCCTGCAGGAGGTGGCGGTGGTCCCGGCCCTCGGTGACTGGGTGGGCGACCACGCCAACAACTGCTCCAACGGGAACGTCATCGACCACTCCCGCTGATGACCCACCGGGGCCGACCGCGCCCTGCGGTCGGCCCCGGCCACGCCCTCGCGGCCCCGGACTACCGGGGCCCGGACCGGCGGCCGATCTTGTTGCCCAGCCACACCAGCGGGTCGTACTTGCGGTCCACCGCCCGCTCCTTCAGCGGGATCAGCGCGTTGTCGGTGATCTTGATGCCTTCGGGGCAGACCTCCGTGCAGCACTTGGTGATGTTGCAGTAGCCCAGCCCGTGCTCCTCCTGCGCCGTGCGCTTGCGGTCCAGGCCCGCCTCCGCCGCCGCGTCCAGGGGGTGCATGTCCAGCTCCGCCACCCGCATCAGGAAACGCGGACCGGCGAAGGCGGGCTTGTTCTCCTCGTGGTCGCGCACCACGTGACAGGTGTCCTGGCACAGGAAGCACTCGATGCACTTGCGGAACTCCTGCGAGCGCTCCACATCGATCTGCTGCATCCGGTACGCGCCCGGGGCCACCCCCTCCGGCGGTACGAAGGCCGGGACCTCGCGCGCCTTCTGGTAGTTGAAGGACACGTCCGTGACCAGGTCCCGGACGACGGGGAACGCGCGCAGCGGGGTGACCGTGATCGTCTCGGACCGCTCGAAGACCGACATGCGCGTCATGCACATCAGCCGGGGCCGGCCGTTGATCTCCGCGCTGCACGAGCCGCACTTGCCGGCCTTGCAGTTCCAGCGCACCGCGAGGTCCGAGGCCTGGGTGGCCTGGAGCCGGTGGACGATGTCCAGGACCACCTCCCCGTCGTGCACCTCGACGGTGAAGTCCCGCAGTTCCCCGCCCTCCGCGTCGCCCCGCCAGATCCGGAAGCTCGCGTCGTACGTACTCATTCGTACAGCTCCTCTTCGGCGAGGTACTTGACCAGCTCTTCCTTCTCGAAGAGCGCGAGCAGGTCGGAACGGATGGGGTCGGTGCGGACCTTCGTGAGCTCGATCCGGTCGGCCGCCGGATCCTCCGGCACCGGGGCGACCGGGCGGCACAGCAGGTTCACCGGGCGCCAGCTGCGCTCCATCGCCGGGCAGTCCTCGCGGGTGTGCCCGCCCCGGCTCTCGGTGCGTTCCAGGGCGGCGCGGGCCACGCATTCGCTGACCAGCAGCATGTTGCGCAGGTCCAGGGCGAGGTGCCAGCCCGGGTTGAACTGCCGGTGCCCCTCGACCCCGGCCCGGGAGGCCCGCTCCCGCAGGCCCGCCAGCTTCTCCAGGGCCTCGGACATCTCGCCCGCCCGGCGGATGATGCCGACCAGGTCGTTCATGGTCGTCTGGAGTTCCTGGTGGAGGGTGTACGGGTTCTCCGCGCCATCGGCGGCGTGGAAGGGGGCCAGCGCCTCCTCGGCCGCCGCGTCGATCTCGGCCTGGGAGACGGCGGCCCGGGCGTCGCCGGCAGCGGCCGCGTGCTCCGCGGCGTGCAGCCCCGCCCGGCGGCCGAAGACCAGCAGGTCGGACAGGGAGTTGCCGCCCAGCCGGTTCGAGCCGTGCATCCCGCCCGCGACCTCGCCCGCCGCGAACAGCCCGGGGACGCCGAGGGTGGCCGCGGTGTCGGACTCGACCGCGATCCCGCCCATCACGTAGTGGCAGGTCGGGCCCACCTCCATCGGCTCCGCCGTGATGTCCACGTCCGCCAGCTCCTTGAACTGGTGGTACATGGACGGCAGCCGCCGCTTGATCTTCTCGGCGGGCATCCGGGTCGACACGTCGAGGAACACCCCGCCGTGCGGGGAGCCGCGGCCCGCCTTGACCTCCGAGTTGATGGCCCGCGCCACCTCGTCGCGGGGCAGCAGCTCGGGCGGGCGCCGGTTGTGGTCCGGGTCCTCGTACCAGCGGTCGCCCTCCTCCTCCGACTCGGCGTACTTCTCCTTGAACACGTCGGGGACGTAGTCGAACATGAACCGCTTGCCCTCGGAGTTGCGCAGCACCCCGCCGTCGCCGCGGACGGATTCCGTGACGAGGATCCCCTTCACCGAGGGCGGCCAGACCATGCCCGTCGGGTGGAACTGCACGAACTCCATGTTCAGCAGGGGGGCGCCCGCGAGCAGCGCCAGCGCGTGGCCGTCGCCCGTGTACTCCCAGGAGTTCGAGGTGGTCTTGAAGGACTTGCCGATCCCGCCGGTGGCGAGGACCACGGCCGGGGCCTCCAGGACGAAGAAGCGGCCGGACTCGCGTTCGTAGCAGAAGGTCCCCGAGACCCTCTCTCCGTGCTTCAGGACCCGGGTGACCGTGCACTCCTGGAAGACCTTGAGCCGGGCCTCGTAGTCCCCGTACTCCTTGAAATCCTCCTGCTGGAGCTGGACGATCTTCTGCTGGAGGGTGCGGATCAGCTCCAGGCCGGTGCGGTCGCCCACGTGCGCGAGGCGCGGGTACTCGTGCCCGCCGAAGTTGCGCTGCGAGATCTTCCCGTCGGGCGTCCGGTCGAAGAGCGCGCCCCAGGTCTCCAGCTCCCAGACGCGGTCCGGGGCCTCCTTGGCGTGCAGCTCCGCCATCCGCCACTGATTGAGGAACTTGCCCCCGCGCATGGTGTCGCGGAAGTGCACCTGCCAGTTGTCGTGCTCGTTGACGTTGGCCATGGAGGCGGCGATCCCGCCCTCGGCCATCACCGTGTGGGCCTTGCCGAAGAGGGACTTGCAGATCACGGCCGTACGGGCGCCGCGCTCGCGCGCCTCGATCGCGGCCCGCAGCCCGGCGCCGCCCGCGCCGACCACGACCACGTCCCACTGCTGCCGGTCGACTTGAGCCATGTCAGAAAAACCTCGGGTCTGTGAAGGCGCCGGTGGCGAGCAGGTACACGTAGAAGTCGCACAGGGCCACGCTGATCAGGGAGGCCCACGCCAGCTGCATGTGGCGGGTGTTGAGCCGGCTGACCCAGCCCCACAGCCGGTAGCGCACCGGATGCCTGGAGAAGTGCTTGAGGCGGCCGCCCATGATGTGCCGGCAGGAGTGGCAGGACAGCGTGTACGCCCAGATCAGCGCGATGTTGACCAGGAACAGCAGCGTCCCGAGGCCCATGTGGCCCCACGCGTAGTTCTCGTCGCGGAAGGTGAGCACGGTGTCGTACGTGAGGATGCCCGCGACGGGGATGGCCGCGTAGAAGAAGTACCGGTGCGCGTTCTGGAAGATCAGCGGGAAACGGGTCTCGCCCGTGTACTTCGCGTGCGGTTCGGCGACCGCGCAGGCCGGCGGCGAGGCCCAGAAGCCCCGGTAGTAGGCCTTGCGGTAGTAGTAGCAGGTCAGCCGGAAGCCGAGCGGGAAGATCAGGATCAGCAGGGCGGGGGAGAGGGTCCACCAGCTGCCGAAGATCTCCCAGTTGGGCCCGCCCTTCATCGGGACGCAGTTCTCCGCGAGACACGGGGAGTAGAAGGGGGAGACGTACGGGGCCGCGTAGTAGTCGGCGTTCGCGAAGGCCCGCCAGGTCGAGTAGACGATGAAGGCGAGCAGCCCGGCCGCGGTGCCGGCGGGGGCCAGCCACCACCGGTCGGTCCGTAGGTGCCGGGCAGAGATCGCGGCCCGCGAGGCGTCGTGGACGCCGGCGGGCCGCCGCTGCTGCTGGGGTGGTTCCGTGCCTGTGGCCAAGGGTGACTCCGGGTGGAGTGATGAGGGGTGGCCCAGGAGGCCCGGCCGCGGGGCGGCCGGGCCAGATGGGGTGTGCGGGGGTCGTGTGCGGGGTCGTGCGCGCCGGTCAGGGTGCGCGACGGTCGCGGGCGCCGAGGCCCTCGTCGTCGACGTCCTGCCACAGCGAGCTGTCGTACGGGGTGTCCGGCACCGTCACCATCCGGGACGGGTCCGGAGCGGCCGCCGGCGTGGAGCTCCCGGGCTTCTGGCGCTTGGCCTGCTGTTCCAGCTGCTCGACCTTGCGCGTCAGCTCGTCCAGGTTGCGTCGTACGGCAGTCAGATCGTCTTGCAGGGACATGATGTGACCTCGATTCCGCAAGTGCGGTGGCAACGCTCATGTGCGCCTGCGAGTGTCGCGCTTCCCGTCCCCGGTTGTGAAGGGACGTGCAGCGATTGCGGGCGCGCAGGCGTGAACTGTGCGCCCCTCCCTGCCCCCCATTCTCATCCCTCTCCCGGGGGAACGCTCCTCCGGCACGCAAGCGGGATTGGTCCGCACGGGTGGGGTTCGCGGCGTGGCGAGGGGCTGCTGCGAGGGGTGCGGCAGGACGTCGATTTCAGTGGTTTTCGGCAACCGGTGTGATCAGCTCCATATACCGCCGAACGTGATCATGCATCCCCCCACGCCCCGCCCCCGGAGGTACCACCCATGTCCCAGAGAAGGCGCAGGTCCTTGGCGCTGCTGACCTCGGGAGTCCTCGCGCTGCCGCTGCTCGCGGGCTGCGGTGCGGGCGACGACGAGGGCGGCCCGGCCGCCGCCGGACAGGACATCGCCACGACCGCCCGCGACAAGGTCGCCGACGGCGGCACGCTGCGCTGGGCGGTGGACGGCCTCCCCAACACCTTCAACACCTTCCAGGCCGACGCCGACGCCACCACCACCCGGATCGCCGGGGCGGTGCTTCCCCAGCTGTTCGTGCTGGACGCCAAGGGGCGGCCGGTGGCCAATCCGGACTACCTGGAGAAGGCCGAGGTCGTCGAGCGGGAGCCCAAGCAGGTCGTCCTGTACAAGCTGCACCAGCAGGCCGTGTGGAGCGACGGCCGCGAGATCGGCGCGGCGGACTTCGTGGCGCAGTGGCGGGCCCTGAACGGCAAGGACTCCGCGTACTGGACCGCCCGCAACGCCGGCTACGAGCGGATCGAGAAGATCGAGCGGGGCAAGACCGACCTGGAGGTCAAGGTCACCTTCGTCAAGCCGTACGCGGACTGGCGCTCCCTGTTCTCACCCCTCTACCCCAAGCAGATCACCGGCACCCCCGACGCCTTCAACGAGGGCGCCCGCGGCACCCTGAAGGTGACTGCCGGGCCCTTCTCGCTCGGCGCGGTCGACAAGAAGACGGGCACGGCGGCCCTGACCCGCAATCCGCGCTGGTGGGGCGCGCCGGCCAAGCTGGACACGCTGATCCTGACGGCCGTGCCCCGGGCGGAGCGGCCGGCCGCGCTCGCCGCCGGGAAGCTCGATCTGGCGGAGATCGACCGGGCGGGCGCCGACCGGATCGCACTGGCCCACCGGGACGCCCCGGGCAAGGGAGCCCCCGGCGACGGCGCCCCGGGCGGCGCGGGCTCGGGCGGGGCCCCGGCGCACGGCCCGGGCGCGGCGCTGACCCCGGCGCAGGCCACCCTGTCGTGGGCGATCGCCTTCGGCGCGGACGAGGGCAAGGCCACGGCCGAGAAGGAGAGCCGCCAGAAGCACGCCGAGGCGGTGAAGCGCTACGCCGACGAGCAGACGGCCCTGCGGACCTTCACCGTGCGCAAGTCCCTGGAGCCGGCGTACACCCAGCTCGCCATGAACGGGGCCTCCGGCCCGCTCGCCGACGAGCGGGTGCGCCGGGCGGTGGCCCGGGCCCTGGACCGCAAGGAGCTCGCCGAGATCGTGCTGAAGCCGCTCGGCCTGCCCGCGAAGCCCGTCGGCAGCCATGTGGCCCTGGCCGGCCAGCAGGCGTACGCGGACAACAGCGACTCCCTCGGCGGCCTGGACACCAAGGCGGCGCAGGCCCTGCTCGCGGACGCCGGCTGGCGCCTCGGCGGGAAGATCACCGAGCCGCCCGGCGCCAAGGCCGGCCCGGAGAGCGAGCAGCAGGACGACTCGAAGACCCCCTCGGGCCCCGGCACCGGCAACGACGGCCTCTACATCGTGGGCCAGGACGACCAGCGCAACGGCGAGCTCCGCTCCGCCACCGCCGACCTGCGGGCCGTGACCACCGGCACGGCGCGCCGTGACCCGCGGGGCACGCTCGGCAGCCGCCCCGAGGGCCCCGAGGGCCGCAGCGGCGACGGCGCCCTGGCAGGGGCGGCCCAGGGCCTGGACGCGTACGGCCCCGACGGGGAGATCGTCGACGCCGACGCCTTCGCCCCGGGCGCGCCCGGGGCCCGGCCCTCCCCGGTGCTGGCCCCGGCCCCCTTCCTGGCCCAGCAGCAGAACTCCCTCCTCGCCCAGGCCGCCGGCATCGCCACGGTCGAGGACGGGAAGCGCAGCCCGGCCCGCGACGGGGACGCGGCCGAGCCCGGCCAGGGCTCCCCGGCCCCGGCCAAGCAGGCCGGCCGCACCTCCGGCTCCGTCCTGGCCAAGGACGGCAAGCCGCTGACCCTGCGGTTCGTGGTCCCGGCGGGCCCGGGCTCCGAGGCCCTGCGCACGGTCGGCGAGCGGATCTCCCGGATGCTCCGGACGATCGGCGTGAACACCGAGACGACCAAGGTGGCCGACGAGAGCTTCTTCAAGGACCACATCGCCGCCGGCCAGTACGACCTGGCCCTCTACTCCTGGCCGGCGACCGCCTACCCCGCCACCGACGCCCGGCCCATCTTCGCCAAGCCGGAGCCGGCCGCGGACGGCTCGCTGCTCGTCGAACAGAACTACACCCGGGTCGGCACCGACCACATCGACCAGCTCTTCGACCAGGCGCTCGGCGCCCTGGACGAGGAGGAGTCCCGCGAGCTGATGCGTAAGGCGGACGCCCGGATCTGGGCGGCGGCCGGCTCCATCCCGCTCTACCAGCGCCCCGAGCTGGTGGCGGTCAAGCCGGGCCTGGCCAACGCCGGCGCCTTCGGCCTCGGCGCCCCCCGCTTCCAGGACATCGGCTGGAAGAAGCCGCCGACCGCCAAGGACGAGAACAAGTAGAGCGGCGTAAGAAGTGGTGACAAACGGGTGCCTGTCCGGTTGACCGGAGGGGCGCAACCTCAGATGTGACTCAAGTCCCTTGCCCGCCGGATCACCCGGCGGGCAAGGTCGTGCGTACCCATTGACTACGCCCATTGACCCGCATGATTCCGGCAGGACCGGCGCCCGAGGCACCCCACCCCGCACTCGGCCGCACTCATACGTCCAGCCTCTTGACAGACCCCCCGGCAGCCGGTTCCTGCTGCGCGACGTACCATGGGGTAAGGCCGTGGCAGGTTTTCGCCCGGCCGAGGCGAGCGTGCCGGACCGTACGCGACGCCATCCACTATCCCGGGAGAAGCGCCGAAGTGCCCACGCGCCACGACATCCGTAACGTCGCCATCGTCGCCCACGTCGACCATGGCAAGACGACCATCGTCGATGCCATGCTCAAGCAGGCCGGTGCCTTCGCCGCCCACCAGCAGCTCGACGACCGCATGATGGACTCGAACGACCTGGAGCGTGAGAAGGGCATCACGATCCTCGCCAAGAACACGGCGGTGAAGTATCACCCCAAGGACGGCGGGGCCCCGATCACGATCAACATCATCGACACCCCCGGCCACGCCGACTTCGGTGGTGAGGTCGAGCGCGGTCTGTCGATGGTCGACGCCGTCGTTCTGCTGGTGGACGCCTCCGAGGGTCCGCTGCCCCAGACCCGCTTCGTCCTGCGCAAGGCCCTGCAGGCGAACATGCCGGTCATCCTCTGCATCAACAAGACCGACCGCCCGGACTCCCGGATCGACGAGGTCGTCAACGACACGTACGACCTCTTCCTGGACCTGGACGCCACCGAGGACCAGATCGAGTTCCCGATCGTCTACGCCTGCGGCCGTGACGGCATCGCCTCGCTGACCAAGCCGGAGGACGGCACCGTTCCCGCGGACAGCGACAGCCTGGAGCCGTTCTTCTCCACCATCCTGGAGCACGTCCCCGCCCCGGTGTACGACGAGGAGGCCCCCCTCCAGGCCCACGTCACCAACCTGGACGCCGACAACTTCCTCGGCCGTATCGCGCTGCTCCGCGTCGAGCAGGGCGAGCTGCGCAAGGGCCAGACCGTCACGTGGATCAAGCGCGACGGCAGCCAGTCGAACGTCCGCATCACCGAGCTGATGATGACCGAGGCGCTCACCCGCAAGCCGGCCGAGGTGGCGGGCCCGGGTGACATCTGCGCGGTCGCCGGTATCCCCGACATCATGATCGGCGAGACCCTGGCCGACCCGGAGAACCCGATCGCGCTCCCGCTGATCTCGGTCGACGAGCCGGCGATCTCCATGACCATCGGTACGAACACCTCCCCGATGGTCGGCCGCGGCGGCACGGGCAAGGGCGCGGACGCCAAGTCCGCGGTCAAGGACCGCAAGGTCACTGCCCGCCAGGTCAAGGACCGCCTCGACCGCGAGCTGATCGGTAACGTCTCGCTGCGCGTCCTGGACACCGAGCGTCCCGACGCCTGGGAGGTCCAGGGCCGTGGTGAGCTCGCGCTCGCCATCCTGGTCGAGCAGATGCGCCGCGAGGGCTTCGAGCTGACCATCGGCAAGCCGCAGGTGGTCACGCAGGAGATCGACGGCAAGGTGCACGAGCCGGTCGAGCGCATGACGGTCGACGTCCCCGAGGAGCACATGGGCGCGGTCACGCAGCTCATGGGCGTCCGCAAGGGCCGCATGGACAACATGTCGAACCACGGCTCCGGCTGGGTCCGCATGGAGTTCGTCGTCCCGTCCCGCGGCCTGATCGGCTTCCGTACGGAGTTCCTGACGAACACCCGCGGTACCGGTATCGCCCACTCGATCCACGAGGGCCACGAGCCGTGGTTCGGCCAGCTGGTCACCCGTAACAACGGTTCGCTGGTCGCGGACCGCTCGGGTGCGGTCACGCCGTTCGCGATGATCAACCTGCAGGAGCGCGGCGTCCTGTTCACCGAGCCCGGCACCGAGGTGTACGAGGGCATGATCGTCGGCGAGAACTCGCGCGCCGACGACATGGACGTGAACATCACCAAGGAGAAGAAGCTCACCAACATGCGTGCGGCTTCCGCGGACAACACCGAGAACGTGGTGCCGCCCCGCAAGCTCTCGCTGGAGCAGTCCCTGGAGTTCTGCCGCGACGACGAGTGCGTCGAGGTGACCCCCGAGGCCGTCCGCATCCGCAAGGTCGTCCTGGACCAGAAGGAGCGCTCGCGTACCGCGTCGCGCGCCAAGTCCGGCAAGTAGCAACCCGTCCGACCCCAGCCGCCGCTTGAGCGGCGACGAGGTTGGCTGAAACACCCGTAGAACCCAGCAGCCCCTCCTGTCACGTTGTCTGTGACGGGAGGGGCTGTTCGCTTTTGTCAAGCGGATTGTTGCGTTCTGGTGTCCGCATACCGACCGTGACACTCCGGAAGATGAGCTAACCGTCCGTTTCGCACGTGTCTGTCTCCTATCCGTTTGTCCGGATTTCGGGTTTTCCGCATGAGGTGATGTTGTGAAAACGAGACCACTTAAGTGTGGTTTACCGGTTGGGCGTCCTTGAGGATGGCTCCATTGAGCTCGGGTCAATGGGTCACGCGCTGTGGGGAGCGCCGACTCACGAGCACACACGATGGGACCGGATTTCGCTGTCAGGGGTGTCAGCGGGCCGGGACCTTCACGTATCGACAGTGACTCCTGAGGAGGCAATTACCCATGCGCGGAGCAACGAGCGCCAAGTGGGTCGCGGGTGCCGTCATCGTGGCGATGGCTGCCACGGCTTGCAGCACCAGCAAGGACGATGCCGGCAACAAGGCCGGTGGCAACATCACCGTGGTGCTCGGCGAGCCGCAGCACGGCCTGGTGGGTCAGAACACCGCCGAGTCCGAGGGCGCGGAGGTTCTCAACGCCCTCTTCGTCGGCCTGGTCGAGTACGACAACAAGACCAACGAGCCGAAGCTCGCGATGGCCGAGTCCATCGAGACCACGGACTCGAAGGTCTGGACGATCAAGCTGAAGGACGGCTACACCTTCCACAACGGCGAGAAGGTCGACGCCCAGTCGTTCGTCCGCGCCTGGAACTGGGGTGCCAACCAGGCCAACGCTGCGGAGGGCCTGCCCTTCTACGACAAGATCGAGGGCTCCGAGGAGCTGGCGCCGGGCAAGGACAAGAAGCCCACCGCCACCGAGCTCAAGGGCCTGAAGGTCGTCGACGAGAAGACCTTCACCGTCACGCTGAAGGCTCCGTTCTCCCAGTTCAAGACGATGCTGGGCTACAACGCCTTCTACCCGCTGCCGAAGGCCTTCGAGGCCGACCCGCAGAAGTTCGGCGAGGCCCCCATCGGCAACGGCGCCTTCCAGATGGACGGCGCGTGGGAGCACAACAAGCAGATCAAGATCAAGCGCTACGACAAGTTCGCCGGCGACAAGGCGAAGCTCCAGGGCGTCACCTTCAAGATCTACGACAACCTGGACACGGCGTACAACGACCTGCGCGCCGACACCATCCAGATCGTCGACAAGCTCCCGATCTCGGCGATGGCCACCGTCTCCCAGGAGTTCGGCGACCGCTACCTCTACAAGCCGGAGTCGGGCGTCGGTTACATCGGCCTCCCGCTGAAGACGAACCCCGAGGCGTTCGGCAAGCTCGAGATCCGCAAGGCCATCTCGATGGCCATCGACCGGGACGCCATCACGAAGACCATCTTCAACGGCACCCGCAAGCCGGCCGATGACTTCATCAGCCCCATCATCCCGGGTTACCGCAAGGGCGCCCTGGGTGAGGTCGGTACCTACAACCCGACCAAGGCCAAGGAGCTCTACACCCAGGCCGGCGGCATCCCCGGCAACAAGCTGGAGCTCGGCTACAACGCCGACGGCGGCCACAAGGAGTGGATCGAGGCCGTCGCCAACCAGCTGAAGACGAACCTCGGCCTCGAGGTCACCGCCAAGCCGTTCACCAAGTTCGGCGACATGCTGACCGAGCTGGGCGACCAGAAGTACAAGGGCGCCTTCCGCATGGCGTGGTCCATGGACTACCCGGCGGCCGAGAACTACCTCCGTCCGATCTTCTCCAAGATCGCGATCGACAACGGCTCCAACTACGGTGCCTACGTCAACGAGGAGTTCGAGACGGTCATGGACAACGCCGACAAGGCGACCGACCCGGCCGAGGGCCTCAAGCTGTACCAGCAGGCCGATGACATCATCATCAAGGACCTGCCGTACATCCCGGTCTTCACCTACATGTCTTCTTCGGCCTACTCCAAGTCCGTGAAGAACGTTGAGATCGACGCCCAGGGCCGCATGGACCTGGCCAAGGTCGAGCTCAACTAACACCCCTCTTCACCAAGGGGACACCGGGGGCGGGCAAGCGGAATCAGGTTTCCGCTTGCCTGCCCTTTCCCCCTGCTCACTGCTGGAGGTCTGATGGGCCGCTACCTCATCCGCCGACTCATACAGGCGATCCCTGTACTGATCGGTGCCACTTTCCTGATCTACTGGCTTGCTTTCAAGCTGCCCGGCGACCCGATCCAGGCGCTGGCCGGCGAGAAGAAGGCCGACCCGCTCGTCGCGGCGATGCTTCGCGAGAAGTACCACCTCGACGACTCCTTCCTGTCCCAGTACTGGAACTACATCACCAACCTGTTCCAGGGGAACTTCGGCGAGACCCTGACCGGTCGTTCCGTGTGGGACAAGATCACCGAGGCGTTCCCGTACACGGTGAACCTCGCCCTCATCGCCTTCGCCATCGAAGCGGTCGTCGGCGTCCTCGCCGGCATCATGGCGGCCCTCCGCCGCGGCAAGTTCCTCGACCAGCTGGTGCTGCTGTCCACGCTGCTGGTCATCTCCGTGCCGGTCTTCGTCACCGGCTTCGTGCTCCAGCTCAGCCTGGGCGTGAAGCTCAAGACCGAATGGGGCATCGACTTCTTCCCGGTCTCCTTCAACGAGTCCGACGGGATCCGCGCCTACCTCCTCCCGGCGCTGGTCCTCGCCTCCACCTCCCTGGCGTACGTGGCCCGACTGACCCGTACCAGCCTGATGGAGACCATGCGCGCCGACTACGTGCGCACCGCGACCGCGAAGGGCCTGCCCCGTCGCCGCGTCGTCGGAAGCCACGCGCTGCGCAACGCGCTGATCCCGATCGTCACCTTCCTCGGCGCCGACCTCGGCTCGCTGATGGGCGGCGCGGTCATCACGGAGAAGATCTTCAACATCCACGGAGTCGGCGGCCTGCTCGCCGAGTCGGTATACCGCAAGGAAGGCACCGTGATCGTGGGCGTCGTCTCGCTCCTGATCATCGTGTACCTCGTCGCCAACCTGATCGTGGACCTGCTCTACGCCGTGCTCGACCCGAGGATCCGCTATGCGTGACACAACTACGGTGGGGGATGAGTTGACCGGCACCCAGACCACCGAAGCGCCCTCCGCGAGTGGCGCGGCCACCAAGAACGACCGCAAGAAGCCGAAGAAGGAGCGCGAGGCCAGCCTCTGGTCCGACGCCGTCTCGGACCTGCGCCGCAACCCCATCTTCCTGATCGGCTCCGCGCTGGTCGTGTTCCTGATCGTGCTGGCCGCCGTGCCGGGCTTGTTCACGCCGACCAGCCCGTTCGACGCGGGCGTCTGCCAGCTCCAGGACTCCCTCAAGACGCCGAGCGCCGGCCACTGGTTCGGCTTCGACGTCCAGGGCTGCGACGTCTACACCCGTACCGTCTGGGCCGCCCGCAACTCGATCATCGTCGGCGTCGTCACCACCACGCTGGTGATCATCGTCGGCGGCCTGCTCGGTCTGCTCGCAGGCTGGGTCGGTGGCTTCGTCGACAGCGTGCTGTCCCGCTTCACCGAGATCTTCTTCGCCATCCCGCTGCTCCTCGGCGGCATGCTGATCATGTCCGGTCTCGGCGAGGGCAACGCCTGGACGGTCTCGATCGTGCTCGCCACGCTCGGCTGGCCGCAGATCTTCCGCATCATGCGGTCCTCGGTGCTGCAGAACAAGAACAACGACTACGTGGTCGCCGCCCGCGCCCTCGGCGCCGGCACGCTCCGCATCACGATGCGGCACATCCTGCCGAACGCCATCGCCCCGGTCATCGTCGTCGGCGCGATCAGCCTCGGTGTGTACATCGGTGCGGAGGCCGCGCTGTCCTACCTGGGCATCGGCGTCCAGCCTCCCGGCATCTCCTGGGGCCTCATGATCAGCGACGCCTCCGTCCGCTGGCTCCAGGCTCCCCACGTGCTCCTCTTCCCGGCCGCCGCGCTGAGCGTCACCGTGCTCGCGTTCATCATGGTCGGCGACGCGGTGCGCGACGCCCTCGACCCGAAGCTGCGCTGAGGAAGGGCGTACGTTGACCATCATCGACAAGACCTCGAACGTCCCCGCGCCCCGCTCGGCGCCGGAGGGGACCCCCCTGCTCGAAGTGCGCGACCTGCACGTCGAGTTCCACACCCGCGACGGTGTCGCCAAGGCCGTCAACGGCGTCTCGTACTCGGTGAACGCCGGCGAGACCCTCGCCGTCCTCGGCGAGTCCGGCTCCGGCAAGTCCGTGACGGCGCAGGCCATCATGGGCATCCTGGACATGCCCCCCGGCAAGATCCCGCACGGCGAGATCCTGTTCCAGGGCACCGACCTGCTGAAGCTCCCGGACGAGGAGTACCGCAAGATCCGCGGCTCCAAGATCGCAATGATCTTCCAGGACGCGCTGTCCTCGCTGAACCCGGTGCACACCGTCGGCGCCCAGCTCGGCGAGATGTTCCGCGTGCACCGCGGCATGTCGAAGAAGGACGCCACGGCCAAGGCCATCGAGCTCATGGACCGCGTGAAGATCCCCGCCGCCAAGGCGCGCGTGGGGGACTACCCGCACCAGTTCTCCGGCGGTATGCGCCAGCGCATCATGATCGCCATGGCGATGGCCCTGGAGCCCGACCTGATCATCGCCGACGAGCCCACCACGGCTCTCGACGTGACGGTCCAGGCCCAGGTCATGGACCTGCTCGCGGAACTCCAGCGCGAGATGAACATGGGTCTGATCCTGATCACCCACGACCTCGGCGTCGTCGCCGACGTCGCGGACAAGATCGCCGTCATGTACGGCGGCCGGATCGTCGAGAACGCCCCGGTCCACGAGATCTACAAGCGCCCCGCGCACCCCTACACCCGCGGTCTGCTGGACTCGATCCCGCGCCTGGACCAGAAGGGCCAGGAGCTCTACGCGATCAAGGGCCTGCCGCCCAACCTGCTCAACATCCCGCCGGGCTGCGCCTTCAACCCGCGCTGCCCCAAGGCGCAGGACGTCTGCCGCACCGACGTGCCGGCCCTGCACCAGGTGACCGAGCAGGACGGCACGGAGCTGCCCGGCCGCGGCAGCGCGTGCCACTTCTGGAAGGAGCAGCTCCATGGCTGAGCTCACCAAGAACGCCCCCGAGCGCGAGCCGATCCTCCAGGTGCGCAACCTGGTCAAGCACTTCCCGCTGACCCAGGGCATCCTGTTCAAGAAGCAGGTCGGCGCGGTCAAGGCCGTGGACGGGGTCTCCTTCGACCTCTACCGCGGTGAGACCCTCGGCATCGTCGGCGAGTCCGGCTGCGGCAAGTCCACCGTCGCCAAGCTCCTGATGAGCCTGGAGAAGGCCACCGCCGGCGAGGTCTTCTACAAGGGCCAGGACATCACCAAGCTGTCGGGCAAGGCCCTCAAGGCCGTCCGCCGCAACATCCAGATGGTGTTCCAGGACCCGTACACCTCGCTCAACCCGCGCATGACGGTCGGCGACATCATCGGCGAGCCCTTCGAGATCCACCCCGAGGTGGCTCCCAAGGGCGACCGGCGCCGCAAGGTCCAGGAGCTCCTGGACGTCGTGGGTCTGAACCCGGAGTACATCAACCGCTACCCGCACCAGTTCTCCGGCGGCCAGCGCCAGCGCATCGGCATCGCCCGCGGCCTCGCGCTCAACCCGGAGATCATCATCTGCGACGAGCCGGTCTCCGCGCTCGACGTGTCGGTGCAGGCCCAGGTCATCAACCTGATGGAGAAGCTCCAGGACGAGTTCAACCTGTCCTACGTCTTCATCGCGCACGACCTCTCGATCGTCCGGCACATCTCGGACCGCGTGGGCGTCATGTACCTCGGCAAGATGGCCGAGATCGGCTCCGACGCCGCGATCTACGAGCACCCCACGCACCCGTACACCCAGGCTCTGCTCTCCGCGGTGCCGGTGCCGGACCCGGAGGCCCGCGAGGGCCGCGAGCGGATCATCCTCACCGGTGACGTCCCCTCCCCGGCCAACCCGCCGTCGGGCTGCCGCTTCCGCACCCGCTGCTGGAAGGCCGAGGAGCGCTGCTCCACGGAGGAGCCGCTGCTGGCGATCCCCACGCGCTTCAAGGGCGTGGACACCCCGGCGGCGCACGAGTCGGCCTGCCACTTCGCGGAGGAGAAGGCCATCCTGGCCGTCTGATCCCCCGCCGCAGGGCATCCAGGGCGCCCGGTACCGGAGTCTCCTCCGGTACCGGGCGCCCTGGTGTTTCCCCGCGAGGCCGGGACAATTCAGCCTCGCCGGCGATTGAGGCGCGGGGTCCGGGGCGGAGCCCCGGCAGCGGCGCCGCAGTCGAAAGGGAGTTGCGTCGGCGCCGCGCGCCCCCGGACAGTGGCGGCATGCGAGAACCGCACCCGCTGACCGTCCGGCCCGCCGGGCCCGGCGACGCGACCGAGATCTGCGCCCTCCTCAACGCCGTCGACGTCATCGAGATCGGCAGACCCGAGACCGACCTCGGCACCGTCGAAGCCGACCTCAACCACCCCGACGTGGACCTCGCCACCGACTCCTGGCTCGCCTTCCGGGCCGGCCGGCTGCTCGCCTACGGCATCGTCTGGGCCGACTCCGGACCGGGCCGGATCGACGGGGACCACTACGTCCTGCCCGGTGAGGGCACGGCGGCCCTGGCGGTGCTGCGGCGGATGGAGGACCGCGCCCGGAAGATGGCCTCCGGCACCGGGCCCGGCGCCCGGCTGCGCATCCAGCTCAACGTCCGACCCACCCTCGACCTCACCCTCCTCACCGGCCGCGGCTACCGCAGCGTCCGCCGCTACCAGGTGATGACCCGCCACCTCTCGCCCGTCCTGGACCTCCCGCCCGCCCCGACCGGGGGCCTGGCCCTGCGCCACTGCGCCACCGACGAGGCCGACCGCCGCCGGGCCCACGCCCTCGTCGAGGAGACCTTCTCCGCGCACTTCGGCCATGCGCAACGCCCGTACGGGTCCTGGCTGGACCACATCGACGGCCGCGCCCTCGACTGGTCCCTGGTGTGGATCGCGAGCCTGCCCGCGCACGGCGACGTGGGCGTCCTCCTCACCCGCGACGACCGCACCAGCATGGGCTGGGTGAGCCACCTCGGCGTACGCGAGGACGTGCGGGCCCGCGGCATCGGCGGCTTCCTGCTGCGCCACGGCTTCGCCGTCTACGCGGCCCGCGGCCGGGACACGCTGGGCCTCGGCGTGGACACCCACAACGAGACCGGCGCCCTCGGACTGTACGAGTCGCACGGCATGGGCCTGCACTACGCCGTCGACACCTGGGAGCTGTCTTTGCACTCGCAGGGGTGACAGGCGGGGGGCGCGAGGGTGCAATCGGTCCAACCAGGAGTGCGCGAGACCCTACATAGGGTGACATTGACCCCAAGCGAGTCTTGGGATCATAGGAGGCACTTCATGCGCGGAGCCACCCACGCCAAGTGGGCCGCTTGTGCGGTGGCCGTCGCCCTCGCGGCGACGGCCTGCGGTGGGGACAGCGACAGCGGTGGAGGCGCCGGCTCGGCAATCGTCAGCTCCTCCTGGGGTGACCCGCAGAACCCGCTGGAGCCGGCCAACACCAACGAGGTGCAGGGCGGCAAGGTGCTCGACATGCTCTTCCGGGGTCTCAAGCGGTACGACCCGAAGACCGGCCAGGCGAACAACATGCTCGCCGAGAAGATCGAGACGACCGACAGCCAGAACTTCACGATCACGCTGAAGGACGGCTGGAAGTTCAGCAACGACGAGCCCGTCACCGCCCAGTCCTTCGTGGACGCCTGGAACTACGGCGCGGACGTGCGCAACAAGCAGAACAACTCGCCCTTCTTCTCCGACATCGTCGGCTACGAGGACGTGCACCCGGCCACCGGCGAGCCCAAGGCCAAGACGATGTCCGGGCTGGTCGTCAAGAGCCCCACCACCTTTACGGTCGCCCTGAAGGACAAGTTCTCCACGTGGCCCGAGACCCTCGGCTACCAGGCCTTCTCCCCGTTGCCCCAGTCCTTCTTCACCGACCACGCCGGCTGGCTGAACAAGCCCATCGGCAACGGCCCGTACACGGTGGACTCGTACACCAAGGGCACCGGCATGAAGCTGCGCAAGTGGGACGCGTACCCCGGTACGGACAAGGCGCAGAACAGCGGAGTGGACCTCAAGGTCTACACCGACAACAACACCGCCTACACCGACCTGATCTCCGGCAACCTCGACCTCGTCGACGACGTCCCGGCGCAGCAGCTGAAGAACGTCAAGAACGACCTCGGCGACCGCTACATCAACCAGCCGGCCCTCATCATCCAGACCCTCACCTTCCCGCTGTACGACCCTCAGTGGAACAAGGAGGGGTCGGAGAAGGTCCGCCAGGGCATCTCGCGGGCGATCAACCGCGACGAGATCACCAAGCAGATCTTCCGCGAGACCCGCACCCCCGCCAAGGACTGGACCTCCCCGGCCCTCGGTGAGCAGGGCGGCTTCTCCGCCACGCTCTGCGGCGACGCCTGCGTCTTCGACCCGGCCGAGGCCAAGAAGCTCATCCAGGAGGGCGGCGGCCTGCCCGGCGGCAAGGTCACGCTGACCTCCAACGTGGACACCGGCTCGCACCGCGACTGGATGGACGCCGTCTGCAACAGCATCAACAACGCGCTGGGCGAGGGCCCGGTCTGCACGGTCAACCCGGTCGGCACCTTCGCCGACTTCCGCAACCAGCAGAGCAGTTACAAGCTGACGGGCCCGTTCCGCTCCGGCTGGCAGGCCGACTACCCGCTGATCCAGAACTTCCTGCAGCCGCTGTACTACACCGGCGCCTCCTCCAACTACGGGAAGTTCAGCAACCCGGACTTCGACAAGCTCGTCGACGAGGCGAACCGGGAGAGCGACTCCGCCAAGGCGATCGCCACGTTCCAGGACGCCGAGAAGATCCTCGCCCAGCAGATGCCCTCCATCCCCCTCTGGTACCAGAACGGCAGCGCGGGCTATTCGGAACGGCTCTCGGACGTGACGCTCAACCAGTTCAGCGTCCCGGTGTACGACCAGATCAAGGTCAGCTGACCACCCCCGGATCGAACCTGGAGCAGTCCATGGGGCGTTATGTGATCCGGCGGCTGCTCCAGATGATCCCGGTGTTCATCGGCAGCACGTTCCTGATCTTCTTCATGGTGTACACGCTCGGCGACCCGATCGCCGCCCTCTTCGGTGACAAGGCCCCCGACCCGGCCACCGCCGCGCGCATCCGCAAGGACCTCTATCTCGACCAGCCCCTGTGGAAGCAGTACCTCCACTACATGGGGCAGATCTTCCAGGGCGACTTCGGCACGGCCTTCAACGGCCAGTCCGTCACCGAGCTGATGGCCTCGGCCTTCCCCGTCACCCTGCGCCTGACCATGGTCGCGATCTTCTTCGAGATCGTCATCGGCATCACCCTCGGCGTGATCAGCGGACTGCGCCGGGGGAAGGCCACCGACACCTCCGTGCTGGTGATGACCCTCGTGGTCATCTCCGTGCCCACCTTCGTGACGGGCTACCTGGTCCAGTTCGTCTTCGGCGTCAAACTGCACTGGGTGCGGCCCTCCGTGTCCCCGGACGCCCCCTTCAACGAGCTGATCCTGCCCGGCCTCGTGCTCGCGCTGGTCTCCCTGGCGTACGTCACCCGCCTGACGCGCACCTCCATCGCCGAGAACGTCAAGGCCGACTACGTGCGCACCGCCGTCGCCAAGGGCCTGCCGCGCCACCGGGTCATCACCCGCCACCTGCTGCGCAACTCCCTGATCCCCGTCGTCACCTTCATCGGCACCGACATCGGCGCACTGATGGGCGGAGCGATCATCACCGAGCGGATCTTCAACATCCACGGCGTCGGCTACCAGCTCTACCAGGGCATCCTGCGCAACAACTCGCCCACGGTGGTGGGCTTCGTGACCATCCTCGTCATCGTCTTCCTGCTGGCGAACCTGCTCGTCGACCTGCTCTACGCGGTCCTGGACCCGAGGATCCGCTATGCCTGATCCCGAGCGCCCCGAACCCGGCGGCTACGACCCCGTCGGCCCCCGCCCGAAGGAGGCGGTCTCGCCCACCGGCCAAGGGGGACCCATGGATCTCGCGCTGGACGAGGCCGAGAGCCTCGAAGGCATGGAGAAGACCGCCGGACCCGGCACGTCCGGGCCCAGGGAGCGGGCCCGCTCCCTGTGGTCCGACGCCTGGCACCAGCTGAGCCGCAACCCCGTCTTCATCCTCTCCTCGCTGGTGATCCTCTTCCTCATCGTCATCTCGATCTGGCCGCAGCTCATCGCGAGCGGCGACCCCCTCCAGTGCGACCTGTCCAAATCGCAAGCCGGCTCCGAGCCCGGCCACCCCTTCGGCTACGACACGCAGGGCTGCGACGTCTACACCCGCACCGTCTACGGAGCCCGCGCCTCCATCACCGTGGGCGTCTGCGCCACCCTCGGAGCGGCCCTGCTCGGCTCCGCCCTCGGCGGGCTCGCCGGCTTCTTCGGCGGCTGGGGCGACTCGCTGCTCTCCCGGGTCGCCGACATCTTCTTCGGCATCCCGGTGGTCCTCGGCGGCCTGGTCTTCCTGTCCGTCGTCACCAGCACCACCGTCTGGCCCGTGGTCGGCTTCATCGTGCTCCTCGGCTGGCCGCAGATCGCCCGCATCGCCCGCGGCTCGGTGATCACCGCCAAGCAGAACGACTACGTCCAGGCCGCCCGGGCGCTGGGCGCCGGGAACGGCCGGATGCTGCTGCGGCACGTGGCGCCCAACGCCATCGCCCCCGTCATCGTCGTCGCCACGATCGCGCTGGGCACGTACATCTCCCTGGAGGCCACCCTGTCCTTCCTGGGCGTCGGCCTGCGCCCGCCGACCGTCTCCTGGGGCATCGACATCTCCAACGCCGCCACGCAGATCCGCAACGCCCCGCACATGCTGCTCTGGCCGGCGGCCGCGCTGAGCATCACCGTGCTCGCCTTCATCATGCTCGGCGACGCGGTGCGCGACGCCCTCGACCCCAAGCTGCGCTGAGGAGCCCCGCACATGCTGCTCGAAGTCCGCGACCTGCACGTGGAATTCAAGACGCGCGACGGAGTCGCGAAGGCGGTCAACGGTGTCGACTACTCGGTGGCCGAGGGCGAGACCCTCGCCGTGCTCGGCGAGTCCGGCTCCGGCAAGTCGGTGACCGCCCAGGCGGTGATGGGCATCCTGGACATGCCCCCGGGCCGCATCACGAGCGGCGAGATCCTGTTCAAGGGCAAGGACCTCCTGAAGATGAAGGAGGACGAACGGCGCAAGGTCCGCGGCGCCGGGATGGCCATGATCTTCCAGGACGCGCTGTCCTCCCTCAACCCCGTGCTGAGCGTGGGCGCGCAGCTCGGCGAGATGTACGAGGTGCACCGCGGGCTGTCCCGCAAGGATGCCAAGGCCAAGGCCGTCGAGCTGATGGACCGGGTGAAGATCCCGGCGGCGAAGGCGCGGGTGGGGGACTACCCGCACCAGTTCTCGGGCGGCATGCGCCAGCGCATCATGATCGCCATGGCGCTGGCCCTGGAGCCCGCGCTGATCATCGCCGACGAGCCGACGACGGCCCTCGACGTCACCGTCCAGGCGCAGGTGATGGACCTGCTGGCCGAGCTCCAGCGCGAGCTGAACATGGGCCTCATCCTGATCACCCACGACCTGGGCGTCGTCGCCGACGTGGCCGACAAGATCGCCGTCATGTACGCGGGCCGGATCGTCGAAGCGGCCGCCGTCCACTCCATCTACAAGGCGCCCGCGCACCCCTACACCCGCGGCCTGCTGGACTCGATCCCGCGCCTGGACCAGAAGGGCCAGGAGCTCTACGCGATCAAGGGCCTGCCGCCCAACCTGCTCGACATCCCGCCGGGCTGCGCCTTCAACCCGCGCTGCCCGATGGCCCAGGCCGTGTGCCGCACCGACGTCCCGCCGCTGTACGAGGTGACCAGGTCGCCCGAGTCGCCCGAGTCGCCCGAGGAGCGGACCAGCGCCTGCCACTTCTGGAAGGAGTGCCTCCATGGCTGAGTCCCTGCTGGAAGTGAAGGACCTGGTCAAGCACTACCCGCTGACCCAGGGCATCGTCTTCCGCAAGCAGGTCGGCGCGGTCAAGGCCGTGGACGGGGTCTCCTTCGAGCTGCGGGCCGGCGAAACCCTGGGCATCGTCGGCGAGTCCGGCTGCGGCAAGTCCACCGTCGCCAAGATGCTGGTCAATCTGGAACGCCCGACGGCGGGCGCGATCTCGTACAAGGGCGAGGACCTCACGAAGCTGTCGGGCAAGGCCCTCAAGGCCGTCCGCCGCAACATCCAGATGGTGTTCCAGGACCCGTACACCTCGCTCAACCCGCGCATGACGGTCGGCGACATCATCGGCGAGCCGTACGAGATCCACCCCGAGGTCGCCCCGAAGGGCGACCGGCGCCGCAAGGTCCAGGAGCTCCTGGACGTGGTCGGCCTGAACCCGGAGTACATCAACCGCTACCCGCACCAGTTCTCCGGCGGCCAGCGCCAGCGCATCGGCATCGCCCGCGGCCTCGCCCTCCAGCCCGAGATCATCGTGGCCGACGAGCCGGTCTCCGCGCTCGACGTCTCCGTCCAGGCCCAGGTGGTCAACCTGCTGGAGCGGCTCCAGAGCGACTTCAACCTGTCCTACGTCTTCATCGCGCACGACCTGTCGATCGTCCGGCACATCTCCGACCGGGTCGGCGTGATGTACCTGGGCCGGATCGTGGAGATCGGCTCCGACACCCAGATCTACGACCACCCCACCCACCCGTACACCCAGGCCCTGCTGTCGGCGGTGCCCGTCCCGGACCCGGAGGCCCGCGCCCACCGCGAGCGGATCATCCTCAGCGGCGACGTCCCGTCCCCGGCCAACCCGCCGTCGGGCTGCCCCTTCCGCACCCGCTGCTGGAAGGCCCAGCCGCGCTGCACGGCGGAGGTCCCGCTGCTCGCGGTCCCCGCCGTCTTCCCCTCGGGCCCGGCGGCGCACCCCTCGGCCTGCCACTTCGCGGCGGAGAAGCAGGTGGTCCCGCCGTCGACCGCACCGCCGGAGGAGACGGCCTAGGCTGCGCTCAGCCGGCGCCGACCGGGAGCGTGCCGATGCGGGTCTCCAGCCAGTCGGGGAGGGCGAGCAGCTTCACGCCCTCCTGCTCGTCCGGGTCGGTGCGGGCCACCACGCACACCATGTCCTCGGCCCCCGTGTTCACCGGCAGGTGCGGGGTGTCCGGCGGGATGTAGAAGTAGTCGCCGGCTCCCAGCACGACGTGCTCGGCGAGCTCCTCCCCGTGCCAGACCTCGACCCGGCCGGACTCGACGAAGATGGCCGACTCGTGGCCCGCGTGCAGGTGCGGCCGGCCGCGGCTGCCCGCGGGCATCACCAGCCGGTGCAGGCACAGCCCGCGCGCCCCCACGGACTGGGCGCTGACACCCGCCCCGAACGTGCCGCCCTGGATTCCCTCGTAGCCGCCGGTCCGCACGACCGCGCAGCGCTGTTCCTCTGTCATGCCGGGCAGTACACCAGCGGTTGGATCACTCCAGGGGGCGCGTGGCCCGGCGCAGGGCGGCTGTTCGGGGCGCACGGCCGAGCGGATCCAGCCGAATGCGCCCCGCCGCGCCGCACGCCCGGGGGAGCGATCATTTCCGGCCACGCCCGGCCGGTCGGTGCGGGTGGGGAGCCCGTAGGCGCAACTCGCTTAACACGGGGGCAACTTGACCGTTTCTGCCCCGAGATCTGGGGCATGCAGCCTGTGTGACGTGCGGCCGTGCGGGTGCCGACAGCCGGCCGGAGGGGCGAAGAGGCTCTCCGGCCGGCCTTCCATGTGACCCAGCCCATGCGCGGCGTGCGCCCCTCGTGCTGCCGGAATTCGATCGATGCGCTGGTACGGATAGTTATGATCCGTAGCGGACGGTGGGTATGACTCCTGCCGAGTACGAACGCACTTACCGATGTCCGCTCGACGTGGAGGTGAACCGCCGTGGCACTCTCGATCTCGGCCGTGGTGCTGCTGGCGATCGTCGTCTTCCTGCTGGTCCGCCGGTCGGGCCTGAAGGCGGGACACGCGGTGGTCTGCGTACTGCTCGGCTTCTACCTGGCGAGCTCCACCATCGCCCCGACCCTCAGCCAGCTCACGTCCAACGTGGCGAGCATGATCAGTGGCCTCAAGTTCTGAGGTTCCCTCGTAGGGTGGGCCCATGAACGGTCTTCCCGCCCGTCGGCTGCTCCTCGTGCACGCGCACCCGGACGACGAGTCGATCAACAACGGCGTCACCATGGCCAAGTACGCGGCCGAGGGCGCCCACGTCACCCTGGTGACCTGCACCCTCGGCGAGGAGGGTGAGGTCATCCCGCCCGGCCTCGCCCACCTGGCGGCCGACCGCGACGACACCCTGGGCGCCCACCGCGTCGGCGAGCTCGCCGACGCCATGGCGGAACTCGGCGTCACCGACCACCGGTTCCTCGGCGGCCCCGGCCGCTTCCGGGACTCCGGGATGATGGGCGTCCCGCAGAACGACCGCCCCGGGGCCTTCTGGTCCGCCGACGTGGACGAGGCCGCCGCCTACCTCGTCGAGGTGATCCGCGAGGTGCGCCCGCAGGTGCTCGTCACCTACGACCCGGACGGCGGGTACGGGCACCCCGACCACATCCAGGCCCACCGGGTCGCCACCCGCGCCGCCGAGCTGGCCGCGGAGGGTGCCTACCGGCGCGACCTCGGCGCGCCGCACCGGATCGCGAAGGTCTACTGGAACCGCGTCCCGCTCTCGGTGGTCGAGGCGGGCTTCGCCGAACTGCGCGCCGCCGGAGCCGAGTCGCCCTTCCCGGGGATCGCGTCCCCGCAGGACGTACCCGGGGTGGTCCCCGACGAGCGGATCACCGCCGAGATCGAGGCCCCCAAGGACCTCGTGGAGGCGAAGGCGGCCGCGATGCGCGCCCACGCGACCCAGATCGCCGTGGACGGGCCCTTCTTCGCCCTCTCCAACGACCTGGCCCAGCCGCTGTTCATCCGCGAGTACTACGAACTCGTCGCGGGCGAGCCGGGAGCCCCGGCCGGCGAGCGCGAGCACGACCTGTTCGCGGGGGTCGGGGCATGACCGCGGCGCTGACCTCGGGACGGATCGCCGGCTGCCTGGGCCTGCTGGTCCTCGGCGTGCTGGCCGGCCTGGCCGGCTGGCTGGTGGTGGACCTGTGGTTCCCCGGCGGACTGGTGCTCGCGCTGCTGGCCGTCTTCGGACTGTTCTTCGGCGGCCGCATCGCCCTCGGGGTCGGGCTCGGGGTGGGCGGGGCCGCGGTCGGCTGGTTCCTCTCGTACGTGATGCTCGGTGTCCCGCGCCCCGAGGGCGACTTCCTGCTGAGTTCGTCCGGAATCGGCACGTACGCCTACCTTTTGGGTGGAACGGTCCTTGCTGTGATCTGCGCCACGATGCGCGACCCGGCGCAGGGGTCGGTTCCGGCCGGACGGCCCGTCAAGTGACGTGGGGTCGGACTCCGTAGAGGGCTCCGCGGAGGGGCGTACGGGGGGCTCGCGGGGCGCCCGAGGGGCGTTCGGCGGGGGCTCCGCGGAACCACTGAATCCCGGCGGTCAGTTGCGCCCGGGCGGCGGCCAGTATGGTGGACGGGCCGCCGAGCTGCCCGCGCACGGTATGACGGGCGGCGGAGCCAACCGGGAGAACCTGCCTTGAGTCGTGAAACCGACAGTTCGTCCTCCGGGCCCAAGCGGTCCGGTGGAGCCGCCTACCCCTCGGGTACGCCGCCGTATGGAACCGGCCAGTCCCCGGAGGAGAACCCTGTGACTTCGAACCCGTCCACGCCCGATTCCGACGGACCCAAGACCGAGACCACGCTGACGACCCGGATCCGGATCAACATCCCGGGTTCGCGGCCGATCCCGCCCGTGGTCGTGCGCAAGCCGGTGGGCCCCGGCTCCGGTTCGGAGGACACCGGACCGCAGCAGCAGACGCCCGACCCCGCGCCGCCGCGCACCCCGGGGGCCCCGCAGGCCCCGAGGGCCGGCCAGCCGGCCCTCCCGCCGCGGCCGAAGCCGCAGCCGACCCGGATCGAGGCCGAGCCGGAGCCCGCCGCCGAACCCGCCGAGACGGCCAGCAACTGGTTCGCCCCCCGCAAGGCGCCCGCCCCGCAGGCCGCCCCCGCGCCCGCACCGCAGCCGGCCCAGCTGCCGTCCCGGCCCGCCGGGGCCTCGGCCCCCGGCCCGATGGCGCCGCACGCGCCCGTCCCGCCGGCCGCGGGCATGCCGGCCCCGGCCATGCCGGGCGCGGGCATGCCGGGCGGCGGCTACGCGCAGCCGCCCGCGCCTCCCGCCGCGCCCGGTCCGGACCTGCGCAACGGCTTCGCCCCGGCCCAACCGGTGCCCGGCGTCGGCGGCCCGCTGCCGGGCGCGCCCCTGCCGGGCGTCCCCGCACCCGGCGCCCCGATGCCCAGCGCCCCGATGCCCGGCGCTTCCCTGCCCGGAGCCCCCGCGCCCGGCGCGTCCATGCCCGGCGCTCCGATGCCCGGGGACTTCACCCCCGCCGGCCCCACCGCCGGACCCGGCTTCGGCAGCGGCCCCGTGCCCGGCCTCCTCGGCGGCCCCGGCGTCGGCGAGCCGCCCCGCTGGCCCGGCCCCGGCCTGGACACCCCGTCCCCGGTGCGCGAACGGGCCTCCACCCCGGCCCTCCCCCGCCCCGTGCCCGGCCAGAGCCAGGCGAAGCCCACGCCGGCGCCGGCGAAGCCCGCCCCCGCCAAGAAGAAGGGCCGCTCCAAGGTGGTCCTGCTCGGCGGCGCGGTCGTCGCCCTGTTCGGCGTGGCCTACGGCGCGGGCCTGCTCCTGAACCACTCCGACGTCCCCAAGGGCACCACCGTCCTCGGCGCCGACATCAGCGGCAGCCGCGACGAGGCCGTGGCCAAGCTCCAGACGGCCTTCGGTACCCGCGCCACCGCCCCGCTCCAGGTCAGCGTCGGCGGCAAGCAGGTCGAGCTGAAGCCCGAGAAGGCCGGCCTGAGCCTCGACAGCCAGACCACCGTCCGCAACGCGGCGGGCAGCGACTACAACCCCATCACCGTCATCGGCTCGCTCCTCGGCAACGAGCGCGTCGCCGAGCCGGTGATGCCGGTCGACGAGGAGAAGCTCCGGGTAGCCCTCCAGGAGATCGCCGCCACCTCCGGCACCGCCACCGAGGCGACGATCAAGTTCGACACGGGCAAGGCCGTGGCCGTCCCCGGAAAGCCCGGAACCGCGCTCGACGTCGACGCCTCCGTCGCCCTCGTCGCCAAGGCCTTCCACGACATGGTCGCCAGTGGCAATGCGACCGCCCCCGAGCTGCCCGTCACCACCAAGGCGCCGACCATCGACCAGGCCGAGATCGACCGGGCGATGAAGGAGTTCGCGGAGCCCGCGATGTCCGCCAACGCCATCGTGAAGGTGGGCGCCAAGTCCATCGCCTTCGGCCCCAAGTCCCTGCCCAAGATCCTCAGCATGCAGCCCGTGGACGGCCACCTCGTCGAGAAGTTCGACCTCGACGCGCTCAAGGCCACGTACGGGAACACCTTCGACGGGGTCCTGATCACCCGGGGCACCGGCGACAAGACCGCCGTCACCCCGCAGGACGTGGCCGGCGCCCTCACCAAGGCCCTGCGCGGCAAGACCACCGCCGAGCGCACCGTGGTCATCGACACCAACGCAAGCTAGGCAGACACCCGCTCGCGACCGCGACCGCGCCCCCGCCCCGGATCCCGGGACGGGGGCGCCGTCACGTCCACGGCATGACATCCGTCATCCGGCGCTCACGACGGTCGACACTGCCGCGCGGCACCCCGTACCGGCGAAGCTCGACACATGACGACGACCGCGACACGCACCGCGCAGCCCGCCACCGACACCGTGGTGAGCTTCGAGAACGTGACCAAGAGCTACGGCACGGTCCGGGCGGTCGACGGCCTCTCCCTCGCGCTCCACCCGGGCGAGACCGTCGCGCTCCTCGGCCCCAACGGCGCCGGCAAGTCCACCACCCTCGACCTCCTCCTCGGCCTGCGACCGGCCGACTCCGGCTCCGTCCGGATCTTCGGCAGCACCCCGCGCGAGGCCGTGGCCGCCGGCCGGGTCGGCGCGATGCTCCAGAGCGGCGGCCTGATGGAGGAGGTGACCGTACGGGAGATCGTGGCGCTCGGCTGCGCCCTGCACCCCCGGCCGCACCCCGTCGACCAGGTGCTCTCCCGGGCCGGCATCGACAAGATCGCCGGCCGCAAGGTCGACAAGCTCTCCGGCGGCCAGGAGCAGCGGGTGCGCTTCGCGCTCGCCACGGTCGGCGACAGCGACCTCATCGTCCTCGACGAGCCGACCACCGGCATGGACGTCACCTCCCGCCAGGCCTTCTGGGCCACCATGCGGGAACAGGCCGACCAGGGCCGCGCCGTCCTCTTCGCCACGCACTACCTGGAAGAGGCCGACGCGATCGCCGACCGCGTGATCGTCCTCTCCAAGGGCCGGGTGCTCGCCGACGGCACCGCCGCCGAGATCAAGGCGAAGGCCGGCGCCCGGAAGATCTCCTTCGACCTGACCGGCCCCGCCGACACCGCGGCCCTGCGCGCGCTGCCGTTCCTGTCGTCCTTCGAACAGCACGGCGACACCGTACGGATCCAGTCGCGCGACGCCGACGCGACCGTCCACGCCCTGTACGCGCTGGGGCTCTACCCCCGCAATCTGGAGGTCGCGGGCCTCGGCCTGGAACAGGCCTTCATCGCCCTCACCGAGGCCGAGGAGGCCGCGAAGTGAACGCCTTGATCAAGCTGGAGATCGTCCGCGCCCTGCGCAACAAGAAGTACCTGTTCTTCACCATCCTCTATCCGGCCGCCCTGTTCCTGATGCTCGGCGGCACCCTCGACGGCACCACCAAGGTCATGGGCACCGAACTGACCATGCCCGCCTTCTACATGGTCGCCATGGCCTCCTTCGGCGCCCTGACCGCCGTCCTGATGGGCAACAGCGAGCGCATCGCCAAGGAACGCGAGAAGGGCTGGGTCCGCCAGCTGCGGCTGACCCCCCTCCCCGGCCGCGGCTACGTCCTCGCCAAGACCGCCGGCGCCGGAGTGCTCTCGCTCCCGGCGATCCTGGTCGTCTTCGCGGTCGCGGCGGGCGTGAAGGCCGTACGGTTCGACGCCTGGCAGTGGTTCGCCCTCACCGGGGCGATCTGGGCCGGCAGCCTCGTCTTCGCGGCGCTCGGCGTCGCCCTCGGGTACCTCGTCAGCGGGGACAGCGTCCGCCCCCTCACCATGCTGGTCTACTTCGGCCTGTCGATCCTCGGCGGCCTGTGGATGCCCACCGCGAACTTCCCGCAGTGGCTCCAGAGCATCGCCGACTGGCTCCCCACCCACGCCTACGCCGCCCTCGGCCAGGCCATCGAGCTCGGCGGCGCACCCCAGGCCAAGGACGTGGCGATCCTCGCGGTGTACTTCGTACTGTTCACCGGTGCGGCCGCCTGGCTGTACCGCAAGGACTCCCTGAAGGCGTGACGCCGTGGCTGTGACGAAGGACGACGAGGCCGCCCCCGGCGTCGGGATCGGCGTGAAGCCGCTGACCCTGCGCCAGCAGCTGGTGAAGGCCGCCTGGATCGGCATCTGGCTCTTCTACCTGAGCGCGCCCGTCACCGACCTGATCAGCGGCGGGCACGCCACCGGGCCCAGGATCCTCGGCGCGCTGGGCCTGGTGGCCTTCGTCGCCTGGTACCTGGTGCTCGTCTTCCGCACCGTCCGGCAGATGGCGGTGGCGCGGGTCCTGGTCTCCCTGGCCGTGCTCGCCGCGCAGGCCACCGTCCTGTCCCTGACCCTGGGCCGCGAATGGCTCGTGCTCTTCGTGTACGTGGCCATCTCCTCGGGCGCCGCGCTCCCCGCGCGGGTCGCCCGCTGGACGGTCCCGGGAGCGGCCGCTCTGATGACGGCCGTGGCCCTCGCGGTGCCCGGCGGGACCGCCTACCTGGCGGGCCTGCTGATCCCCGCCCTGATGGGCGGCTTCGCGATGATCGGCGTCGGCGCGATGATCCGCACCACCATCGAACTGCGCCAGGCGCGGGCCACGGTGGCGCAGCTCGCCGCCAACGAGGAACGCCTGCGGATGGCCCGCGACCTGCACGACCTGCTCGGCCACTCGCTGTCCCTGATCACGCTCAAGAGCGAGCTGGCCGGGCGGATGCTGCCGGGGCAGCCGGAGGCGGCCGCCCAGCAGGTCGCGGACATCGAGCGGGTCAGCCGGCAGGCGCTGGTCGACGTACGCGAGGCCGTCAGCGGCTACCGGCGGCCCACCCTGCCCGGCGAACTCGCGGGCGCGCGGACCGCGCTGGCCGCCGCCGGGGTGGTGGCGGTGCTCCCCCTCGGGGACCCGGTGGACCTGCCCGGGGAACTGACCGAGGAACAGGAGTCCGCCCTGGCCTGGTCGCTGCGCGAGGCGGTCACGAACGTGGTCCGGCACAGCGGTGCGAAGCGGTGCGCGGTCACCCTGGGAACGGCGCAGACCCTGGAGGGGCCGGTGGCGGAACTGACGGTGCGGGACGACGGCTCGGGGGGCCCGAGCAGCCCCGGCAACGGCCTCACGGGCCTGACGGAACGCCTGGAGGCCGTCGGCGGCAGCCTGTCCGCGGGCCCGGCGGGACCGGCCGGGAAAACGGGCTTCCGCCTGGTCGCCCGGGTCCCCCTAGGATCGCGGTCATGAGCCCACGCCCCATCCGCATCCTGCTGGCGGAGGACCAGTCGATGGTCCGCGAGGCCCTTGCCGCGCTGCTCGGGCTGGAGCCGGACATCGAGGTGCTCGCCCAGGTCGCCCGCGGCGACGAGGTGGTGGCGGCGGCCCGCGCGCACGACGTGAACGTGGCGCTGCTGGACATCGAGATGCCGGGGATGACGGGCATCGAGGCGGCGGCGGCCCTGCGGGCGGCCCTCCCGTCGATCCGGATCGTCGTCCTGACCACCTTCGGCCGCCCCGGCTACCTGCGCGGCGCGATGGAGGCGGGCGCCTCCGCCTTCCTGGTCAAGGACGCGCCGGCCGCGCAGCTGGCGGCGGCCGTCCGCAAGGTCCTGGAGGGGGAGCGGGTCATCGACCCCACCCTGGCGGCGGCGGCCCTCGCGGAGGGCGCGAACCCGCTCACCGAGCGCGAACGGGAGGTCCTGCGGGCGGCCGAATCCGGTGCGACGAACGCGGAGCTGGCGGCCGGGCTGCACCTCTCGCAGGGCACGGTCCGCAACTACCTCTCGACGGCCATCCAAAAACTGGCGGCCCGCAACCGCGCCGAGGCGGTCCGCACGGCCCGCGAAAAGGGCTGGCTCTAGCCGCACCCGCCCCCTGGGGCTCCGCCCCAGACCCCGCGCCTCAAACGCCGGCGGGGCTGGATTTTCGCCCGGCGGCATTGGATTTTCGCCCGGCGGCACCGGAATTGCGCGGCGGGCGATCCAGCCGCACATGGCGGCCTACGGGAGCGAATCCAGCCCCTCCGGCGTTTGAGGAGCGGGTCTGGGCGGAGCCCAGGGTGCCGCGCAGCGGCATCTCAGCCCCGCCGGCGTTTGAGGCGCGGGGTCTGGGGCGGAGCCCCCCACGCGGCGGAGCCGCATATCGGTACTGCGGGAAGGGGCGGGGTGGGGGAAGGCCCCGCGCAGCGGAACCGGCGGGCCGGTCAGTTCAGCAAGGCGCGCGCCGCCGCGGCCTCGGCCCGTATCCTCGCCGCGGCATCGGCGTCGATCACGGACACCACCTCCGCGTACGCCTCCAGCTCGGCCGCCCCCTCCTGGAAGGAGCCCCGCTCAACCAGCAGCCGCGCCCGGTCGTACCGCAGCGCCGCCGGATGCGACGGCAGCAGCAGCGACAGCTCGAGCGCCCACAGGGCGACCCCCGAGTGCTCGGGGCGGGCCGACGCCCACGCCCGGATGTTGTTCAGGATGCGCAGCACGATGTCCAGCGTGCGGGCCGCCTCCCGCGGCCCCGAGGCCAGCTCCGCCGGGCCCGCGCCCAGCGACGCGCCGCCCGCGAACGGGTCGACGACGACACCCTCCTCCGGGTCGCCGAAGCCCACCACGAAGTGCCCCGGCAGCCCCAGCCCGTACACCGGCGCCCCCGCCCGCCGGGCGACCTCCAGCCACACCACCGACAACAGGATCGGCAGGCCGCGGCGGCGCCGCAGCACCTCGTGCAGGAGCGAGGACGACAGCCGGTCGTAGTCGGCCGGGGTGCCGTGGAAGCCGAGCCGGCCGCCCAGCAGCTCCGTGACCGCCGAGGCCCACTCCCGCGCGCCCCGCAGCCCGTACGGCAGCATCCCGGCGAGCCGGTCCAGTTCGATCTGCGCCCAGTCCATGACGCGTTCGTCGAGGTCCGGGTCCGCCTCCGCCGCCAGCAGCAGGCACAGCACCGCCAGGTCCGGCCGCTCCGCCCGCGCCTCCGCCGCGAACTGCTCCCGCCAGGAGGACGTCACGACACCGCCCGGAAACGGTAGTGGTGGTACGCGTGGTGCGTCGCGAAGCCGAGGCGGTCGTACAGCGCCAGCGCCTCCGCATTGTCCGTCTCCACCTGGAGCCACGCCGCCGACGCGCCCTCCTCCAGGGCTTTGCGGGCCAGCGCGGCCATCACGGCCGTCGCCAGGCCCTCCCGGCGGTGCTCCGGATCGACCGTGACCGCCGCGAAACCGGCCCACCGCCCGTCGACCACCAGCCGGCCGATGGCCCGGCCGTCCGGCAGCGCCGCGAACCACACCGACGGCCCCTCGACCAGCATCCGGCGCGCCAGGTCCGGGTCGGCGACCTTGCCGTAGAGCCCGAGCCACGCCTCGTCCGGGACACGGGTCAGACGTACGGCATCGGCGGCGGGCGCCTCGACGTCGGCCACGGGGGCCAGCGCCCCGATCCGTACCTCCGCCGACACCTCGGACACCCAGCCCCGGCGCTCCAGCTCCGCGCACAGCAGCTCCTGCGTGCCGGCGGCCCCCGTCGCGGTCTGCACATAGGCCGGAAGCCCTCGTTGCGCGTACCAGGAGGTCACTCGCGCGAGTGCATCGTCCAGCGGTATCCCCGGGTCGCCGAGCGGCAGCACGGAATTGGCGCGCCGGGTGAAACCGGCGGCGGCCCGCAGCGTCCACTCGCCCAGGGGCTCGCTCTCCAGCGGCTGCCAGGCGCGCGCCGAGACCCGCGCAAGCTCCTCGAAGGAGGCCGCCGGACCCCGCCTGCGGGCGGGCGCCGGGGGCACCACCTTGCCCGCGACCAGCGAGGATTCCGCGATGCGGACGGATTGGCCGTTCTTTCGTGTGATCAGCAGCACACCTTGGTCCCAGGATGTGAGAACACCTACCGTGTCGGTGAACTCGGGTGATCCACTCAGTGCGCCCTCCACCCGTCGTACAGAGACTCGTTTACCCACGTCAGCCGGGGTGATGCGAACCTCCAGCAGTCCGCCCGCAGTGAATTCCACAGCTCTGTCCGCCCCTCCTGTTCGGATCGTGCCCGGGAACGGAGATACTAGGTGCGGGCATCGACGACGCCGCGCTCCCGCGCGATATGGACAGCCCTACCGAGGAGGAACGAGAGCGTGACCTACGTCATCGCGGAGCCTTGTGTCGACGTCAAGGACAAGGCATGCATCGAAGAGTGCCCCGTCGACTGCATCTACGAGGGCCAGCGGTCCTTGTACATCCACCCGGACGAGTGCGTCGACTGTGGCGCGTGTGAGCCGGTCTGCCCGGTCGAGGCCATCTTCTACGAGGACGACACCCCGGAGGAGTGGAAGGACTACTACAAGGCGAACGTCGAGTTCTTCGACGAGCTCGGTTCGCCCGGTGGTGCCTCCAAGCTGGGCCTGATCGAGCGCGATCACCCCTTCATCGCGGCGCTTCCCGCCGACATCAACCCTTCTCACTGAGGGTTCACGGCACGAGCGCCACTCGGTCCCGTACGGCCAGCCGCCGGACGGGACCGAGGTGTTTCCCGACCTTCGCGTCCAGCACCCAGAGAGAGCAGAGACCACCGTGGCCGCAGTATCCGACCGTCTTCCCGCCTTCCCCTGGGACAAGCTGGAGCCCTACAAGGCCACGGCGGCGGCCCACGCTGACGGCATCGTCGACCTGTCGGTCGGCACCCCCGTGGACCCGGTCCCGGAGCTGATCCAGCAGGCCCTGATCGGCGCCGCCGACTCCCCGGGCTACCCGACCGTGTGGGGCACGCCCGCCCTGCGCGACGCGATCACCGGCTGGCTGCGCGGCCGCCTCGGCGCGAGCGCGGCCGGCCACCGCAACGTCCTGCCGGTCGTCGGCTCCAAGGAGCTGGTGGCCTGGCTGCCGACCCAGCTGGGCCTCGGGGCAGGCGACAAGGTCGCCTACCCGCGGCTCGCCTACCCGACGTACGAGGTCGGCGCCCGGCTGTGCGGCGCCGAAGCCGTCGTCTACGACGACCCGACCGAGCTCGACCCGGCCGGCGTGAAGCTGCTGTGGCTCAACTCCCCGTCCAACCCCACCGGGAAGGTCCTCGCCAAGGAGGAGCTCATCCGGATCGTGGCCTGGGCGCGCGAGCACGGGATCCTGATCTTCAGCGACGAGTGCTACCTGGAGCTGGGCTGGGAGGCCGAGCCCGTCTCCGTCCTCCACGACGAGGTCTGCGGCGGCTCGTACGAGGGCATCGTCGCCGTCCACTCCCTGTCCAAGCGCTCCAACCTGGCCGGCTACCGGGCGGCCTTCATCGCCGGTGACGCGGCGGTCCTCGGCGAGCTGCTGGAGATCCGCAAGCACGGCGGCATGATGACCCCGGCGCCCGTGCAGGCCGCCACGGTGGCCGCGCTCGGCGACGACGCGCACGTCGAGGAGCAGCGCGTGCGCTACGCGGCCCGCCGCGCGGCGCTGCGCACGGCCTTGGAGCAGCACGGTTTCCGGGTCGAGCACAGCGAGGCCAGCCTGTACCTGTGGGTGACCCGGGACGAGCCCTGCTGGGACACCGTCGCCCACCTCGCGCAGCTGGGCATCCTGGTCGCGCCCGGCGACTTCTACGGCGAGGCGGGCGCGAACTTCGTGCGCGTCGCCTTCACCGCCACCGACGAGCGGGTCGAGGCGGCGGTCAAGCGCCTCGCGGGCTGAGCCCGCGCCGGATCCGTCCGTACATGCCCGAAGGGGCCGGGAGTTCGTGCTCCCGGCCCCTTCGGCGGTCCTGCGGTCGTACGCAGATCAGCCGAGCGGCAGCCCGGTCGGCAGGCCACCCGGCAGCCCGGCCGGAAGCCCACCCGGCAGGCCCCCGGGCAGCGAGCCCAGCTCCTGCGCGCCCGGTACGGGCAGCCCGCCGAGCAGGCCGCCCGGCTTGGCGACCGCGTCGGCGCCCGGGACGGCCTGGCCGGCCGTGTCCGCGGCCGCGGAGGCGGTGTCCGCGGCCGTCGCGGCGGCGTCGGCGGTGTCCGGGGCGGTCAGGGCGCCCAGCTGCTGCACGGGCTCCAGGCCGGCGGCACTGGCCGCGCCGGCCGCACCGACCACGGGCGCTGTCCCGGCTGCGACGAGCAGCGCGGCACGGGCGATCCGACGGGTCAGGGGGAGGGACATGATGCTCCTAAGCGGTAGCGGCTGAGTACGCCGTGTACAACCGCTCGGGGGGCGGGAGGAGTTGCGGAGCCGCCGGGTAAAGGATCAGTAACGCATCGTTTAATCCGCTTCCGCGAAAAGCCCATTGAATGCGCGCCGACCAGCACTTCTGTCGGTGCCGAGGGGCACCGGCCCGACCGCGGGGTCACCCCCGCAGGGGTGACCCTTCGCACGCGTGACCGGCCCCGGAGGTCACCGGCCGGCGGGCCGTCCGGCACCGGCCCCGGGGGTTACGGGCTGACCGGCCAGTGGGTCGTGCGGGTCACCGCGCTCAGCGGGCCACGAAGATCCGGACCTCGCCCGGGCCCGCGCCCAGCGGGTCGCCGGCCCCCGACTTGACCGGGGCCCTGTCGACCCAGCGGCCCTTGTTCTCGCCCGCGAGCCACGCCTTGCCGTCGTAGGCCACGCGCGAGATGTTGAGCTCGGCGGCGTTCGCGACCGCCCAGTGCGCGAGCTCCCAGCCGCGCTGCCGGTTGACCGCGCCGCTCTTGTCCGCCACCGGCACGGTGGCCTCGTTCGAGTCCACCTGCCCCGAGCGGCCCAGCGAGGACGCCGGCCCGAGCATCGGCGCCGCCTTGCCCTTGAACACCCGGGTCAGCTCCGCCTTCACCTTCTCCGGATCGCCGGACCCGGGCCGCGGGGCGGGACCGGTACAGGTCAGCGTCCCCGGCGCGGCGCCCGTGAACGCCGCCGAGAGCAGCGTCGCGTCCGGCTCGTGCTTCGCGTACGCCTGCGGGAAGCCGCTGAGCTGGACCTGCTGCGCGGCCTCGGTCAGCGGCAGCCGCGCCCACCCCCTGACCTCCTTGAGACGGTCGTAGAAGATTCCGGCCGAATACACCGGGTCCTGGATCTGCGCCGGCGTTCCCCAGCCCTGCGAGGGCCGCTGCTGGAACAGGCCGAGCGAGTCCCGGTCGCCGTGGTCCAGGTTCCGCAGCGCCGACTCCTGCATCGCGGTGGCTATCGCTATCGTCACCGCCCGCTCGGGCATCGGCTTGCCCGTGCCCACGACCGCGATCGTCGCCGCGTTCCCGGCCTGCTCGGGGGTCATCGAGTACGAACCGCCCGCACCGCCGCCGGCGGCGCGGACCGTGCAGTGCGGCGCACCCTGGCCCCCGGTCGAGTCCTGCTTGGCCGCGAAGTAACCGATCACCGCGAGCAGGACGAGCAGGCCGGCGGCGGTGCGCAGCAGGCGGCGGTGGCGACGGGGGCGGGGATGATCGCTCTTGGACACGCGGCCCACCGTACTTGAGCCAGATGACGCGTCCACCGGCCGGACGTGGAAGGTTCGCCACAGCCCGGGGCGTTAGGGTCGGGGGCATGTCCGAATCCGAGCTGGACCTCACCCTGGACGCCGCCGAGCTGACCGCCCGGCTCGTCGACATTCCGTCCGTGAGCGGCGACGAGAAGGTGCTCGCCGACCTCGTGGAACACGCGCTGCGCGCCCTTCCGCACCTCACCGTGGACCGTTTCGGAAACAACGTCGTGGCCCGTACGCACCTCGGCCGCGCCGAACGCGTCGTACTCGCCGGCCACCTCGACACCGTGCCGATCGCCGACAACGTCCCGTCCCGCCTCGACGAGAACGACGTCCTGTGGGGCTGCGGCACCACCGACATGAAGTCCGGTGTCGCCGTACAGCTGCGCATCGCGGCCACCGTGCCCGAGCCGAACCGCGACCTCACCTTCGTCTTCTACGACCAGGAAGAGGTCGCCGCCGACCTCAACGGCCTGGGCAAGGTCGCCGAGGCCCACCCCGACTGGCTGACCGGCGACTTCGCGGTGCTCCTCGAGCCCTCCAACGCCGAGGTCGAGGGCGGCTGCCAGGGCACCCTGCGGGTACTGCTGCGCACGACGGGCGAGCGCGCCCACTCCGCCCGCAGCTGGATGGGCTCCAACGCCATCCACACCGCGAGCCCGATCCTGGCGAAGCTGGCGGCGTACGAGCCCCGCAGGCCGGTCATCGACGGACTGGAGTACCACGAGGGCCTCAACGCGGTCCGCATCGAGGGCGGCGTCGCCAACAACGTCATCCCCGACGCCTGCACGGTGACGGTCAACTTCCGCTACGCCCCGGACCGCAGCGAGGCCGACGCCCTCGCCCACGTCCGGGAGGTCTTCGCGGACTGCGACATCGCCGAGTTCGTGGTCGACGACTCCTCCCCGGGCGCCCTGCCCGGCCTCTCCCACCCGGCCGCCGCGGCCTTCATGGAGGCCGTCGGAGGACACGCCATGCCGAAGTTCGGGTGGACGGACGTCTCCCGCTTCAGCGCGCTGGGCGTCCCGGCGGTCAACTACGGCCCGGGCGACGCGCTGCTGGCCCACAAGGTCGACGAGCGCGTGGAGACGAAGGCGATCCTGCACTGCGAGGAACGACTCCGTGCCTGGCTGACCGCCTGAATTCCGCTTCCCGTCACCTTCGTGCGCCTACCCTGATCCAACGATCAGCAGGAGGGAGCACATCATGGGCAACCCCGAGAATTCCGCCCGTCGTCGGCCCGAGGAGCAGCAGCTCGGGCCGGTGCTGAGGAGGCGGAGCCAGATCAAGGCGGGCAGCACGACCGACCAGCGGCTGCTGGACTCGGCCGGGCCCTCCGAGTGGGTGCACACCGATCCCTGGCGGGTCCTGCGCATCCAGTCGGAGTTCATCGAGGGCTTCGGCACGCTCGCCGAGCTGCCGCCCGCGATCAGCGTGTTCGGCTCCGCCCGCACCGCGGCGGGCACCCCCGAGTACGAGGCGGGCGTACGGATCGGCAGCGCGCTGGTCGACGCCGGCTTCGCGGTGATCACCGGCGGCGGGCCGGGCGCGATGGAAGCGGCCAACAAGGGCGCCCGCGAGGCCAACGGCATCTCGGTCGGCCTGGGCATCGAGCTGCCCTTCGAGCAGGGCCTGAACCAGCACGTCGACCTCGGGCTGAACTTCCGGTACTTCTTCGTCCGCAAGACGATGTTCGTGAAGTACAGCCAGGGCTTCGTCGTCCTGCCGGGCGGTCTCGGCACGCTGGACGAGCTGTTCGAGGCGCTGACCCTGGTCCAGACGCAGAAGATCACCCGCTTCCCGATCGTGCTGTTCGGCACGGAGTACTGGAGCGGCCTGGTCGACTGGCTGCGGGGCACGGTGATCGCCCAGGGCAAGGCGTCGGAGAAGGACCTCTACCTCTTCCACGTCACGGACGACGTGGACGAGGCGATCGCCTTGGTCACGAAGGAAGTCGGCAAGTAGCCTCCGGCGGCCAGGCCCCCTCCAGCCCCGCCGGCGTTTGAGGCGCGGGGTCTGGGGCGGAGCCCCGGTTTCGGGAAGGGGCGGGGGTGGGCGACAGGCCCCGCGCAGCGGCCCCACTCCCGCGCCCCGAGGGGCCAGGGCCGCCGGGGCCGGGCGCGCGTCAGGCCAGGCCGCGGCGGGCGACCGCCGGGGGTCGGTGGCCCTGGATCGAGGCGACCATGTCCAGGATCTGCCGGGTCTCGGCGACTTCGTGGACGCGGTAGACCTGCGCGCCCAGCCAGGCCGAGACGGCCGTCGTGGCGAGGGTCCCCAACAGGCGTTCCTTGACCGGGCGGTCGAGGGTCTCGCCGACGAAGTCCTTGTTGGAGAGGGAGACCAGCACCGGCCAGCCCGTCGCGGTCATCTCGCCCAGGCGGCGGGTGGCTTCCAGCGAGTGGCGGGTGTTCTTCCCGAAGTCGTGCCCCGGGTCGATCATGATCGCGTCCCGGCGGACGCCGAGCGAGGCGGCCCGTTCGGCGAGGCCGACCGTGACCTCCAGGATGTCGGCCATGACGTCCTCGTACTCCGTCCGGTGCGGCCGGGTGCGCGGCTCCACCCCGCCCGCGTGGGTGCAGACCAGCCCGGCGCCGTAGCGCGCGGCGACCTCCGCCAGCTTGGGGTCCACCCCGCCCCACGCGTCGTTCAGTACGTCGGCGCCGGCCTCGCACACGGCCTCGCCGACCTCGTGCCGCCAGGTGTCCACGCTGATCACCACGTCGGGGTGGCGGCGCCGCACCTCGGCGACGAAGCCGACCGTGCGCCGCGCCTCCTCGGCCGCGTCCACGTGCTCGCCCGGGCCCGCCTTGACCCCGCCGATGTCGATGATGGCGGCGCCCTCGGCGACCGCCTGCTCGACGCGGTCCAGGGCCGGCTCGTCGAGGAAGGTCGCGCCCTGGTCGTAGAAGGAGTCCGGGGTCCGGTTCACGATGGCCATGATCACCGGCTCGTGGGTGTCGAACTCGCGCCTGCCCAGTCGCAGCATCCTGCTCTTTCCTCCTTCGGCGGCCCCCCCGCCTCATCTGCGACCTTAACCTGGTGGTCGGAGTCTCTCAGGGGAGTGATCGTGTTCTTCTTCTTGATGATCGCGCTGGTCGTGGTCGTGGCAGCGGTCACCCTGGCGGTGATCGGCGGAGGCTCGGAGGCCGTCCTGCCGGAAGCGGAGCCGGACCGGGTCGCCGACGGGCTGCCGGAGACCCGGCCCGTCGTACGGGCGGACATCGACGCGCTGCGGCTGCCCGTCGCGCCGCGCGGGTACCGGATGGCCGAGGTGGACGACGTACTGGAGCGGCTGGCGGCGGAGCTGGCGGAGCGTGACGCGCGGATCGCGCAGCTGACGGCCCATGTCGCGGCCGAACCGCAGGACGCGGTACCGGCCGACCACGTCGACCTCACGAAGCACGGCGAGCGATGAGCGTCGCCGTCGCGGGCCCGGACGGGGCGCTGCGCTGTCCGTGGGCCCTGTCGACGCAGGACTACGTCTCCTACCACGACACCGAGTGGGGCCGCCCGGTCCACGGTGACGACGCGCTGTACGAGCGGCTCTGCCTGGAGGCCTTCCAGTCGGGGCTGTCGTGGATCACGATCCTGCGGCGGCGCGAGGGCTTCCGTACGGCCTTCGCCTCGTTCGAGATCGCGGCGGTCGCGGAGTTCGGGCCGGCGGACGCGGAGCGCCTGCTCGCAGACGAGGGGATCATCCGCAACCGGGCCAAGATCGAGGCGACCCTGGCCAACGCGAAGGTGCTCGCCGGGTGGGAGCCGGGCGAGCTGGACCGGCTGATCTGGTCGCACGCCCCGCAGAAGCCCGGCCCCGCCCCGCGGACGCTCACCGACGTCCCGGCGGTCACGCCCGAGTCCACCGCGCTGGCCAAGGCGCTGAAGAAGGCCGGCATCCGCTTCGTCGGCCCCACCACGGCCTACGCCCTGATGCAGGCCTGCGGCCTGGTCAACGACCACCTGGCGGACTGCGCCTCCCGCGACCCCGCCTGATCCGGCCCGGCGGGCCGCTGGTATCCAGGCCGTATGGACAACGATCACGCCCGCCCCGGCGACCTGGCCGCGCTGCGGACCGCCTTCGCCGCGGGCGCGCCGGCGCTCGGCTGGGACGCCGTACGCGCCTTCGAGGAGGAGCACGCGATCGTGCTCCCCGAGCCGTACCGGACGTGCGTCGCGGAGATCTGCGACGGCTTCCCGGCCGGACCGCCGCACTACGGGCTGCTGCCCCTGGCGGCCATGCCGCTCGACTGGGGGCACGGCCGCCCCGAGCGGGTGCTCGCCGAGCCCTTCCCGCTGACGGAGGCGTGGCCCTGGGAGGACGACGAGGGCGGGCCCGACGACGAGGGGGTCGAGGAGTTCGAGGCGCGGCTCGCCCCCGTCTTCGACCACGGCTCGATCGTGCTCGGCACCGACGGCTGCGGCATGTACTGGCACCTCGTCGTCACCGGAGCGCACCGAGGGCACCTCTGGCTCATCAGCGGTGAGGGGGCCCTGCCCTTCGACGGCGGGTTCGCCGAATGGGTCGGGTACTGGGCCGCCGGACGGGACTGGTTCGACGCCTGGTGAGGCGGCGGGCCGGGGGCGCACGGCCCCCGGCCCGCCGGAACCGCTAGCGGCCCAGGTAGTTCGGCGGCTGCTTCGCGAGGAAGGCCTGGACGGCGATGGAGTGGTCCTCGGAGGCTCCCGCCCGGGTCTGCAGGACGTCCTCGTGCTCCAGGGACTCGGCGAGGGAGTGCGAGGCTCCGTAGGCCAGGGACTCCTTCAGCGCGGCGTACGCGACGGTCGGGCCGGCGGCCAGGGCGCGGGCCACGGCCTCGGCCTCGGCGCGCAGGGAGTCCGCGGGCACCAGCCGGTTGGCGATGCCGAGGTCGAACGCCTCCTGGGCCTTCACCGAGCGCGGGAAGAGCAGCAGGTCCGAGGCGCGGGAGGCGCCGATCAGGCGGGGGAGGGTCCACGAGACCCCGGAGTCGGCGGTCAGCGCCACCCCGGCGAACGAGGTGTTGAAGGAGGCCGTGTCGGCGACGACCCGGAAGTCCGCCGCCAGCGCGAAGCCGAAGCCGGCCCCGGCCGCGACGCCGTTCACCCCGGCCACCACGGGCTTGGGCATCTCGGTGAGGGCGCGGACGATCGGGTTGTAGTGCTCCGCGACCGTGCTCATGGTCAGCGAGGTGCCGCTCTCGCGGTCCGAGGCGAGGTTTCCGATGTGCTCCTTGAGGTCCTGGCCCACGCAGAAGGCCCGGTCGCCGGCCGCGGTCAGCAGGACGGCCCGCACGGCGGTGTCGGCGGCCGCAGCCCGGACCGCGTCGCGCAGGGCGACCTTGGCCTCGGTGTTCATGGCGTTCATCGCGTCCGGGCGGTTGATCGTGACGGTCGCGAGTCCGTCGGTCACTTCATAGAGCACGCTGTCGGCCATGGCAGGGGGTCCCCCTTCGTCGCGGGCTTGGCTACCGGCCGGTACCGGCCGGTGCAAGGGTCAGCATGGCGGACGGGGCGGCGCGCGCACATGTGATGTGCGTCAAAGAAAGCGCACCGCGCGAGGGCGAAGTATCGCAGGCGGGTCCCCGAAATGAGTGGTTTTGGCCGAGCGCGTTGCCGAAGCGTTCACCGGCGATGTTGGTCATCGGGTCCTGACATGCGGGATAATGGCCGGGAAGCAATGTGTTCGATGCCGGGTACTAGGCGCCTGAATGGGGCCGTCGGCTGACGATGAACTGGTTTCAGGAAGGGGAACGAGCATGGCGGCCATGAAGCCGCGGACGGGCGACGGCCCGCTCGAGGTCACCAAGGAGGGGCGGGGCATCGTCATGCGCGTACCGCTCGAGGGCGGTGGTCGGCTTGTCGTCGAGCTGACCCCGGACGAGGCGGACGCCCTGGGTGACGCCCTGAAGAAGGTCGTCGGCTGACCCGTCGGCACCAACTGCATTCTGAGTTCTCCGCGCTGCCCCGGCCGCTCATCACGATGAGCGGCCGGGGCAGCGCTGTGTCCAGGACCGTGACCGCCGGAGTCGTGCCGTGACGTTTTCCCCGCCCGCCCCGCCCGCCTTCGCGGACTGCACCCCCCGCCAGAAGGCGGCCCGGATCCTCACCGACGCGCTGGCGCCGGCGAACCTGGTCGTGGGCCTGCTCCTGCTGATCGGCCGGCGCAGCACCGGGTCCTGGAACGGACTCGGCTGGGGGCTGCTCGGCGCCCTGTTCTGCGGGGTGGTCCCGGTCGGGATCATCGTGTTCGGGGTGCGGCGCGGGGCACTGACCGACCAGCACATACGGGTGCGGCGCCAGCGGATGGCCCCGATGGCGCTGAGCCTGGTCTCGGTCGCCGCCGGGATCACGCTGCTGTACGGGTTCGGCGCGCCGGCGGACGTCTTCGCGCTCGTCGTCGCGATGCTCGTCGGCCTGGGCTCCTCCCTGCTGGTGACGGCCGGCTGGCAGATATCCATCCACATGTCGGTGGCCGGCGGCACCGTGATGATCCTGCTGCTCGCCTTCGGGCCGCCGGTGCTGCCCGCGGCCCTGCTCGCGGCCGCCGTCGGCTGGTCGCGGCTGGTGCTGAAGGCGCACACCCCGGCCCAGGTCCTCGCGGGGACCGCGCTGGGCGGCACGGCGGCCCTGGCCTTCGCCCTGCTGCGCTGACGGCCCGTCCGGGCCTACTCGTTCAGCGGCGCACGGCGCACAGCAGCCCGTCGCCCACCGGGAGCAGCGCCGCCTCCAGCGCCGGGCTCTCCCGGACGCTGCGCAGCAGCTCGCGGACGCGGAGCACCTCCACGGGCTGGGCCGCGGAGTCGACCGTACGGCCGTCGGAGAAGACCCCCTCGAAGCACACCAGTCCGCCCGGGCGCAGCAGGCGCAACGATTCAGCGAGGTAGTCGAGGGACTCGGCCGGGTCCCCGTCGCAGAAGACGAGGTCGTACCCGCCGTCGGCGAGGCGGGGCAGTACGTCGAGGGCGCGGCCGGGGATGAAGCGGGCGCGGTTGCCCGCGAAGCCGGCGGCGCGGAAGGCCTGGCGGGCGAAGGCCTGCCGGTCCGGTTCGGGATCCACCGTGGTCAGCACGCCGTCGGGGCGCATGCCGTGGAGCAGGTGGATGCCGGAAACGCCCGTTCCGGTGCCGATCTCGGCGACCGCCTTGGCGTCCGCGGTGGCGGCCAGCAGGCGCAGCGCGGCCCCGGTACCGGGGGAGACGGAGCGCAGGCCCGCTTCCCTGGACCGGTCGCGGGCCCACCGCAGAGCGTCGTCCTCGGCGACAAACGCGTCGGCGAACGCCCAGCTCGTCTGCCGGTTGCCGGTAATGACCCTCTCCTGTCCCCATAGTTGGCGCAACGGTGACTGTATCCGTTGGCGTCGGGAACCCGCAGATGGGACCGGGCGTTGTGAAGGGTGGAGACGGGATCAGAAGGGACGGTGCCGGGCAGATCGACAGCCGGGACCGCTCTGTGACCTAAGACCCGCGTAAAGATACTGCAAAAAGGCTTATCCGGAGCTGACAGAGGGGGTGGCTATGGTAGGGACTCCGCTGGACACCACCAGAGCCGACAGGGGAGGTGCGGCTGCGCCTGTGGATCGTGGGGGCGTGCTCAGACGCCTCTTCTGGTCGGCCGGCGAGCCGAAATCCGTGACCTACATTGCTGACAGCTTCCACACCGCCACCGCAACCACCGCGACCTTTGCCGCCGATGCGGGCTCCCAGGCGTGGACCCCTCCCTCATGGGAGGAGATCGTCAGCACGCACAGCGCGCGGGTCTACCGCCTTGCCTACCGTCTGACGGGCAACCAGCACGATGCCGAGGACCTGACCCAGGAGGTCTTCGTCCGCGTCTTCCGCTCGCTGTCCACGTACACGCCGGGCACCTTCGAGGGCTGGCTGCACCGCATCACCACGAACCTCTTCCTGGACATGGTCCGCCGCAAGCAGCGGATCCGCTTCGACGCCCTCGCCGACGACGCGGCCGAGCGGCTGCCGAGCCGCGAGCCGTCCCCGCAGCAGGTGCTGCACGACACCCACTTCGACGCGGACGTCCAGCAGGCGCTCGACACCCTCGCGCCCGAGTTCCGCGCGGCCGTGGTGCTGTGCGACATCGAAGGCCTGTCGTACGAGGAGATCGCCGCCACCCTCGGCGTGAAGCTCGGCACCGTGCGCAGCCGCATCCACCGGGGCCGTTCGCACCTGCGCAAGGCGCTCAAGCACCGGTCCCCCGAGGCCCGCGCGGAGCAGCGCGCGCTGGCGGGGGTGGCGGTGGGCGCGCCGGGCGCCGGGGGAGAGGGCGGAGCCGAGTGAGCGGAGTCAGTCCGTCCCCCGCCGAACAGCACCTGGGCGACCGGCTCGCCGCCCTGGTGGACGGGGAGCTGAACCACGACGCCCGCGAGCGGGTGCTGGCCCACCTGGCCACCTGCGCCAAGTGCAAGGCCGAGGCCGACGCGCAGCGCCGGCTCAAGAGCATGTTCGTGGAGAGCGCGCCGCCGCCGCTGTCCGCGGGGCTGCTGGCGCGGTTGCAGGGGCTGCCGGGCGGCGGTCCCGACGGCGGCCCCATGGGACCCGCCGGTCCGGGGGGCGGCGCCGGTCCCGCGGCCGATGAGGCGGCCGATCCCTTCGGCTCGTTCGCGTACGCCCTGGCGCCCGCGGCCCTCCCGCCGCAGCAGCAGGGCTTCCGGATCCATGAAGTCGGCCGTCCGCGCCGCCGGTTCGCCTACGTCGCGGCGGGAGCCGTGTCGCTGGCCGCGCTCGCCCTGGGCGGTGCGCTGCCGATGGAGATCGCCGAGCCGAACGTGCGGGGCGAACAGCCCGTCCCCGCCTCCCGGCCCGGCCCGGTGGTCTCCGTGGCCGATGCCTCGGTCCGTGACAGGCAGGTCCGTGACAGGGAGCCGGCGCCCCCCATGGGCCCGACCCTCCTGTCGACCCTGGCGACCCCGCTGCCGCCACTGCACCCCACCCCGCCGGGTACACCGCGTCCGGTCTCCCTGCTGCGCTGAGCCTGGACCTGGTTGAATCTGCGGCACATGCGCACACAAGCGCATGGGTACGCGGGGAGCGCCCATGGCCGACAGGCAGCAGACCGAACCGGCTCCGTCGTGGTGGAGCCGGCCCGAGGGCGCGGCCGGCGGCCGCGAAGGGGTCCCGGCCCCCAGGCCCGCGGGCGGGTCCGAGGAGGGCCCCGAGCGCGAACCTGAAGACGGGCCCGAGGCCGGGGCCGCGGACGCGGGTGGCCGGGAGCCGGAGCCGGAGCCGGCCGTCGGGGTCCGGTACGACCCCTGGGGCGCCCAGCCGCTCCAGGTCGTGGACCGCGGCCGGGAGGGGCGCGGCTTCCGGCTCTGGCAGGTGGTGGCCCTCAGCGTGGGCACCGCCCTGCTCGCGGGCGGTATCGGCGGCTACCTCGGGGTGCTCGCGGAGCGGCAGAGCAGCATCCGGCTGGAGCTGCCCCAGGCGGGGATCGCGGACAAGGGCCGGGCGCCCGACAGCGTGGCCGGGATCGCGGCGACCGCGCTGCCCGGGGTGGTGACCCTGCACGTGCGGGGCGAGAAGGGCGGCGGCACGGGCACCGGCTTCGTACTCGACCAGCAGGGCCACATCCTGACCAACAACCACGTGGTCGCCGACGCCAAGGAGATAGCGGTCACCTTCAGCACCGGCGAGAGCGTCACTGCCGAGCTGGTCGGCCGCGACTCCGGATACGACCTGGCCGTGGTCAAGGTCAGCGGGGTGCGCGGGCTCCAGCCGCTGAGCCTCGGCAACTCCGAGAACGTACGGGTCGGCGACCCGGTGGTGGCCATCGGCGCCCCCTTCGACCTGTCCAACACGGTCACCGCGGGCATCATCAGCGCCACCGGCCGGCCCGTCACCGCGGGCGGCGACAAGGGCGACGGCAGCGACATCAGCTACGTCGACGCCCTCCAGACCGACGCCCCCATCAACCCGGGCAACTCCGGCGGCCCCCTCCTCGACGCCAAGGCCCACGTGGTCGGCATCAACAGCGCGATCCGGGGCGCCGACAAGGATGACCCCGACCGGCAGGGCGGCTCCATCGGCCTCGGCTTCGCCATCCCCATCAACCAGGGCAAGCGCGTCGCCGAGGAACTCATCCGCACCGGCCGCGCCACGCACCCCGTGATCGGCGTCACCCTCGACATGGAGTACACGGGCGACGGAGCCCGGGTCGGGGACAAGGCCGAGGACGGCAAGCCGTCCGTGGTCTCCGGCGGGCCCGGCGCGCGCGCCGGGATCAAGGCCGGCGACGTGATCACCAAGGTGGACGGGCAGCGCGTACGCGGCGGCGACGAGCTCATCGTCAAGATCAGGGCCCACCGCCCGGGCGACCGGCTGACCCTGACCGTGCTCCGCGACGGCCAGGAGCGCACGCTGGACGTCGTCCTGGGATCGGCGAACGGCTCATGAGCGCCGCGTGACGGCTGGGTGAAACCGGTACCGGGCGGGCACGCGGGTATGGGCCTGCGGAGAAGGCCGGGTACCGTGTGTCGGGGCCCGCAGTGACAGAGAGCCGAGGAGCGGCAAGGTGTTCAACGACATAGGCGCACTCGAACTGGTCACGATCGTGGTGCTCGCCATCCTCGTCTTCGGTCCGGAGAAGCTGCCCAAGGTCATCCAGGACGTCTCCGGGGTCATCCGGAAGATCCGCGCGTTCTCCGACAGCGCCAAGCAGGACATCCGCTCCGAACTCGGCCCGGAGTTCAAGGACTTCGAGTTCGAGGACCTGAACCCGAAGACCTTCATCCGCAAGCAGCTGACGGAGAACGAGGACCTCAAGGAGATCCGCAGCAGCTTCGACCTCCGCAAGGAGCTGAACGACGTCACCGACGCCGTCAACGGCAAGGAGGCCGACGCGCCGGCCGCATCCGCGGACGGCGCCGCCACGCCCGCCGGCACCGGCCCGGACCTGCTGAAGAAGCCCGCCGCCCCCGCCGTCGACCAGCGCGCCCGCTTCGACGCCGACGCCACCTGAGTCTCCGCCTGCCCGACGATCCCGGGTCCGGTGGCTATCCTCCATCTGTCCGGATGTAGGACGCCCGAGGGGGGCGGGCCGTTCCGGACCCCACGGAACGAGAGGCCGCCCCATGGAGACGACGAGCAGTAGCCGGGTAGGTGCGCAGACCGCAGAGGCGCTCGCGCCCGCGCCCGCCCCCGCCGCCGAACCCGCGCAGGATGCGCAGACCGCCCCGCAACAGCCGCCGCAGCCGCAGGAGGCCGCCGCGCCCGTTCCGGCGGCCCGCCGGACCGCCGAGGGCTACCTGAGGGCCGACTTCCCCTGGTACGGGCTGGACGGGGCCTTCAGCGGCCCCCGCTGGCTCATGCAGGTCGGCACCGGCGCCGACGGCACCGTGGAGCACGGCTCCACCGGCCACGGCGACGAACCGTCCGCACGGGGCGAGATCGCCACCGGCGAGAAGGAGCGCTTCGCGGTGGTCGTCACCGTCGCGAGCAACCCGCTGCGCCGCAGCGGAGACGGCACGGGCGTGCTGGAGGCCACCTCGGTCTCCTCGGCCGCCTGGCTGGCCGGCTCCGGGCTGCTGGCCTACAGCTGGCCGGGCCAGATGGACCACGCTCTGCGCAACGACTGGCTCGACCAGCAGACCGAGGCCGCGTGGGAGCTCGCCGACGACCTGGGCGGGGACGACTGGTCGACGCTGTCGCTGCCGGTGGACGGGGAGCCTACGCCGTTCCACTACCGCGAGTCGGAGTTCGGGTGGGTGCTGGCCGGGTCCACCCGGGGTGGTGTCCATCTGGGCGCGTACGGGCGGGGGATGAGCGCGTACGGGCTCGGGTTCTCGGTGATCGACGACTTCGGCGCGTACGAGTAGGTCCGGGTTACGGGCACGGGTAAGCGGAAGGGCACCGCCTGGCGGCGGTGCCCTTTCATGCTGCGCGGCCCCTGCGGGTGCGTGTTCCGGTGTGCCCACCCGTTCCATCCCCCTAGGACTTCGTCCAGGGGGGACCCCCAGGCGGAACGATTGCCCGCACAGGGGGCGCTAGAACTTGTTCCTGGGGGTGATGCCCAGGGACATGCCCGAGAGGCCTCGGGCGCGGCCGCCCAGTTTGCCCGCGATCGCGCGCAGGGCCGCGCCGGCCGGGGAGTCCGGGTCGGACAGGACGACCGGCTTGCCCTCGTCGCCGCCCTCGCGCAGGCGCACGTCGATCGGGATGGAGCCGAGCACCGGGACCGTCGCGCCGACCGTCTTGGTCAGGCCGTCCGCGACCTTCTGGCCGCCGCCCGAGCCGAAGACGTCCACCATCTCGTCGCAGTGCGGGCACGGCAGGCCCGACATGTTCTCCACGACGCCGACGATCTTCTGGTGGGTCTGCACGGCGATCGAGCCGGCCCGCTCCGCGACCTCGGCCGCGGCCTGCTGCGGGGTGGTGACCACGAGGATCTCGGCGTTCGGCACCAGCTGCGCCACCGAGATCGCGATGTCGCCGGTGCCCGGCGGCAGGTCCAGCAGCAGCACGTCCAGGTCGCCCCAGAACACGTCGGCCAGGAACTGCTGGAGCGCGCGGTGCAGCATCGGGCCGCGCCACACCACCGGGGCGTTGCCCGGGGTGAACATGCCGATGGAGATGACCTTCACGCCGTGCGCCGACGGCGGCATGATCATGTTCTCGACCTGGGTGGGGCGGCCGTCGACGCCCAGCATGCGCGGCACGCTGTGGCCGTAGATGTCCGCGTCGACCACACCGACCTTCAGGCCGTCCGCGGCCATCGCCGCGGCCAGGTTGACGGTGACCGAGGACTTGCCGACGCCGCCCTTGCCGGACGCGACCGCGTACACGCGGGTCAGCGAGCCCGGCTTGGCGAAGGGCACCTCGCGCTCGGCGGTGCCGCCGCGCAGGGTGGCCGCCAGCTCCTTGCGCTGCTCGTCGCTCATCACGTCGAGGGTGACCGCGACGGAGGTGACGCCCGGGACCTTCTCGACGGCCTCGGTGACCAGCTTGGTGATGGTCTCGCGCATGGGACAGCCCGACACGGTCAGGTAGACGGTGACGGCGACCGCGCCGCCGTCGCCGATCTCCACCGATTTGACCATGCCGAGCTCAGTGATCGGCCGGTGGATCTCGGGGTCGTTCACCGTCGCCAGCGCGTCCAGGATCGCATCCTGCTCGGGCGCGGAGGCGTCAGCGGCGGAGCTTGTGTCGGTAGCCATGCCCCGATGGTACGGCTCGGTAGCAGGGCGCAGGAAAGCCCGTCAGCGGTCGCCTTCGTCACGTTCCTGCGGGAATAGCCGCCGCTCGTCCATCTCCTTGATCAGGTCCTGGAACTCGGACCTGATCCAGTCGCGCGTGGCGACCTCGCCCAGGCCCATCCGCAGGGCCGCGATCTCCCGGGTCAGGTACTCGGTGTCGGCGATGGAGCGCTCGTTCTGCTTGCGGTCCTGCTCCAGGTTGACCCGGTCCCGGTCGTCCTGCCGGTTCTGCGCGAGCAGGATCAGCGGAGCCGCGTACGAGGCCTGCAGCGAGAGCATCAGCGTCAGGAAGATGAAGGGGTACGGGTCGAACCGCAGGTGCCCCGGCGCGAAGATGTTCCACAGCACCCAGGCGATGATGACGACCGTCATCCAGACGATGAACCGGCCCGTGCCGAGGAACCGCGCCACCCGCTCCGAGAGCCGCCCGAAGGCCTCCGGGTCGTACTCGGGCAGCAGCCGCCGCCGCGCCGGCCGCGGCAGGTCGAGGCGGACCCGCGGGCGCGTCAGCGCACTGGACCCGGTACCCGTCCCGGCCCCCTTCGCGGCGCGCTCGGAGGAACGCTCCCCCGTGGCCTCCGCCAGGGCGGCCTGGGCCCGCGCCAGCTCGCGCCGCTCACGGTTCTGCTCGCGACGTCGCTCGCGTGCCTGCTCGCGCTCGGCGCGCCCCCGCTCAGTGGCCACCTACGGCCTCCTCCGAGTGGAAGTCCTTCTCGCGCCAGTCCTCAGGCAGCAGGTGGTCGAGCACGTCGTCCACCGTCACCGCGCCCAGCAGCGAACCGCTCTTGTCGACCACCGGCACCGCCACCATGTTGTACGCGGCCAGGTAGCTGGTCACCACGGGCAGCGAGGCGTTCGGACGCAGCGGTCGCAGGTCCGTGTCCACGATCGAGCTGACCAGCGTGAACGGGGGGTCGCGCAGCAGCCGCTGGAAGTGCACCGTGCCCAGGTACTTGCCCGTGGGCGTCTCGTCCGGCGGCCGGCACACGTACACCTGGGCCGCCAGCGCCGGCGACAGGTCCGACTGCCGTACGCGGGCCAGCGCGTCGGCGACGGTCGCGTCGGGGCGCAGCACGATCGGCTCGGTGGTCATCAGACCGCCGGCGGTGTTCTCCTCGTAGGACAGCAGGCGCCGCACGTCGGCCGCGTCGTCCGGCTGCATCAGCGTCAGCAGCCGCTCCTTGTCGTCCTCCGGCAGCTCGGACAGCAGGTCGGCCGCGTCGTCCGGGTCCATCGCCTCCAGGACGTCGGCGGCGCGCTCCTCCTTCAGCTTGCCGAGGATCTCCACCTGCTCGTCCTCGGGGAGCTCCTCCATGACGTCCGCGAGCCGGTCGTCGTCGAGGGCGTTGGCCACCTCGGCGCGCCGCTTCGGCGTCAGGTGGTGCAGCACGTTCGCCACGTCGGCGGGGCGCATCTGCTCGAAGGTGGCGACCAGGTTCTCGGCGCCCTGCCCGTGCTCCTCCAGGGAGAAGCCCGTCACGGCGGACCACTCCACCGTCAGGGTCTCGCCGCGCCGGCGCAGCGCACCGCCCTTGCCCTTGCGCACGAAGATCTTGTCGATCTCCCAGTCCCGGCGGGCCGGCAGCTGCTGGATGGCCACGTCCAGGACGGTGACCTCCTCGCCGTCCGCGACCAGGTTCACCCGTCGGTCCAGCAGCTCGCCGAGGATCAGCCGCTCGGTGGGGCGCTGCTCGAAGCGCCGCATGTTGACGACACCGGTGGTGATGACCTGACCGGACTCCACGCCCGTGACCCGGGTCATCGGCAGGAAGATCCGGCGCCGGCTGACCACCTCGACCACCAGGCCCAGCAGCCGCGGCGGCCGTCCGCCGACGCGCAGCATCGCCACCAGGTCGCGGACCCGCCCGACCTGGTCGCCGTTGGGGTCGAAGACGGGCACACCCGACAGATGCGAGACGAAGATCCGCGGGGCGCCACCAGCCATCCGAGCGCCTCCTAGTGCGTCCCTCAACAGTCCTGCCGCCCCTCAGGCTAGCCCGTGACCGGCGCAAGCGTCCTGGTGGGGCGGTCCGCCCGGGGGTGCGCGGCCACCCGGGGCGCGGTCACGGTGCGCGGCACGGCGCCGGGTACGCTGCCAGCTGCTCGCAGACGACCGACGAGAGGCACCCGCACGTGACCGCCTACTTCCCTGCCGCGCGCCTGCGCCGGGCCGCCTTCATCGGTGCGTTGTGCGCGGGACTCGCCGTCACCGGCACGGGCTGCGGGTCGGATCCGGACGAGGGCACGAACGGGGTCGGGAAGCTCTCCGCCGACAAGATCGAGGAGAAGGCGAAGGCGGCCGCCACGGCCGCCGACTCGGTGCACCTGTCCGGCACGCTCGTGAGCGGCGGCAAGTCCTTCACGCTCGACATGCGGCTCAAGTCGGACGGCGGCTCCGGCGAGGTGAAGTCGCAGGACGACACCTTCCAGCTGCTGCGGGTGGGGGAGCAGCTGTACCTGAAGGCGAGCGCGGCGTTCTGGGGCCAGTCCGACTCGGCCGGCAAGCTCGGCGACAAGTACGTGAAGGTGCCCGAGAGCGACCCCACGTACAAGCAGTTCCGCGGCTTCACCGACATGCACGTCCTGCTGGACGGTCTGCTCGGCCTCGAAGGCAAGCTCGCCAAGGGCGACTACACCAAGGTCGGGCACACTCGCGCGGTCCAGGTCACGGCCGACGCGGGCAAGGGCGGGAAGCTCTCGGTCTCCCTGGAGGGGACCCCGTTCCCGCTGCTCATGGAACGCGCGGGCGGTGCCGGCCGGGTGGAGCTCGCGGAGTGGGGCAAGACGTTCCCGCTGGACCCGCCGGCGCAGGACCAGACGGTGGACTACGGCTCGCAGCTGCCGACCACGAAGGAGGGCGGCGCCGCCCCTGCCCCGTCCAAGGGCACGGGCCAGGGCGCCAACCCTTCGAAGCCGTAGCCTCGCGGGGCGGCGGGCGGTGACGGCCGGCTACGCCGAACCGGAGCCGTCCAGCGCGGCCGCACCCCTCAGCCCGTCCGGCGTTTGAGGACCGGGGTCTGGGGCGGAGCCCCAGTTTCGGGAAGGGGCGGGGTGGGGAAGGCCCCGCGCAGCGGCCGCACCAGGCCCCGGCGGGGGCGGTCAGCCGCGGGTGGACTTCTTGCGCTTCAGGAGGAGCTTCGGCAGATGGCCCGGCATCGGGCGGCGGGTGATCGCCGGCGAGGGCAGCGGGGAGGCGGCCAGGGAGCCGGCCGGGAGGGTGCCCAGGCCTTCGGGCTCCAGGCGCAGCAGGCGGCACTCGCGAGCCCAGCGCTCGGTCATGTCCTCCGAGTCGGGGGCGTTCAGGCGCTTGCCCTTGAGCTCGGCGACCGCCGCCGCCCACTCCTCGCTGCGGGGCGCGATCTCCCGTACGGTCGCCGTCCAGGCGACCAGCCGGCCGCCCTTGTCCTTGCTCCGCACGGTCACCTCGGCCGCCGCGCCGTCCGCCAGCCCGGGGAAGGGCTGCTCGCCGGGGCCGTCGCCCAGCACGTGCGCCGCGCCGTCCACCCAGGCGTGCCACAGGGCGCGGTCCGCCCCGGCGCCGCGGACCCAGATCAGGCCGGACTTCTTGGTGGCCTCCTCGACGAGGGCCAGGTCGAGCGTGCTGAGAGTCATGCGCACAGAGTAGCCACCCCCTACAGCCAGCCGTGGCGGCGGAGTGCGCGGTGGATGGTGAAGCAGATCCCGACGATCGAGGCCATCACCATCGGATAGCCGTACTTCCACTGGAGCTCGGGCATGTGGTCGAAGTTCATCCCGTACACCCCGCAGATCATCGTCGGTACGGCGATGATCGCCGCCCACGAGGTGATCTTGCGCATGTCCTCGTTCTGGGCGACGGTCGCCTGCGCGAGGTTGGCCTGGAGGATCGAGTTCAGCAGTTCGTCGAAGCCGACCACCTGCTCGTGCACCCGGGCGAGGTGGTCGGCGACGTCGCGGAAGTACTTCTGGATGTCCGGGTCCACCAGCCGCATGGGGCGCTCGCTGAGCAGTTCCATGGGCCGCAGCAGGGGGGCGACGGCCCGCTTGAACTCCAGTACCTCGCGCTTGAGCTGGTAGATGCGGCCCGCGTCGCCGCCGCGGGTGGCGCCCTTGGTGGGGGGAGCGAAGACGGCGCTCTCCACCTCGTCGATGTCGTCCTGGACGGCGGCCGCGACCGCGATGTACCCGTCGACGACGTGGTCGGCAATGGAGTGCAGGACCGAGGAGGGGCCCTTGGAGAGGAGGTCGGGGTCGTCCTGGAGCCGGTGGCGCAGGCCCTTCAGGGAGCCCTGGCCGCCGTGCCGGACGGTGATGACGAAGTCGGGGCCGGTGAAGCACATCACCTCGCCGGTCTCCACCACCTCGCTGGTGGCGGTCAGTTCGGCGTGGTCGACGTAGTGGATCGTCTTGAAGACGGTGAAGAGGGTGTCGTCGTACCGTTCCAGCTTCGGCCGCTGGTGCGCGTGCACCGCGTCCTCCACCGCGAGGGGGTGCAGCCCGAAGGTGGCGGCGATCCCGGCGAACTCCGCCTCGGTGGGCTCGTGCAGGCCGATCCAGGCGAAACCGCCGTCCTCGCGGACCCTGCGGATCGCCTCACGGGGCGTCAGACAGGCCGGCCCCTGCACGCGCCGGCCGTCGCGGTACACGGCGCAGTCGACCACGGCGCTGCTCGCCGAGGGGTCGCGGGTGGTGTCGTAGCCGGGCTGTACGGGGGTGGACTTGCGCAGCGACGGACGGACGGCCGCACGCAGGTAGGGCAGCATCGACATGGCAGGCTCCTTCTCGCGCACGGCTGCGGACCGTACGGGTGGGAGGCCTTCCGACTGGCACGGCGGGCGCGGGCGGGCGGCCCGGGCAGGCGGAAGGAACAGGACGGAGGACAAGAACGTTCTGCCGTCGCTCTTCTACTGATCAGCAGATCACAGGGGGCGGGAGTCGCCCGTCAGGGAAGCGGAAGAGCGATTGGTACTGCACGATCGACTTCGATCCATCGCAGCCCCACCTCCTCCGGCCGGTCCCCCGTGAGGGACGTCCTGTCGTCCAGAGCCTCGAACAACGCTTCTGCGTGCGGCCCGAACCAGCTGTCAACACTATCAGCCGACGGATGGTCAAGACCCGCCCTTTACCCGGCTGATACGAGTTCTATGCTCGCTCCATGGCAGAAATTCTGGCCCTCGTGGAGGCCCGGCTGCGTACCGCGTTCGGCGAACCCGACGCCCGCGCCGCCGTCACCTTCCTGGGCACCGACCGCATCGAGGTACTCCGCTTCGCCGAGGGAGACCTCGTCCGGTACGCGACCCTCGGGATGTCCGCGCACCCCATGACCGACCCGACCGACATGGTCGCCGACCCCGTACGCGGGCCGCGCGCCGAGCTCGTGCTGACCGTACGGGGAGGACTCGCGCCCACCGACAAACTGCTCCGGCCGCTCGCGGTGCTGGCCGCCTCCCCCCAGGTCGAGGGCCTGATCGTGGCCCCCGGGGCCTCGCTCGACGTGGGCGAACCGCTCTGGGACGGGTCCGCGTTCAGCTCCGTCCTCGTGGCCGAGCCGGGCGGCCTCGTGGAGGACCTCGAACTGGACGAGCCCATGGACCCGGTCCGCTTCCTCCCGCTCCTCCCGATGACCGCGAACGAGGCCGCCTGGAAGCGCGTCCACGGCGCCGCGGCCCTCCAGGAACGCTGGCTCGCCCGCGGCACCGACCTGCGGGACCCGTTGCGCAGCGCGGTCGCACTGGACTGAGTGGCCGGCAGCCCGGATGGGTGAGCCAGCCTTGACGGGCGGGCGGGCGGGGAGGAGCGTGGCTTCTTATGAGGGGTGAACCAAGTTGCCCGAAGTGCGGTGGCCGGGTCAGGGCGCCCGGACTCTTCTCCGACTCCTGGCAGTGCGCGGTGCATGGCGCTGTCTACCCTCTGCAACCAGTGATCCCGCCCAGCGTCGAAGGCCTGAGCGTGGTCGTGCACCGGGCGCGGGTGCCGGTCTGGATGCCCTGGCCACTGCCGGTGGGATGGCTGTTCACCGGTGTCGCCTCCGCCGGTGACGACCGCAGCGGGGGCCGGGCGACGGCGGTGGCCTGCTCGGGGCCCGGTCCGCTCGGCGGCATGGGCGAGCTGCTGCTGGTGGCCGAGGAACTGGGAGTGGGGCTCGGAGCGCGTTTCGCGGGCATCGACGGCCCCGATCCCGGCCCGCACATCGACGTATCGGACCCGCCGCACGCCAAAGTGGCCGCGGCCGGCCGCCCGACACCGCTGTGGCACCTGAAAGGCGCCCCCGACGACCGGGCCGTCTTCGCCGGGGAGGCGCGGGGCCTGTGGCTCTGGGCGATCGTCTGGCCGGAGCAGACCGGCCTCCTGATGTACGACGAGCTCGTCCTCACCGACCTCCGCGACGCGGGAGCCGAACTGGAACTCCTCCCGTGCGGCGCCCTGAGCCCGCGCATCCTGAGCAGCTGAGGGGCGGGGTGGCCCCGGCCCCACGGGGCGTGGCGTACGGGGCTCACGGCGCGGGCCGGCCATCTCCCCCGCGGGGGGTGGGGGCGGGGCGGTGTTTGCCCACCCGCCCCCTGGGGGCGGCGGTGGCTTCGCGGTTGTCGGGGTCCGGGCTGGGCGGAATCGGAGAGGGCGCGGGGGGTTTCCCGTCAGTCCCATAGTCCTTCCGTGTCGGGCCGGCCTGTAAAGGGCGCTCACTTCGTTCGCGTCGCTTCGCGATG
>NZ_JBFBFP010000014.1:0-173684 GCF_040684275.1 Streptomyces sp. NPDC091371
GCCGCCCGACCCCCACCCTCTTGCGGGGGGGGGGGGGGGGGGGGGGCCCGCGGGTTGGGGGGGGGTTGGGGGGGGGGGGGGGGGGCGCCCCCCCCCCCCCCCACCACCCTGGACGGAGCAGGCCGTGCGGAGTGCCCGTACGGATTGCCCGCGCGGGTTACGCGATGGAGAAGGTGACCACCGACTGGTAGGTGTCGGCGAACATGAACGGCGGGAGCTGGAGCATCGCCGCGCCGCCGACGGCGAACTCGCCACCGGTCAGCTCGTCCCCGCCGGCCGCCTGGGAGGCGATCTTCAGCGGGGTGTCGGTGATCGCGCCGGGCGCGCCCGCGGTGCAGGTGCTCGGGCTGTCCGGGTTGGTGACGGTGCAGGACGGCTGGATGCCGATCTGCGCCTTCGCCATCGAGTGGCCGGTCGTCGCGTTCAGGAACGGCGTACGGGTCGCCGTCACGTCCCAGCCGAGCGAGCCGCCGCGGAAGTCCTGGACGGTCGCGGCGTTGAACGCGCCGAACACCGACTGGGACTTGCCGTTGATGGTGACCGCGCCGAAGTTGACGGCGGGCTGGCCGTCCTTCGGGCCGAGGGCCAGCGGACCGGGCAGGACCTCGACGTCGACCGGGTTCTGGACGCCGGTCGCCTTCTCGACGTAGACGAAGGCCTTGGACGTCGTCGAGCCATCGATCTTGATCGTGTCGGCCTTCTTGGTGACCGTGATGTTGCAGGTGGCGACGCCGGACGCGTCCGCCGTGCCCGATCCGGTGTCACCGGTCGCCGCGCCCGCGAGCAGGGCGGAGCAGGTGACGGGGCCGGCCGGGAAGTTGGCGCCGGTGGCGACGACGGCGGTGCCCGCCGTGCCGCTGTTGGGCGTCAGCTTCGTGGTGATCGGGTCCTTGGGCAGGGCCTCGACCACGACCGAACCGACCGAGGCGCTCGGGCGCGGATCGGGCGTACAGGTGGTCGTGTAGACCGTGCCGCCCAGGTTGGCGTCCGTGATGACCTGGTCGATCGTGACCTGGATCGTGGTGCCCTCGGTGCCGTCCGGGATGGTGATGGTCCCGCTGAAGGCGGGCGGGTCGGACTTCACGTTGGCTTCTTGGTGGCTCGGCGTGGCCGGGCTGGTCACCGTCTGGGCGACGCCGCCGACGAACAGCTTGGCCTTGATCGTGTTCACCGTGTCGATCGTGAACATCGGGACGACCGGGGTCAGTCCCGGGTCGATCGTGATGGGCACGACGTCGCCGGCCTTCGCGCCGTCGGGGAGGGTGACCGTGAAGTCCTGGTTGCCGTCGGCACCCGGCTGCGGCGCCGGGGCGACGCACTTCACGAACACGGGCGTGGTCTTGGTCGCGGCCTGCGCCGTCCCCGCCAGGCCCATGACGCCACCGGTCAGGGCCAGGGACAACGCGCCCGCCCCGGCCAGCAGTTTTCGTCTGAGCGTTCTCGTACTCACTGGGTCGCGACTCCTTCGTCATGACGAACCCCTCCCCCCACCCGCTGTGTGGAGGAGGTCGAGCCGGTGCGGTGGCCGATATTGACGCGTCGCCGTGATGAGAAGTCAATGACTTGCTTTCGTGCGAAGCACACACAAATTGATGGCCCATCAGGGAGGGTCTGATGGGCCATCGGATACCGACTGGTCGGGGTGGGTCGGTCAGCGGTCGGTCAGCGGTCGGTCGGGGTGTGCAGGAGCAGGTTCGGCGTGCCGGGCGGGAGGTCGCCGAGGTGGTCCGGGACGGCCGAACGCAGCAGGGTCGCCGAGACCTGCGCCGGGGTCCGCGCCACCCCGCCCGCCAGGATCAGCGCGGCCACTCCCGCCACGTGCGGGGCTGCCATCGAGGTGCCGGACGCGCGGGCCGTGGCGGTGGGGGAGCCCCTCCAGGCCGAGACGACGGCCACGCCCGGGGCGGCGAGGTCCACGCAGGGGCCGTGGTTGGAGAACGGCGCCCACCGGTCGCCGCCGTCGCTCGCGCCGACCGTGAGGGCCTCGGGCACCGCGGCGGGGGAGCCGTCGCAGGCGTCCTGGCCGGCGTTGCCCGCGGCCGCGGTGAAGGTGACCCCGGATGCGACGGCGCCGGCCACCGCCGCGTCGAGGGCGGGGCTGCGGGTGCCGCCCATGCTCATGTTGGCGACGGCCGGGGTGGCCGGGTTGCGGGCGGCGTCCCGCACCATCCAGTCGATGCCCTTGATCATGTTCGAAAGGCTGCCCGAGCCCCGGCAGTTGGCCACTTTCACCGAGACCAGCGAGACCTCCTTCGCGACGCCGTACGTCTGCCCCCCCACCGTCCCCGCGACGTGCGTGCCGTGGCCGTTGCAGTCGCCGGAGCTCTCCAGGAACACCGCGTTGTAGCCGCTGCGGGCACGGCCGCCGAACTCCTCGTGGCGCACGTTGATCCCGGTGTCCAGGACGTACGCGGTGACGCCCCGGCCCGTCGTGGCGTACGTGTACGAGCCGTCGAGCGGGAGGTCGCGCTGGTCGATCCGGTCCAGCGGCCAGGGCGGCTCCGGCTGGGTGTCGGAGATGCGGAACTCCGCGTCCGGTTCCACCGAAGCCACCCGGGGGTCGGCTGCCAGGGCGGCGGCGCGGGCGGGGGTGGTGCGGACGGCGAAGCCGTTCAGTGCGGTGTCGTAGACGGAGCCCACCTCGTCCCCGGCGTCCGCCGCCTCGGCGGCCAGGGCGCGGGCGGGGGCGGGGGCGGGGGCGCGGGAGGTGACGCCCTTGAGGACGACGACGTAGGAGGCGGTGGGGGCTTCGGCGTCGGTGGCGTCGGAGTGCGGCGTCGGGGCGGTGGCCGTGGTGGCCGCCGCGAGGAGTGCGGCGGCCGGCAGGAGTGCGGCGAATGGGGTCATGCCGCCGATGCTCGGCGAGCGGTGGGGCGGGCGCGCGGAGGGTGCGCCGACTGGCGGCACGACACGCCGCCGCCGGGGTGGGGCGGGCGTCATCCGCGAGGGCGGGCCCGGCCGGGTCCGCCCGCGCGGCGGGGCACCTCCTCGGGCTCCGAACGTTTCCAGGGGTCGGAGGGGAGAGGGCGGCCCAGTTCGGAGCCCTGCGGGGGCGCCCCACTGCACACCCCCTAAGGGGCGAGGGGCCAGCCGCGCATGGCGAAGGTGCCCTCGTTCACGGCGCCGGCGGAGTCGTAGGTGGCCAGGGCGGCCTCGTTGTCGGTGTCCACGCCCACCCACATGCCGTAGCAGCCGCGCGCCTTCGCCTCCTCGGCCAGTGCCAGCGTCAGCGCGCGGCCGATCCCGCGGCGGCGGTAGCCCTCGTCAACGGAGAGCTCGTACAGGCACATCTCGGTGCCCTTGTCGGGGTGGGTCATCTCCACGCCCGAGACCATGCCGGCGGGATGGCCGTCCATGTACGCGATGAGCATCAGGTGGCCCGGGGCGGCGAGGAACCGCTCCGCCCACTCGGGGCGGGCGGGTTCGTCGAACAGGGACTCGGCGGCGGTGAGCTCGGCGGGGCGCAGGGCCCGGCGGATGTCCATGGCGGCCACGATAACGGCGGGGGGCTGCGCTACACGCGCACCGCGAGGGCGGCCGCGTAGTCGGCCGGGGCCGGGAGGTCCGTCAGGAGCCAGCCCGGGACGGCCGCGGGGTCGGGGCCGGAGCCGACGTACGGCTCGACTATGCCGAGGCCGATCCCGGTGCCTATCCCCTTCAGGCAGGCCTCCTTGCGGGACCAGACGCGGGCGAGCGCGGCCCTGCGGCCGGCCTGCGGGAGGGCGGTCAGCTCCGCGGTCTCCGCCGGGTGCAGGTTGCCCAGTACGTCGGCCACCGCCCGGTCGCTCGGGAGCTCCTCGATGTCGACGCCGACCGGCACCGGGGCGAGGGCGACGTACGCCAGGTCGCCGCTGTGCGAGAGGGAGAAGTGCACGCCGCCGCCGGCGACCGCCGGCCGGCCGTGCGGGCCGGCGCAGCCGGGGCAGTCCTCGCGGACCAGGACCACGTCCGCCGGAGCCAGCCCCAGGTGGGCGCCGAGCAGGACGCGCAGTCCGATGTGCGAGGCGGTGTACCGGTGCCGGTCGGCGGGCCGGTACTTCTGCCCGGCCTGCTTCAGCTCGGCGGCGTCGAGCACCCGCTCCGCCTCGGCGACGGGGTGCCCGCCGACGGCGTCCAGCCCGGTGTCCAGGGACCACACCGCCGCGGTCGCGCCCTCGGGGAGGGGCGCGGTGCGCAGTGCGTCGACGCCGAGCCGGTTCACATAATCGGTCACGCGGCCGAGCCTAGACGAAATGATCGAACTGCTCGCTAGTCTGGCCCCGACCGAACAGTCGGAGGGGGAGCAGCGTGCGAAGTGCAGTCGTGACGGCGGGAGAAGACCGGATCCGGTGGGCCGAACTTCCCGGGGAGGAACCGGCGCGCGTGTGGGTGCACGGGCTCGGAGCCAGCTCGCCCGCCTACTTCGCGGCGAGCGCCGTGCATCCGCTGCTGGCCGGACGCCGTTCGCTGCTGGTCGACCTGCTGGGCCACGGGCACAGCGACCGGCCCGCGGACTTCTCCTACACCCTCGAAGCGCACGCCGACGCGCTGGCGGCCGCCCTCGCCGCGGCCGGAGTGGAGGGCGCCGAGCTGATCGGGCACAGCATGGGCGGGGCCGTGGCCATCGTGCTCGCCGCCCGCCATCCGCACCTGGTCTCCCGGCTGCTGCTCGTCGACGCCAACCTGGACCCGGCTCCGCCCGTCCCGGCCGCCGGGAGCAGCGGGATCGCCGCCTACACCGAGGAGGAGTTCCTCGACGGCGGCTGGGCCGAGGTCCGCGACCGGGTCGGCGCGCACTGGTGGGCCACGATGCGGCTGGCCGACCGGACCGCCCTGTACCGCTCCGCCGTCCACCTCGCCGCGGGCACCACGCCCACCATGCGGGAGCTGCTGCTGGAGCTGAAGATCCCGCGCGGCTTCCTGCTGCCCGAGGCCGACGGCCCGCTCCCGGGCGCCGAGGCCCTGGAGGCCGCGGGCGTCAGCGTGGTGGCCCTGCCCGACTGCGGGCACAACATCATGCTGGACAACCCGGAGGCCTTCGCCGAAGCCGCCGCCGCCGTACTGGCCTGAGGACACAGTGCTGATGGACGACCTCGCGCGCAACTGGGAGCGCATCGAGACCTGGTTACGGGAGCACGGGTGCACCAGTGCCCTCTCCGCCCTGCACCCACCCGCCTCCTCCGTCGAAGTGCTCGAGGGCGGGCCGGAGTACATGCGGGAAATGCTCGAAGAGTTCACCGAGCAGCGGGACGAGGATCCCGAGCACTGGATCCTGGATCCGTGGGCGGATCCGCTGTGGCTCCCCATCGCCGGTACGATCGGTCTGATGGCCCGGTCCCTGGAGTCCGGATCCCCCATGCCGTACTCGCGTCGCTACGCGTACGTCCCCCGACTGGACGAAGGCCCGCCCGGGCGCCTCCAGTGGAAGCTTGACGAGATCCGGCACCAGGACGCGAGGAGCCCCTCCTACGGCCGCGCGCCCGGGGACGGGGTGCCGTCGGTCCAGGCGTAGACGCGCTTGCCGCGCACCGCGACCTGGTACTGGTAGCGGTCCCGGCACTCGGGCCGCACCTCGGCCCGCAGGTGGCCCGGCCACCACCGGGCGCCCAGCTCCGGCCCGTCCATCCGCCGCGGCGTGCCCGCCGGGCACCGCGGGCCGTCGAGCGGGGTCGCCCCGAGGTCGAACCGGATCAGCCGGGCCTGGTCGGTGGTGTGCACCCGTATGCGTATGTCGGTGGCGTCCTCCGGTATCCACGAGGGCAGGACGAACGCCCGGTCACCGCGCGTCGGAGCCTCGGCGACGGTGGCGAAGCGCTTGCCCTTCTCCTTGTACACGTGGCCGTCGATCGCGTCGGACAGGGGGTTGGGCGGCAGGTTGGGCAGCGCGAAGGCGGCGGTGGCGAGGACTCCGACGGTGGCGGCGGCGACGACGAGCGGACGGCGGTTCATGCCCTTCAGTCTCGGTGGCGGCACCCCCCTCGCGCGTCCCTCCCCAGGACGAATCTCAGCTCTGCCGGAGGTCCTACACGGCCTCATACCTGAGAGGGGCGTGCTCGCGGCGATCTGGCCGGCCCGCCGCGCGGCCCCGCTGAACACGCGCGATTCCGTCAACGCGCAGTAACCCGGCGGCGCCCCGAGCAGTTGGCCGGTGGGGGACGTGTACGTCCGCCCGCCCCCGGACCCGAGGAATGCCATGCGCCGTCGCCGCCTTGTCACCGCCCTGGCAACCGCCACCGCCGTGCTCGCCCTCGCGACCCCGGCCCGGGCGGTTCCGGCCGACAAGCCGCAGGTGCTGAGCCGCTGGACGCAGACCAGCGCCGCCAGCTACCACGAGTGGGCCGAGGCACGCCGGCACCGGGCCGCGTGGGCCGCGTACGGCTTCGACTGGTCGACGGACCACTGCACCGCCTCCCCGGACAACCCCTTCGGCTTCCCCTTCGAGACGGCCTGCGCCCGCCACGACTTCGGCTACCGCAACCACCGTGCGGCGGGCCTGTTCCCGGCTGCCAAGGCCCGGCTGGACGAGGCGTTCAATTCCGACATGAAGCGGGTCTGCGCGCGCTACTCGGGCGGGAGGAAGGCCTCCTGCGCCGCCACAGCGTGGACCTACTACCAGGCCGTCAGGGGCATCGGGATCTCCGGGGACCAAACGCCGGAACCGGCCCCGGCGGTGATCGCCGGGGCCGGTCCTGGGCAGGGCGCTACACGGGCTGCGGGGAACGCAGTTCCAGCAGGGTGATGTCGGCCGGGGCGCCGACCCGGACGGGCGGTCCGAAGAACCCCGCTCCGTTCGTCACGTAGACCTTGGTGTCGTCCACCTTGCCGAGCCCCGAGTTGACCGGATTGGCCAGCTCGGTGATGGCGGTCAGCGGGAACATCTGCCCGCCGTGCGTGTGCCCGGACAGTTGGAGGTCCACCCCGTGCCGGGCGGCCTCGTCGGCGAACACCGGCTGGTGGGCGAGGAGTACGACGGGACGCGACGGGTCCCGGCCGCCAAGGGCCTTCCCGAGGTCGGGCCCCCGCCCGTGCTCCTGCCCGGCGAGGTCCTCGACCCCGGCCAGGTCGAGGTAGGCCCCGTTGTGCCGGATCTCCACGCGCTCGTTCACCAGCGGGCGGACCCCGACGGCGCGCATCTCGTCCAGCCAGTCCTCGACCCCGTCGTACAGGTACTCGTGGTTCCCGGTGACGAAGAAGTTGCCGTACCGCGATTCGAGCCCCTTCAGCGGCCGGGCCGCGGGCCCCAGCTGGGACGCCGTTCCATCGGCGAGATCGCCGACGATCGTCACCAGGTCGGCCTGCAGCCCGTTGACCATCCGGACGATCCGCTCGGTGTGGGCGCGCCCGAGCAGCGGCCCCAGGTGGATGTCGCTGACGACGGCGATCCGCAGACCGGCCAGGCGCGGGTTCACCTTGGAGAGGGTGACCGGTACGCGCTTGATCAGCGGATCCCCGAGCGCCGAGGACATGCCGAAGCCGACCGTGCCGAGGGCGGTGGCCCCGGCCAGGGTGCCCACGGCCCGGCCGAGGAAGAGCCGGCGGCCGACCAGGCGGTCCTCCGCCGGGGCGGGGGAGTCCGCCGCGGGCTCCGGGACCGAGACCGGCTCGGGTGCCGTTGCCGATGTCGTCGCCGATGTCGTCGCCGATGTCGTCGCCGACGCCGCCACGGCGACCGGTGCCGGTGCCGGTCCCGGATCCGCCTGCTGCTCGGCGCGCCGCCACCTGCGCAGCGCGAGCGCCCGCGGCAGTTCGAGTATCACGAGTGTCGGCAGCAGGTAGAGCAGTACTCCGATCAGGGTGTAGCCGGGCCACGCCAGGAACCGGCCGCCACCTCCGTCCGAGGGATCGAACAGCGGGGTGAGGATCCGGGTCCCGGGAGCGAGCAGCGCCGAGAGGACCACCCCCCCTGTGGCCAGCCGCCGTACGAGCGTCCGCGGCCTGGTCGTGTCACGGACCAGCCGGATCCACAGGTAGTAGTGGACGGCGCCGGAGCCCACCAGCATGAGCACCCACAATCCGATTCCCAGCATGTTTCTCTCCCTCGGACCGGATGGATCAGGCGCGGCCGGCGGGGACGCCGACCCCTGCCGTGTCGGGCTGCGCGGAGGCCGTGGCGGCGGGCGCGGCCGGGGACGACTCGGAGATGCCGAACCGGTCGTGGAACGCGCGCAGGGGCTTCGGAGCCCACCAGTTGGCCTTGCCGGCGAGCCGCATGGAGACCGGTACGAGGACGGCCCGGATCAGAGTGGCGTCGACGAGGATCACCACGACCATGCCGATGCCCAGCATCTTGAGGAAGACGATCTCGGACGAGGCGTACGTCGCGAACGAGGCCGCGAGGATGACCGCTGCCGAGGTGATCAGCGGGCCGCTGCGCTCCAGGCCGGCGGCCACCGCGCCGGTGTTGTCGCCGGTGAGGTCGTACTCCTCCTTGATCCGCGACAGCATGAAGACCTCGTAGTCCATGGAGAGGCCGAAGGCCACGCAGAACATCAGGATCGGGATGCTGGGCTCGATCGAGCCGCTCGGCGTGAAGCCGAACAGGTCGGCCAGGTTGCCCTCCTGGAAGATCCACACGAGGACGCCGAACATCACACCCATGCTCAGGGTGTTGAGGAGCATGGCCTTCGCCGGGAGCAGCACGCTGCCGGTCATCAGGAACAGCACCAGGAACGTGGTCACCAGGATCAGCCCGAAGACCAGCGGCAGCCGGTCGACCAGCTCGGCGCGGAACTCGCTCAGCTCGGCGGGGTAGCCGCCGATCTTCACCGAGCCCGGCTCGGCGCCCTTCGCGGCGACGGAGCGGATCTCGGAGTGGGCCCGGTCGATGTCCTGGGCGACGGTGCGGTGCGTGGCGACCACCGAGTACCAGGTGCTGCGCTCACCGGCGAACCGGCGGGAGGAGTCACCGGGTTCGGCGATCTTGCTGCCCTTCGCGTACGAGCCGGTCAGCGCGTCGACCTGGTGGATCCCGGAGACCCGGGACAGCTCGACGGCAGTGGCCTCGATCGAGGACCGGTTGGCGTCGGTCCCGGCCTGGCCGGCGCGCAGGACCTTGATCGCGCTCATTTCCTCGGAGGCGAAGTTGTCGAGGATCTGCTGCTGGACCACCCGGCTCGACACGTCACGCGGCAGTACCTGGGCGCCCGGCACGCCGAAGGTGAGGCCCAGGGTCGGCGAGGCCAGCCCCAGCAGCACCACCAGCGCCGGGATGCCGTACAGCAGCGGCCGGCGCATCATGCGCAGCGCGGTGTGGTGCCACCAGCCCTGCTCGGGACGGGTGTTCTCGTTCTTGCGGACGACCTTGCGGCCGAGGCGGGCCAGCGAGGCGGGCAGGATCACCAGGGCCGCGAAGACGGAGGTGAGGACGGTGGCGATACCGGCGTACGCGAACGAGCGCAGGAAGGGGAACGGGAAGAGCAGCAGGGCGGCCAGCGACAGGATCACGGTGAGACCGCTGAAGGCGACGGTGCGGCCGGCGTTGGCGACGGACTGCTCGACGGCGTCGGGGACGGACCGGCCGGCCCTCAGCTCCTCGCGGAAGCGGTTGATGACGAAGAGGCTGTAGTCGACGCCGAGCCCGATGCCCATCACCAGGGCCAGGTTGGCGGCGAAGGTGGAGACGTCGGTGATGTAGGTGACACCGCGCATCAGCGCCAGGGTGGTGATCACCGAGAACAGGCCCATGCCGAGGGTGAGGAAGGCCGCCGAGAAGCGGCGGTAGATGGCGAACAGCAGGAGCAGCACCAGCGGGAAGACGATCATCTCGGCCCGCAGGAAGTCCTTGCGGGACTGCTCGGCGGCCTGCCGGAACACCTCGTCACCGCCGCCGACCTGGACCTTCACCTGGGCGTTGTCCCGGGTGAAGGCGGGCGAGATGTCGGCCAGCCGGGTCCGGGCCTCGGTCACCGTGCCCGACATCCGGGCGATGATCAGGGCCTGCTTGCCGTCCTTGCCGCGCATGGTGGGCGAGTTGCCCCGCGACCAGTACGAGAAGACCTCGGCCACCCCGTCCTGCCCGGCCAGTTCCCGCTCCAGGGCGCGGCCCTCGGACGCGACGGCGCCCTCGTCCACGGTGTCCTGCTTGGCGGTGACCATCAGCAGCACGCTGGGCGTGCCCGCCTTGAACTCCTTCTCCAGGACGGCCCGGGTGGTCACCGACTCGGAGCCGGGGGTCTCGAAGCGGCTGAGAACCAGGCGGTTCATGGTGCCGGCGGCCAGGACCAGGCCCAGCACGGCCAGGGCGACGCCGACCCATACGACGAGCTTGGACCGGGTGGCGGTCACCCGCCCCCAGCGCTGCAGTGCGGGGGGCCGCTCCAGGGGGTTGTTCCGATGGGACTGCTGTGTACTCGGCATTTTCTGCTCTCTGGATGGAGGGGGAACAGTGGGGGGAAGGGGTCAGGGGTGCAGGGGACGCGGCGGGGTCACAGACCGCGGGCGTCGAGCCAGGCGTCGATCCGGTCGAAGGTGCTGGGCGCCGAGCGGGCCATCGTGGCGTAGTGCCCGGCTCCCGGGATCGTGACGAGTTCGCTCTGGGCGCCGGTGAACAGCCGCTGGTGGGCGGAGCCTCCGGTGACGCGGGCGTCGTCGTCCCCGTAGACGAGGAGGACCGGGACCTTGATCGAGCCCAGGTGCTCGAGATCCGTGAATACGGAGTCGAGCTGCGAGCTCATGTCGCCGCAGGGGTGACGGTTCTGGTGCGGGGCCGCGGCGTCCATGACGCGCTGCTCGGTGTCGTGGAAGTTGCCCCGGCGGAACTGGTCGGGCCCCAGGTCGTAGTAGACGTAGCCGCTCGGGTCCGAGGGCGCGCGGCTGGGCTGTCCGCCCGCCATGCAGCTCTGGAGGGCGCTGAAGAAACGGGTGTTGGCCTCCGGGGTCAGGCCCCGGTCGGTCCAGTCCATGATCATCAGGCCGTCGATGGCGCCGAACGAGTAGGCCTCGATCTGCGCGACCTGCCCGCCGTTGGACTGCCCGGCGAGGGTGACCGTGTCGAAGCCCTGCGCCGTGCCGGGACCCTCGGCCGGCTTGCCCTCGAGGGTGTAGGTCCCGGCCCGCAGCTGCTGCACGATCTGGTGCGCGATATCGGCCTCGGCGCCGATGCACGTGTCGAAGCCGTCGGGGCGGTCGCTGGCCCCGTAGCCGAGCCGGTCGATGGTGACGGAGGCGTGCCCGCGCTTGGCGAGCTCCTCGGCGTAGTGGTAGCCGGGCACGTCGAGGCGCCAGTACCACTCGCCCGCCGCGATCCCGTGCTGGTAGAGCGTGACCGCCCGCTTCCCGCCGGAGAGCACGGACGCGGGCGCGGTCAGGTGGCCGCTGATCCGCTGGATGCCGCCGCTGGTGCGGCAACCGGTCTTGCTGCCGTTGGTGTTGCGCACCGTGAAGGAGACCGGCACGTCCACGATGTGCTGCGCGGCGAGCCGCGCCGCGGTCTCCTTCGCGGCCGCCTCGGCCTCGGCGGGCGACGGCGGGGAGGACACGGTCGTCGACACCCCGGCGGCGCCTGCGGCGGGGGTGTCGGCCGCTGCGGTCATGGCCGCCGCCACCGGACTCGCCAGCAGCGCCGCGGCCGCGCCCAGTACGGCGACCCGCTTGATGATGCTCATGAACTCCTCACCTCTCGCAGCGGCCCCGCAGTGGCGGCCGGCAGCTCTCTCCGCGCGCGGAGCCAGGCAGCCTGGTCCGCGACGGTCTGTTCCAACGGGCGGAAAGTCGCGCCGAGTTCGCTGACGGCGCGGGCGGAGGAAACCCTCCGGTGGTGTCCTTCGAGCAGCGTCCGCATGCCGGTCCGGGTGGCGACGGGCGGTACCCCGCGCACCCTCGCCTGCCACTCCAGGACCGAGGCGAGCGTCATCGCGGCCGACGAGGGCAGCTTGCGCGGCACCGTTCCGGTACCGGTCGCCCGCACCACGGCGGCGCAGATCTCGTGCAGGGGGTACCAGCTGCCGCCCGCGATGTAGCGCCTGCCGCCGGTCCCGAGCGCGGCCGCCGAGACGCAGACGGCGGCCGCGTCGCGGGCGTCCACCACGTGGTTGCCCGCCGCGGGCAGTGCCTTGATCTCCCCGCGCGCCACGGCCAGGAAGAGCCGCCCCGCCGAGGTGGGTCCGGAGTCACCGGGGCCCCACATCCAGCCGGGCAGGACGAGCGGCACGCGCAGCCCGTACCTCGCGCCGAAGCGGGCGATCAGCCGCTCCGCACGGATCTTGCTGGCACGGTAGTGGTTCCCCGTGGCGGGGTTCCCGTTGGGCGTGTGCTCGTCCGCGGGGCGGCGTACGTCGCCGCCGCCCAGCACGGCGATGGAGCTCGTCTGCACCACCGTGGGCACCTCGGCGTCGACCGCCGCCTTCAGCAGCTCCTCCACCGCGTCCACGTTGGTGCGGTGCAGCAGGTCCAGGTCGCGGCCCGGCTGGTAGTACTCGCGGAAGTACGCGGCCGTGTGGATCACCGCGTCCATCCCGCGCAGGGCGCCGGCGTAGCTGTCGATGTCGGTGACGTCCCCGGTGACCAGCCGCAGCGCGGGATGGATCGGCAGCAGCGCCTGCGCACGTTCGACGTCCCGGACCACCGCCGTCACCTCGGACCCGGCGGCGAGCAGCCGGGCGACGACGGCGTGGCCGAGCAGCCCGGTGGCTCCGGTGACCATGACGGCGCCCAGCGCCGGGTACTGCGGGGCCGGCTCAGAGGGCGGCGGGTTCGCGGTCATGCGCGGTCCTTTCAGGGCTTGCCGGGCCTGCCGGGGGAAGGTTCGGTGCGGGCTCGGGCTCCTCGCGCAGCCCGAGACGGCGGTGGATCCGGCGCAGCGGGGCGGGTGCCCACCAGGCGCGACGGCCCAGCAGCGCCAGCACCGCCGGGACCAGCAGGGTCCGTACGACGAGGGCGTCCACCAGCACGGCCAGGGCGACGCCGAGGCCGAGCATCTTGGTGTTGGTGATCCGCGACAGGCCGATGGAGACGAAGACCACGCTGAGGACCACGGCGGCTGCGGTGATCAGCCCGCCGGTGGTGCGCATGCCGTGCAGCACGGAGGCCGAGTGGTCGCCGGTCCGGTCGAAGTGCTCCTTGATCCGGGCGACGAGGAAGACCCCGTAGTCCATTGACAGGCCGAAGGCCACGCAGAACATCAGGACCGGAAGGGTCGCCTCCACGTCCCCGGTCGCGGTGAAGCCCAGCAGCCCGGACAGCCCGCCCTCCTGGAACACCCAGACCACCGCGCCGAACATGGCGGTCAGGCTGAGGCCGTTGAGCGCGATCGTCAGCAGCGGCATCGCCAGGCTTCCGGTCAGCAGGAAGACCAGTACCAGCGTGCCGACCAGGATGAAGCCGAGGGCGGGGGCCAGGCCCCGGCCGATGGCCGCCTTGCTGTCCACCACCTGGGCCGCCGGACCGCCCACGGAGGCGCCGTCGGGACCGGCCGCCTCGCGCAGCTTGCCGACGAGTTCCTGGTGGGCGGCCGAGGTCGCGGCCGTGTCGTCCTCGGCCACCACCGTCAGCAGGTCGTAACCCGCCGTCCTGCGCCCGGAGTCGGCGGGCGAGGGGACCTCTGACCGGGCGCCGTCGCGGTAGGTGCCGGCCGAGGACTCGACCCGGGTCACCCCGGCGAGCGCGGACAGTTTCCCGGCGATCCGGCCCGCGGTGGCCTGTGCGTCGGCGGAGGAGGCTCCGCCCGTACGCAGCAGGACCGGGATCGAACCCTCGGGCAGGTCCTCGAAGTCCTCGCGCAGGGTCTCCTGGGCGATCCGTGACTCGCTCGCGGTCGGCAGCTGACGGTGGTCGGCGGTGCCGAACCGGGCGTTCAGGAACGGCAGTCCCAGCACCAGCAGGATGCCCGTCACCGCCACCGTCACCAGTGGCGCACGGCGCATCACCAGCTCCGTCACCCGCCCCTTGGGGGCCGGCGCGTCTCCGCGCCCACGACGGCGCACCGTCAGCGCGTCCACCCGGCGACCCAGCAGCGCCAGCACCGCCGGCAGTACGGTCAGTGCGGTGAGGGCCGAGACCAGCACCACCGTGATCCCCGCGTAGGCCAGGGAGCGCAGGAAGTAGAGCGGGAAGACCAGCATCGCCGCCAGGGCGACCGCGACGGTCAGCGCCGAGAACAGGACGGTCCGGCCGGCGGTGCGCACGGTGCGCAGCACGGCCTCCCCGGGGACTGCCCCGGCGTCCAGTTCCTCGCGGAACCTGCGCACGATCAGCAGCGCGTAGTCGATGGCGAGGCCGAGCCCGAGCGCCGTGGTGAGGTTCTGCGCGAAGACCGACACCTCGGTGAACCCGGTGATGAGCCGCAGCACCGCGCCCGTGGCGAGGACGGTGACCAGGCCCACCAGGACCGGCAGCGCTGCGGCGAGCACCCCGCCGAAGACCCAGACCAGGACGATCAGGGTGAGCGGCAGGGCGATCAGCTCGGAGCGGGCCAGGTCCTCTGCCACGGTGCTCTGGATCTCGTTCTGCACGGCGAGCGGACCGGTGATGCGTACGGTCAGCCCTCCCTGCTCGCCCTGCTCGCCCTGCTGCGCGCCGCGGAACCGCGGTGCCAGCTCCTCCAGCGCCGTCCGGGCCCGGTCCTCGTCGCCCTCGATGCGGGCGGCGATCACCGCTTGCCGGCCGTCGTGGGAGCGCAGCTCGGCGAGCCCGGTCTGCCAGTACGAGACGACACCGACGACCGGCTTCTCGAAGGCGAGCCGCTCGGCCAGCCGGGCACCCTGCGCGGCGAACGCGCGGTCGTCGACCTGCGCGCCCTCCGGTACGGACACCAGCAGGACGAGATTGGGCTGCTGCTCCGGGTAGTGCGCCTCCAGTACGCGCTGCACGCGCGCCGATTCCGAACCGGGGTCCGTCGTACCGCCGCTGCCGAGCCGGTCGGGCAGGTCCGCCCCGAGCAGGAGGGCGTCCAGGACCAGCACCAGGGCCGCGACCAGGAACAGCCAGGGCCGGCGCACGACGTGCGCCCCGAGAAGCCTCAGCATCACGCCACGCTTTCCACGGCGGTGCCGAGTACGGACACCCCGGCCGCCAGCGGCGCCAGATCGCGGTGCGAGGACCAGGCGCCGACCGCACCGTCCGGACGTACGTAGATGACCAGCGGGCGCTGTTCGGCTTCGGCCAGCACGGTCAGCTTCCGGCTGATGTCCACCGCCCCGGCGTACGGGGCCGAGGCGTCCCCTCCGCCCCGCGGCCGGTGGTCGGTGAGCAGCAGGACATCCGTCTGGGATCCCACCGACGAGCGGGCCGCCAGCTCGGCGGCCTTCCGGGCGGTGGCGTCCGCGAGGTCGTCACCACCCCCCTGGACGACCAGCAGGGCGTGCCGGCCGGCCGCGAGGAACTCGTGCAGCGACGCCGACCCCGTGCCGTGCAGCGGCTGCCACGGGGTGTCGGGCAGCCGCACCCCGGGCCGGAGCAGGCGCGGGCCCTTGGCGTCCTTGGCACTCCGGGGGTCCGCCTTCGGCAGCCCGCCCGGGACCGCCGGGCTCGATTCCAGACCGGGATCGAGCTGGGCGAGTTCGGGAACGATCTTGCGGTCCAGCGCTCCCGTGGCCGTGGCCACCTTGAGCACGGCGTCGCGCAGCACCCGCTTGGGGCCGTCGCGCAGCATCCACAGCTTGGTCTGGCGGTCGGAATTGCGCAGCGCCCGCAGGGCGGCGGGCCGCCGCTCCGCCTCGTAGCTGTCCAGCAGTGCCGGATCCGCGCCGTGGATCACCGCGGCCAGCTTCCAGCCCAGGTTGAAACCGTCCTGCACCCCGGTGTTGAGACCCTGCCCACCGGCCGGGCTGTGGCAGTGGGCGGCGTCCCCGGCGAGGAAGACCCGGCCGGCACGGAACGTCCCGGCCACCTTGGTGTGGACCCGGAAGGTGCTGCGCCACCAGGTGGAGTCGAGCGTCCAGCCCTTCGGGCCGCGTGCCGTCAGCAGCTCCTGGAGCTCCTCGTCGGACAACGGCCGCACCTCGCCCGTGGCGTCCCGGTCGAAGAAGACGCGGTGCCCGCCGCCGGGCAGCGGTACGACGACCAGCACGCCCTCGGGCGTGAGGTGGTACTGGGCCTCGTCTTCGGGCAGACCACCGCTGAACTCGCCGTCGCCCAGCAGGAAGTCACGTGCGTACGTACTGCCCTCGAAGGCGATCCCGGCGGCCTCGCGCACCTTGCTGTGCGTGCCGTCCGCGCCCACCAGCCAGCGCGGCGAGAGGGGGGCGGGGGAGCCCGTACCGGGAACAGAGAGGCTGACCGAGACGTCGGAGGGGACGCCGGACTGGGTGGAGCCGGTGATCCGGGCCTCGGTGAGCTCCGTGTTCCACTCGACGTTGCCGCCGAGCTTCAGCAGCCGGTCGTACAGCACGCCCTCGGTGACCGACTGCGGTACGCACAGCGGGCGGGGGAACGCCGTGTCGGCCAGTGCGCCGAAGCGGACCCCTCCGGTGCGCTTGCCGTTGGACCAGTACGACGCGCCGGACAGCGGCAGCGCCCGCTTCTCCAGTGCGTCCGCGACGTCGATGCGCCGCAGCACTTCCAGCGCGCCGCTCCACAGGATCAGCGCCTTGGGCTCGCTGGCCGGGCCCTTCCTGCGGTCGATCACCCGACAGTCCACTCCGTGCTGGAGCAGTGTGCAGGCCGTGGTGAGGCCGGTGGGCCCGGCCCCCACGATCAGCACGGTATCCGACTGCGTCATACGAGGCTCCTGGCATAGGAGCCGCCGCGGGAACGCAGCAGGTCCACGATCTGGTCGATGGCCTCGTCGGTGGTGGTGAAGTGGACCGCGAGCATGCCGAGGTCCGAGGCGGCCTGGCAGTTCTCGTCGAGGTCGTCGAGGAACAGGCACTCGTGCGCCGCCGCGGGCAGCCGCTCCAGCAGCCGCCGGTAGATCAGCGGATCGGGCTTGCGCACCCCCTCGGCCGACGAGTCGACGACGGCGTCGAAGAGCTCGTCCACCGGGAGCTGGGCGCGCCAGCGCGGACCCCATTCCACGACGTTGTTGGTGAGCAGGGCGGTCCGGTAGCCGTTCCCACGCAGTTCGCGGAGGAAGCGGACCAGCCGCTCGTTGACGGTCCGGGCGCGGAACCACACCTCGCCGAACTCCCGTTCGCCGAGCAGCTCCTCGTACGTCCGGCCGGGCAGCTCGGCGAGCACCCGCTCGACCATCTCGCGCTCCGTGCACGAGGCGGTCTCCAGGTCCGCCATCGGGCTGCGGCCGTAGCGCTGCGCCGCCCGCGCGAAGGCACCCTGGAGCGCCGGGAGCGGCACGTTCACGGCCTCGGCGAAGGCCGCGAAGGTCTCGTGCAGAGGATTGGTCAGGACGCCGCCGTAGTCGACTACGACGGTGGTGATGTGACGGGAGGTCACTGGGCCACCTCCAAACGGAACGAGGCGACGGCGCGGCCCTGCTGGAGGATGTCCACGACGACCGGGACGACCAGCGTGCTCAGCGACTCGTTCAGCCGGAACTGCTCCACGCGGGCCACGGCCCGGGTCTGGAGGTCGAGTTCGGCGAACTCCTGGAACTGCGCGTCCATCGCGGTCACCTGGAGACCGTTCGCCGAGATGGCGTGCAGCGAGGACACGGAGGCCGCGGCCAGCTGCCGGGCGGCTTCCAGCAGGAGGTTGCCCGGAACGTGGTCGAGCTGGTGGTCGAAGAGGTGGGGGTGCGTCGTGTCGGAGAGCACGGTGGCGGCGAAGCCGCTCTCCCCGGCGGGGATGGGCTGGGTGATCACCACGTTGTACGGGTCGCGGCGGCCCACCGCGGCGGGGGCGGCGGCCACATGGGTGGGGAGGACGCCGATGGCGCCCGCCAGGGTGCTGCGGCGGCGCTCGCGCAGCGCGCGGTAGACGCCGCGGGTGAAGAAGGCCAGTCCGCCGCTGCACTGGAGTGCGTCCTTGCCCTCGATGGCCAGCGAGCCGGAGAAGTCGATGGCCTGCACCCGGCCGTTGCGCTTGCGCTGCGGCAGGACGGTGAGGGTGGCGACCGCGCGGGCCGGCCGGTCAGCTGTGCGCAGGGCCCCCTGGTCCCGTACCTCGGTCTGCAGGTGGCGGAAGATGAAGGACTCGTCCAGGCCGACGTCCTCGTAGGCGTGGGCGAGGAACACCCCGGCCTGGCGCAGCATCTCGATCAGCAGGAGGAAGTCGTGGGTGCGGGACTGCTCGCCCATGATGTGGGCGCGGGGCAGCTGGGCCGCCACCTCGTACGTGTCGGTTTGATCCGGCACCCGACGGGAATCGGTCAGGAAGACCTCGGCGATCGCGGCGCGGTGGACCATGGCACGGGGGACGGTGCTGTCGTATCTGAGAGCGGAACGGAGCTCGTCCTGCTGCGCTGGACCTGTCATCGTTTTCTCCAAAGAGCGAGCGAGGGGACCGCATCACCTTGGAGGACGGGGTTTGACCAGCCGCTGGAGTATTCGCTGACCGTCCACAGGACGGCCTCGGCACGGCTTCCGGGGTGCCTCTCAGACCGTTCGCGCCTCTCCTGCGGATCTCAACTGCCGCGCGACGTCAAGATGTCGGACGATGTGATCCCCCTCTCATTCGATCTTCGAATGGCGAGAACCAGTCGGTAATACCTAGCCTTATGGCGGTCTTACTCGGGGGGTAGAGATGTCTGGTGTGCTGCTGCGTGAGCGCGGCTTCAAGGGGGGCGACGGAGGTACGTCGCGACTGCGGTTCCGTCTTCTGGGACCGCTGCAGGTCAATCGTGGAACGAAGGTGCTGGAGCTGGGTCCGCCGAAGCAACGGGCCCTGCTCGCAGTGCTGTTGCTCAGACCCGGCCTGGAGACCGGGGTCGATCAGCTGATCGAGGCGCTCTGGGGGGAGGACTCCCCGGTTTATGCGAAGAATTTGATCCAGAAGTCCGTTTCGGGTCTGCGTGGCCTGCTGTCGGCCGACGAAGGCGAAGGCCAGGGCGTGTTCCTGGAGTGGTCGGGCGGCGGCTACCGCATGGACGTCGGCGACTCCGAAGTGGATCTGTACGAGTACGAACAGCTGGCGGCCGCGGGCATCGCCGCGGCGCGCAAGGGCGAGATCCTGCAGGCGGCCGGGCTGCTGGAAATGGCGCGCACGATGTCTACGGGGCCGCTCGTGGAAGGGCTCGAAGGGCCCATGCTCGACCGTGAACGGCTCTACCGCCAGGAGCGTTTCCTCGCGGACATGGAGGTGCGCGCCGAACTGGAACTGGAGCTGGGCAGGCACCGCAACGCCGTGCCGTACCTGCACTACGCGGTGGACAAGTACCCGCTGCGGGAACGCTTCCTGTGGCTGCTGATGCTCGCGCTCTACCGCTCGGACCGCGGCAACGAGGCGTTGACGGTGTACTCCGTCCAGCGCGCCCGGGTCGTCGAGGCGCTCGGCGTGGAGCCGGGCTCGGCCCTGCGGGCGCTCCACGCACGACTGTTGCTCCAGGACCCGCAGCTGATGGTGATGTCGGCCCTGCGCCAGGACGGCGGTGGGGCGGAGGGCGAGGTCGTCCCCATCGAGCTCCCGCTGCTGGCCCGCCGCGGCCCGTTCGGCTAGGGCCTGATCCTCGATCCCGTTGCCCCGTGCCTGCCGTGCACGGGGCGCTCTGCCGGATCGCCGGCCCGGACGCCGCGCCACCGTGCGGCGGGGTCGGGGGCCGCCCACCGGCGCTCGCCGGTGGGCGGAGCGGCGTACGGGATCCGTGCCGACGGACCGTCATGGCGCGGTGCGGCGACTGCGTTTCCGGCGGTGGCTGAACGCGCCGGTGGCGGGTTCGGTGAAGGCTGCCGGGACGAGGCGGGCCGTTCAGCCGGACGGGGCGGGTACTCCGCTCCCTGGTCATGGAAGGCCCCGGGACGACGCTGCGGCATCATGGAGCGGGGGCGGCCGGCATCATGGCACGCCCCCGATCAATTTGCGCGCTCGCGTTACATTGCGAATGGCCGGATTGGGATGAGGGGCGGCGTGAAGGCCGCCACCGAAGGGGCCCCGTCGCCGCGACCGTGGCAAGAAACCGTTGCTGGGGCCGCTGACCTGCGGCTTCGGCAACCGCAGGGTGGTGCCCCCGGCAGGACTCGAACCTGCGGCCAAGTGCTTAGAAGGCACCTGCTCTATCCACTGAGCTACGGGGGCCGGAAGTGGCCGCGGTGGGCCGTGCCGGGTCAAGGATAGGGCTCCGGTTGCCTTGTCCCGGTTGCTTCACCCGCGTGCCACGATGTGTAGGTTCGGTGAAGCGGTCCCGATAATCGCAGGCAGGTGCGATTCTCGCACCGCTTTTGCGCCGCGGCGCCCTGGGTGTTGTGCACTCGTTATGCCTGCGTCCCACTCGTCCACTGTGTCCAGGATGTCCCTCTGGAGTCGCGGTCGGCGCGCAGAGGACTTATAAGCTTCAAAAATGGTCCTAAATTGGGCATTCTTCGCATGTGGTGACCTTGGATGTTCGGCCTCAGCTGCTCGATGCCCTGTCCGCCCTGCGCGACCGGGTCGCGTCCGTGCGTCTGCCGCTGCCCCTGCCCGGCGCCCCACGCGCCCGCCAGACCAGAGCCGAGCTGCTCGCGCAGCTCGACGACTACCTCGTACCCCGGCTGAAGGCGCCCGAGGCGCCGATGCTCGCCGTCGTCGGCGGGTCCACCGGAGCCGGTAAGTCCACCCTCGTCAACTCCCTCGTCGGCCGCCAGGTGAGTGAAGCCGGGGTGCTCCGGCCGACGACCCGCGTCCCCGTGCTCGTCTGCCATCCGGACGACCACCACTGGTTCGCCGGAATGCGGGTGCTGCCCGACCTGATGCGGGTCTGGGTGCCGCACGACGAGGACGAGGGGCCGCCCGCGCTACGGAAATCCCCCCGCGACCGGGGGCGCGGAGCCGGCGGCGCGACGCGCGAGATGCGCATCGAGACCGTGTCCGGCCTGCCCCGCGGCCTCGCCATCCTCGACGCCCCCGACATCGACTCCCTCGTCGTCGAGAACCGGACGCTCGCCGCGGAGCTGATCTGCGCCGCCGACGTCTGGGTGATGGTCACCACCGCCTCGCGGTACGCCGACGCCGTCCCCTGGCACCTCCTGCGCACCGCCAAGCAGTACAAGGCCACCCTCATCACCGTCCTCGACCGGGTCCCGCACCAGGTGCTCGCCGAGGTCTCGCGGCAGTACGCCGCGCTCCTCACCCGGGCCGGGCTGGGCGACGTACCGCGCTTCACCGTCCCGGAGCTGCCCGAATCGACCGGCGGCGGCGGGCTGCTGCCGGCCAGCGCCGTCGCCCCCCTCTTCGCCTGGCTCGCCCACCACGCGCAGGATCCGGCCGCCCGCCAGTACGCCGTCGGGCGGACCGCCCTCGGCGCGCTCGACTCCCTCGCGCGGCGGATGCCCGAGCTCGCCTCCGCCGTCGCCGCCCAGCACGCCGCCGCCGTACGGCTGACCGCCGCCGTCGAGGACGCGTACAAGAGGGAGGGCAAGCGGGTCCAGGTCCGCCTCGGCCAGGGCGCCGTACTCGCCGGGGACGCGCTCACCCGCTGGCGCGGCTACCCCCTCGACACCAGCGCCGGCGAACTGTTCGACTCCCTCTCCGAATCCCTCGCCGCGCTCGTCCAGTGCGCCGTCGCCGCCGCCGACGAGCGCATCGCCGAGGCCTGGAAGCGCGAGCCCGCCTCCGGAGCCGTGCCGCTGCCCGCCCCCGACCGCGAGGCGGGCGAGCGCATCGGCGTGGCCGTACGCCGCTGGCGGCGCGTGCTGGAGGAACTCGCCGAGGAAGAGGCCGCCGGGCTCGACAGGCAGACCGCCCCCGACCCCGACGGCGTCGCCGCCCTCCTGGCCGCCGCCCTCCTCGGCGGCAAGCGCGCCCGCCCCGCCGGAGAACGGCTCGCCGAACGGATCGGGGCCCAGTCCGCCCTGCGGCTGCGCGACCGGGGCGCGGAACTCCTCGGCGACCACCTCGACCAGGTGCTGCGCGCCGAACGCGACCGCCGGCTCGCCCCCTTGGAGGCGCTCGAAGTGACCCCGGAACCACAGGCCGAGCTCATCGCCGCACTGTCCGTACTGCAGAAGGAGAGGTGACGCGGTGAGCGCCCTGACCGACCCCGACCGCGACCGCACCGAAGACCGCTGGGACGACGGACTCATCGCGCGCTCGCGCCGGGCGGAGGCGGACGAGGACGAGGAGGACCCGGGCGCCGACGGCGACGAGGCACTCGTCCGGGCCGTCTCCGGCGCCGGCAGCGACGGCGGCAAATCGGCGGCGCCCCCGCTCAGCCCCGAGGCCCGGGCCCTGCGGGCCCGCCTCGACGCGCTGCGCCAGCTCGTCGGGCTCTCCCGGACCCGCATCCTCGACGGCAAGACCCTCGCCGAGGCGGGCCGGGTCCTGGACGAAGCGGCCGCGCGCCGCGGGCTGTCCCCGCAGCACACCGTCGTGGCGATCGCCGGAGCCACCGGAAGCGGAAAGTCCACACTGTTCAATTCACTCGCCGGAGTGCAGATCTCCGAAACCGGGCTGCGCCGGCCGACCACCGCCGCACCCATCGCGTGCAGCTGGTCGGACGGGGCCGCCGGACTCCTGGACCGGCTGGAGATCCCGGGCCGGCTGCGCCGCCGGCCCCGCGAGACCTCGGAGGCGGGGGCCCTGCGCGGGATGGTCCTCGTGGACCTGCCCGACCTGGACTCCGCGGTCGGCGCGCACCGCGAGCACGTGGACCGCGTCCTGGCGCTGGTCGACGCCGTGGTGTGGGTGGTGGACCCGGAGAAGTACGCGGACGCCGTCCTGCACGAGCGCTACCTGCGGCCCCTCGCCGGGCATGCGGAGGTGTCCTTCGTCGTGCTCAACCAGGTGGACCGGCTGCCCGGGGAGTCCGCGGACCTCGTACTGGACGACCTGCGGCGGCTCCTCGACGAGGACGGGATCGCACTCGGCGAGCACGGGGAGCCGGGGGCCACCGTGCTCGGACTTTCCGCCCTTACGGGTGAAGGCGTCGGGGAACTGCGCGAGCTCCTCGGACAGTTCACCCAGGAGAAGGGCGCCGCGACCCGCCGGATCTCCGCCGACGTGGACCGCGCCGCCGCGCGGCTGCGCCCGCTGTACGTGGCCGACGGGCACGCGGGGCCGGAGATCGGGGAGGCGGTGCGCGCCGAGTTCGAGGACCGGCTCGCCGAGGCCGTCGGGGCGTATGCGGCCGGGCTCGCCGCCGAGCGGGCCTGGCGGCGCAACGCCGGAAAGGCGTGCGGGACGCCGTGGCTGCGGCTGTGGCGGTGGTACGAGGGCCGCCGCGCGCCCCGCACGCTGGCCGGGCTGGCCGCGCTGGCCGCGATCGGCGGGCGGGGCGGGGCCGCCGCGCAGGCCCCCGTCGAGGAGGAGGTGACCGCGCGCCAGCGCGTGGAGCAGGCCGTCCGGGCGGTTGCCGACGAGGCGGCCACCGGCCTGCCCGAGCCCTGGGCGCAGGCGGTACGGGAGACCGCGGTGCGCGGCGCCGAACGGCTCCCGGAGGCACTGGACGAGATCGCGGTGACCCTGGGGGCGGCGGTCGCGGTGCCGACGGCCAGGCCGCCGCGGCCCGCTTGGTGGCCGGCGGCGGTGCTGGGGCAGGCGGCCATGACGCTGCTCCAGATCTTCGGCGGGCTGTGGCTGGTCGGGCAGATCGTCGGGGTCCTGGAGCCGAGGCTGCTGCCGCCGGTGCTGCTGATGGTGGCGGGCATCATCGGCGGGCCGCTGGTCGAATGGGCCTGCTCGATCGCGGCCCGGGGCCCGGCGCGGCGCTACGGGCAGGAAGCGGAAAGCAAGCTGCGGCAGGCCGCGGCCGGCTGCGGGCGGGCCCGGGTGCTGGAACCGGTGGCGGCGGAACTGCTGCGCTACCGGGAGGTGCGCGAACAGTACGCCGCGGTCGCCGCAGGGGGGACGAAGTTGTCCACAACCCGCCAGTAGTCCACAGGCCCGGGCGGGTGTCGGCGGCCCGCCCCAGCATGGTCCGTAGCTCGTACGGATGGTCCGCGCGGGCTCGGTACGAGGGGGAGGGGCTGGGATGAACGACACCCAGGTGACGCTGGTGGGCTGCGTGGCGACGCGGATCGACTTCAAGGAGACGGTCAACGGCCCGTCGGCGAGGTTCCGTTTCGCGGTGACGCCGAGGTACTACGACCGGCGCACGGACGCCTGGACCGACGGGGCGACCAGCTTCTACACCGTGTGGGCGCGGCGCTCGCTGGCCGTGAACCTGGCGGGCTCCGTATCGGTCGGCGAACCGCTGGTGGTGCACGGGCGGCTGCGGGTCCGGGACGATCCCGCCGACGGGGACGGGAACCGGTGGTTCTCGGCGGACATCGACGCGACCGCCATCGGGCACGACCTGAACCGGGGCACGGCGGCCTTCCGGCGCGTGGTGAAGACGGACACCCCGCTGATGGCTACTCAGAAGGCGGCGGTGGTCTGAGTGTTCGAGGCGGATAGGATTCCCCGGTACTCACGGGCACCTGGGTCTTTGGCCCGAAGGGGAAGACTGTGTCGATTGCCGTTCCCGCATCCTCCGCTCCTGATCCCGCTGCTTCCGTACGGGGCTCCGCGCGGCGCCCGCTGGCGGTGGCCCTGCTGGCCGCCGCGCTCACCGCGGCGCCGGGCGGCGCCCGCGCGGCCGCCGACTCCGGCCCGGCGGCGCCCAGGGCGCCGGAGGGCGCGAGCGCCGTGCTGGACGGGCTGAAGACGTACGGGCAGGCGGTCCTGCACTCCGGCGACGGATCCGTGCGGCAGATCCCGGCCGGCCTCTACGAGATGCGGGTCGACGGCGGCGGCATGCTCCAGACGTACGGGGTGGGCGTCGCCGGGAACGCGCAGCCGCAGGCCCGGTACACGGAGAGCGGCTGGAGCGGCAGCCCGCTCGCGGGGAACGCGGAAGCGGGCCGGATCCGCTGGGTCCTGGAGCACTCCTACCCCCAGCTGAACGACCTGGCCGGGCTCGCCAAGGAGGCCGGGGCGGGGGCGCTCACCGCGGAGAGCGCGGCCGCCGGGACGCAGGTGGCGATCTGGCGGCTGGCGGACAAGGTGCAGGTCGAGGCGGCCGACCCGGCGGCGGAGAAGCTGGCCGACTACCTCCAGAAGGCAGCGGCGCGGCTGGCGGAGCCGCCGGCCTCGCTGGCGCTGGACCCGGTGGACGTGTCGGGGGCGGTGGGCACCCGGATCGGCCCGGTGACCGTGCGCACCGGGGCGCGGAGCGTCTCCGTCATCCCCGACGCGGCGGCCCTCGCCATGGGCGTCCGGGTGGTGGACGCCGAGGGCCGGCCCCTGGACACCGCCGTCCACGGCACCCGGCTGTACTTCGAGGTGCCCGCGGGGACCCCCGACGGGGAGGCCTCGGTCACCGTCCACGGGGCGACCAAGGTACCGGTGGGCCGGGTCTTCACCAGCGACGTGCCGGCCCAGGCGCAGATCGTGGCCGGCTCCAGCGAGTCCGCGTCCACCGCCGCGGCCACGGCGCTCTGGCCCCAGCCCACGGCCGCCCAGCCGGGCGCCGCCGCCGACCCGGGGGGCGCCGCGGCCCTGGGCACCCGCGCGGCCGCCCTCGCCCAGACCACCCCCGAGGAGGAACGCCTGGCCACCAGCGGCAGCTCGGCGGCCACCCCGGTCATCGCCTCCCTCGCGGTGGGCCTGGTGGTCCTGGGCGGCCTGGTCGTCCTCCTCCTCCGCAAGCGCCCGCAGGACGAGGAGGAGATCTAGGAGCCCTGGCGGGGGCCTCAGCCATCGAGGGCCGGGAGGCCGGCCGCGGCCGGGTCGGCGCCCACGCCCAGATCGCCGCGCATCGCGGTGCGCATGGCCGTCCACTGGTCTCCCATGCGTGCCAGCTCGGCGTGGATCTCCTCGAACGACCCGGCGGGCGTGGGTCGGCCCTCGTCCAGGCGCATGGTGCGGCCGTACGCGACGGCGAGGCGCTGCGTCATGGAGTCCAGCTCCGTCAGCACCTCGTCGGTGGCGATCATCTGGGCCTCGGCGAACGCGGCGTGCATGGCGTGCCGGGCCTCCTCCAGGTCCGTGCGCCCCTGCTCGGTGACCTCTCCCTTGTGGACGAGCCACAGGTAGTTCATCAGCTCGATGCGGTACCGGCGGTAGCCGGAGTTCGCCGTCACGTAGCAGGCGCGCCGCTTCTCCACCTCGGCCAGGCGCTGCTCCCGCGCCCACTGGGCCTCGGCCACGCGCTGCTGGCGTTCGAACTGCTCCGTCTGGACGCGGCCCAGCACGCGCTGCGACAGGATCGGCGCGAGGAGCGTTCCCGTCACCGCGACGACCGCGCCGGCGAGGGCGAGCAGGGCGTTGTCCATCAAGCCTCCGTACGTCACTGTCCGAGAGGCCGTGGCCCCGGGCCCCACGCCATCCTGCACGGTGATCATGTGGCCCGGGCCGGATTAGGGGCCCGTCCCCCGCATTCTTGACCTGTACCTGCCCTGCGCTACATTTCCGGCCATGCATACGGGTGGGGATCAAGACACGGCCGCGGCTTCGGAGGCCACGGCGGTCGAGCTGGTGTACCGGCCGACCCCGGCCGACGTGGAGGCCGGACTCAAGGCGCGGTGGCGGTTCACGCCCCACGGGCGCAGGGCGCGCTGGACCCTGCCCTTGCTGGCGGTGGTCCTCTTCGCGATGGCCGCGAACAAGATGCAGCACGGGATGACCCTGGGCGACCGGGGCGTGTACTTGCAGCTGGTGATCGGCACGACCCTGCTCGCGATGGTCTTCCTCGCCCCGCGGCTGGGCGCCAAGAAGGTGCACAAGGCACTGGTCGAGAAGCAGGGCGAGTTCCGTGCCGTGGTGACGGAGACGGAGGTCACCGTCGGCTCCACCTCCTACGCGCAGACCCTGACCTGGACGGCGGTCCCCCGGTACACGGAGACCCCCGAGGCGTTCGTGCTGCTGAGCGGCGACAAGTACGGGGCGGGCATCACCGTCCTGCCCAAGCGGGGCGCGCAGCAGCCCGCCGACGTGGACCGGCTGCGGGCACTGCTGGACCGGCACATCGAGCGGGTCGGCAAGGCCCCCGCGCAGCCCGCGTAGCGGACGGCGGCGGACCGCCGGCCGCCCCCGCGGCGGGAGCCCGGCTCAGGGGCCCCGACCATACGGGTTTCCCCCGGGGGATGGACGCCTGGCAAGATGGGGTGTATCTGCCCACCATCGATCTGCCGGACGGTTTCTCTTGGCTGAGTTCATCTACACCATGCGCAAGACGCGCAAGGCACACGGCGACAAGGTGATCCTTGACGACGTCTTCCTGAACTTCCTGCCCGGCGCGAAGATCGGTGTGGTCGGCCCGAACGGTGCCGGTAAGTCCACCGTTCTGAAGATCATGGCGGGCATCGAGCAGCCGTCCAACGGCGACGCCTTCCTCTCTCCCGGTTACTCCGTCGGCATCCTCATGCAGGAGCCGAAGCTCGACGAGTCCAAGACCGTCCTGGAGAACGTCGAGGACGGCGTCGGCGAGATCAAGCAGAAGCTCAACCGGTTCAACGCGATCGCCGAGGAAATGGCGACGAACTACACCGACGAGCTGATGGAGGAGATGGGCAAGCTCCAGGACGACCTGGACCACGCCAACGCGTGGGACCTCGACGCCCAGCTGGAGCAGGCCATGGACGCGCTGGGCTGCCCGCCCGGCGACTGGCCCGTCACCAACCTCTCCGGTGGTGAGAAGCGTCGCGTCGCCCTCTGCAAGCTGCTGCTGGAGGCCCCCGACCTGCTGCTCCTCGACGAGCCCACCAACCACCTCGACGCCGAGTCCGTGAACTGGCTGGAGCAGCACCTGGCCCAGTACAAGGGCGCCGTCGTGGCCGTGACCCACGACCGCTACTTCCTCGACAACGTCGCCGAGTGGATCCTCGAGCTCGACCGCGGCCGCGCGCACCCCTACGAGGGCAACTACTCCACCTACCTGGAGAAGAAGGCCGAGCGCCTCAAGGTCGAGGGCAAGAAGGACGAGAAGCGCGCCAAGCGCCTCAAGGAAGAGCTGGAGTGGGTCCGCTCCAACGCCAAGGGCCGCCAGGCCAAGTCCAAGGCCCGCCTCGCCCGCTACGAGGAGATGGCGGCCGAGGCCGACAAGATGCGCAAGCTGGACTTCGAGGAGATCCAGATCCCGCCGGGCCCGCGTCTGGGCTCGATCGTGGTCGAGGTCAACAACCTCTCCAAGGCGTTCGGTGACAAGGTCCTCATCGACGACCTGTCCTTCACGCTGCCGCGCAACGGCATCGTCGGCATCATCGGTCCGAACGGCGCCGGCAAGACCACGCTCTTCAAGATGATCCAGGGCCTGGAGAAGCCGGACACCGGCGAGATCAAGGTCGGCGAGACCGTCAAGATCTCGTACGTCGACCAGGGCCGCGCCAACATCGACCCCAAGAAGACCCTCTGGGCGGTCGTGTCGGACGAGCTGGACTACATCAACGTCGGCCACGTCGAGATGCCGTCCCGCGCGTACGTCAGCGCCTTCGGCTTCAAGGGCCCGGACCAGCAGAAGCCGGCCGGCGTGCTCTCCGGCGGTGAGCGCAACCGCCTGAACCTCGCGCTCACCCTCAAGCAGGGCGGCAACCTGCTGCTCCTCGACGAGCCCACCAACGACCTCGACGTCGAAACCCTGGGCTCGCTCGAGAACGCGCTGCTGGAGTTCCCCGGTGCGGCCGTGGTCGTCTCCCACGACCGCTGGTTCCTGGACCGAGTGGCCACGCACATCCTCGCGTACGAGGGCGAATCGAAGTGGTTCTGGTTCGAGGGCAACTTCGAGTCCTACGAGAAGAACAAGGTCGAGCGGCTCGGCCCGGACGCCACCCGTCCGCACCGCGCCACCTACAAGAAGCTCACCCGAGGCTGAGGCCGGAAGATCATGGCCAGACACCACTACCGGTGCCCCCTGCGCTGGGCGGACATGGATGCCTTCGGGCACGTCAACAACGTCGTCTTCCTCCGCTACCTGGAGGAGGCGCGGATCGACTTCATGTTCCGCCTCGCGCCGGGGGAGGGCAGTGAGTCCTTCACGGGCGGCTCCGTCGTGGCCCGCCACGAGATCGACTACAAGCTGCCCCTCGTGCACCGCCACGAGCCGGTCCTCATCGAGTCCTGGGTGACCCGGATAGGCGCCGCGTCGCTGACCATCCGCTATGAGGTCAAGGACGAGGCGACGGAGGACAGGCCCGAGACGGTCTACGTGCGCGCCGAGACCGTGGTCGTGCCGTTCAACCTCGCCGAGGGGCGGCCGCGCCGCATCACGGCCGAGGAGAGGCACTTCCTGGAGGAGTACCTCGACAAGCCGAAGGCCCCCGGAGCGGCTTCCGAAGGGCGCCTCGCGGCATGAACGAGCAGTTGCGCTTCGCCGACTCCGGGGAGGCGGCGGACCTCGCCGCCTTCCTGGGCCGGCTGGTGCACTACGACCGCGCCGCCGCGGTCCGCCTCCAGGCGGGCGGCGGCGCGCTCGCCGTTTTCGGACGGCCGCCGTCCTTCGAGGTGCTGGCCATTCGCACGGTGCGGCTCGCCGCGCCGGTCGCCACGCCGCTGGACCTGACGGTCTCCGCCGGAGAGCTCCTGGAGCACGTGGACGAGGCCGCGGCCGCGTCCACCGTGCCCGGCGCGGTCACCGGCCCGCCCTGGACCGGAGTGCTCCCGCCCCGCGGCGGCTGGCAGCAGCTGCCCGGGCTGCCCGGAACCGCGGAGATGAGGGCGGCCGTCGCCGCGGCCGTCGCCGAGTTCCGGGCCCGCGACGAGGCCCTGCCCGCCCAGCACCGCACCCGCTCCGAGCGCGACCGCATCGGCCGCGAGATCTGGTCCCGGACGCTCGGCGACACCGAACTCCCGCTGCGCGCCGTACACGCCGCGCAGTCCCTGGGCTTCCTGCGGCCCGTCCGGTCCCCCGTGGCCGTCGGCGGGCCGGCCGGCGCGGCCCCCGACCCGGTGGCGCTGCTGGCCGCCGGGAGCTGGCTGCGGCTGCGCACCCCGTACGGCTCCGTCGCCATGCGCCGCCCCGGCGCCGCCGGCGGCCTGGGCGCCCTCCAGGTCCGGCCGGTCTAGCGGTTCCGGTTCGTCCTCCGGGTCCGGCTCAGCCCGCGGTGTTGATCATCGAGGCGGCCGCGTACGTCAGGTACTTCCACAGCTGCGCCTCGTGCTCCGGCGCCAGGCCCAGCTCGTCCAGCGCCACCCGCATGTGCGCCAGCCAGGCGTCGTGCGCCGCCGAGTCCACCTGGAAGGGGGCGTGCCGCATCCGCAGGCGCGGGTGGCCGCGGTCCCGGCTGTACGTGGTCGGACCCCCCCAGTACTGCATCAGGAACAGCGCGAACCGCTCCTCGGCGGGGCCCAGGTCCTCCTCCGGGTACATCGGGCGCAGCAGCGGGTCCTCGGCGACCCCCTGGTAGAAGCGCCGGACCAGGCGGCGGAAGGTCTCCTCGCCGCCCACCTGCTCGTAGAAGGTCTGCTCCTGAAGCGTGCCCCGCGGAATCTCATTCACCCGACCATCGTCTCAGACGCCCGGACGGAGGACCGGGGCCCCAGGACCTACCGGGACCCATCCGCACTCGCTTCCCGGGCCCCGGCGCAGCACAGTGGAGGCATGGGCGCACACACCTCACGTACCACCGCGGTACGGGACCTGCGGGAGACCGCGCACGCCGCCCAGGTGCGGGAGCTGACCGCCGCCGGGGTGCTGGAGGACCCGCGCTGGCGGGCGGCCTTCTCCGCCGTGCCCCGGCACGTCTTCGTGCCGTACTTCTGGACCGGGCGCGGAGCCGGCCACGAGCGGCTGTGGGCCGAGGACCCCGACCCCGAGCGGCGGGCCCGCTGGCTGCGCGGGGTCTACGCCGACACGCCCCTCGCCACGCGGCTGCGCGACGGCCGGCTGGTCTCCTCCAGCAGCCAGCCCTCCCTGATGGCGAAGATGCTGTCGGCCCTGGAACCGGCCGACGGCGACAACGTCCTGGAGATCGGCGCGGGCACCGGCTACAACGCCGCCCTGCTGTGCCACCGGCTGGGCGAGGAGTTCGTCACCACCGTGGACCTGGACGAGGAGATCACCGAGTCCGCGCGGTCCCACCTGGCGCTGCTCGGCTACCACCCGACCGTGGTCACCGGGGACGGGGCGCGCGGCTGCCCCTCCCGGGCCCCCTTCGACCGGATCATGGTGACCTGCACGCTGCCGATGATCCCCGCCGCCTGGCTCGGCCAGTGCCGGCCCGGGGCGCGGATCCTGGCCCCGCTGTCGACGGGGCTGATCGCCCTCACCGTCCGGGACGCCGACTTCGCCGAGGGCCGCTTCCTGCACACCCCGGCCTACTTCGTCCCGCTGCGCGGGGCCACGGCCGCGCCGGCGCCCACCGAGTTCGGGGAGGTGCACGGGCTGCCGTACGAGATGGTGGAGAACGAGCGCTTCCAGTTCATGCTGGTGCTGACCGACGGGGTCCTGCACCCCCGCGAGGCGCTGGACCTGTGGCGCCGCGAGGACCGCCCGGCCCGCGAACGCTTCGGGGTCACCGTCAGCACCGGGGGCCAGTGGTCGTGGCTCGACGACCCCCAGGGACCCTACGTGTGGCCCCTGGGGGACGGGTGAACCAGGCCGGGCCGGCCCGGGTGGATCAGCCCCGGCGGATTGTGATCGTGGTCCAGGCGCCCACGTGGACGCGGTCGCCGTCGGTGAGCGGTACCGGGACGTAGGGCTGGATCGGCTCCTCGCCGCCGTTGATGGTGGTGCCGTTGGTGGAGTTCTGGTCCACCACCGCCCAGCTCAGGTCGGGCTGCTGGACGAGCACGGCGTGCGCGTGCGAGACGCCCGGGTCCTCCGGGGGCACCGACAGGTCGATGTCGGGGGACTCGCCCGTGGAGGCGCGGCGGCGGCCGATGGTGATCTGGCTGCCGGAGAGCGGAAGGTGCTGCTCCGGGGAGTACGCGGGCAGGTTGAGCCCGGCCGCCTCGGGGCCGCTGCGCTGCATCATCGCCATGAAGTACGAGCGGTCGGGACCGATCGTCGCGGTCCAGGTACCGCCCTGGCCGGGGAACGGCTGCTGCGGGGCCGGCTGCTGGTACTGGGGCGTGTACTGCTGCTGCGGAGGCTGCGCCGGCACCTGGTGCTGCTGCTGGTACTCGTGGTGCTGAGGAGCCCGCGGGGGCGCCGGGGGTGCCGGGGGCTGCTGCTGGTAGTGCTGCGGCGGGGCCGGCGGCTGGTACTCCTGCGCGGGCTCGTGCGCGGGCGGCGGCAGCAGCCAGTCGTCCTCGCGCTGGAGCGGCTCGGCCGGCCGGTTCACCCGGGACGGCCGCGAGCCCTGGTACTCGAAGTGGTCCTGGGAGTAGGCCGGGGGCGCCGGAGCGGGCGGCGGCGGAGGAGGCGTGGCGCCGGTCCGGGGGCCCGGGCCGGGGCCGGGGACGCCGGGTCCGGGGGCGCCGGGGCCGGCGTTCGGCGTCCGCGTGAGGTAGTTGTACCGGCACTCCTCGCAGAACGGGGCCATGGCCTCGCGCGGGGTGCGGCACTGCGGGCAGAGCTCGGCCTGGACGGTCGCGGCACCACCGGTCGGGGGGAAACCGTAGCCGTACGAGGCGGCCGCGGGCGGCGCCTCCTGGGCCGCCATGCGGTGGCCGCAGACCTCGCACCAGTCGTCGGAGGCGGACTGGTGCCCGTTCGGGCAGGTCGGCATGGCGGCGCTTCCCCCTTCTTCTCCCTGCGTCATCGCGGCAGGTCTCAGGTCTTCTTCACTCGGACGGTCTGCACCGATCGCGTTTCGAGGGTCATCTCGTCGGCGTCGGCAACCTTGGCTTTCAGCCGCACAGTACCCGCCACCGCATCCACGACATCCACCACCTTCGCCAGAAGCTTCGCGGTGTCGGCGTTTCCGGACGCGCTCGCCAGCTGTACGGCGCGTCCGAGCTTGGCGGTGGCGCCGTCGACATCGCCCAGTTTGCGCGCCTCGAGGCCCTGCTGGATAGCCTGCGCCAGCTCCGCCTGCCCGGTGTAGTGCGCGACCTGCGGGTTCATGGCCGTGGAAGCGGCCAGATCGTTCGTCCACACCGCGCGGACCAGACCCTGGGCGAGTGCGGTCACCGGTTCGCCCGGCGCCGCCCCCGGCAGGACGAGCGTGGCGCGGGCCGCGAGCATCTCCTGGCCCACGGCCGCGCTCGGGACGCGGACGCACACGTGGTACTCGCGGGACTCGTCGCCCCACGAGCCCGTCGGGTAGTCGCCGGCCCGCGGCCCGGCCTCCGTGCGGCGGCCGGTCAGGTCCTGGACGGTGGGCGCGACCTGCTTCACGTACTGGATCTCCACGCCGACCGGGGTCCACAGGCGCAGCGCGACGTCCGCGACCTCCTTGCCCATGACGTTCTCCATCATGCGGGTGAAGTCCTCGGCGAGGTGCGCCGGGTCGGCCACGATGTCGGCCGAGCCGAGGAGCGCGCTCGCGATGCCGGTGACCTCCTTGACCTCCCAGTCCGTGCCCACACCGCGCGCGTCGCAGGTGAAGCGGCCCGCGCAGGCGTCGAGGGCGGCCCGGAGCACGGCCGGCTCCTCGTGCTCGTTGCGGCCGTCGGTGAGCAGGATGCCGTGCCGGATCGCGGCGTCGGAGCCGCGCAACAGGCCGTCGGCGAGCCGCAGCCAGGTCCCGATGGCGGTGCCGCCGCCGGAACTGAGCCCGCGCAGGGCCTCCTTGGCCTGGGCCCGGGTGACCGGGTCCGCGACGGCCAGGCGGCCCTGGCCCGGGTAGACCTCCTTGGCCACGTGCGTACCGGCGACCACGGCGAACGAGGTGCCGTCGCGCAGGGTGTCGATCGCGGCGGCCGTGGCCTCCCGGGCGCCGCGCATCTTGTCCGGCGGGTACTCCATCGAGCCCGAACAGTCGACCATGATCACGACGGCGGCCGTGCCCTGGCCGACGCTCGTGCGGGTGGCGGTGGCACCACCGGTGGCGGTGACCGTGACGATGGCGTGGACGTCCCGCCCGCCCTCGGGGAGGAACTCGTTCTGGTACACCTCCACGCTGAAGCGCGGGGCGCTCGGCTTGGCGAAGTTCGCCATCGATCGGACTCCTTGGGGCTCGGTCGGGAGGGCGGTCGGGCAGGCAGGCGGGTCAGACCTGGGGGCGCGCTTCCGGTTCCGCTTCGGTTACGGGTTCACGTTCCGGTTCCGCCACGGGGCGCGGCGAGGGTTCCGCGAGCTCCGTGAACGGGACCACGGCCACGGTGACGTTGTCGTGCCCGCCGCCGTCCAGGGCGTGCCCCACCAGGACCTGCGCACTGTGCAGCGGGCGGGTGGCGGCGTCCGCGGGCAGCACCTGGGCCATCTCCCGCGCGGACTCCGCGTAGTTCCACAGGCCGTCGGTGCAGACCACGACCACGCCGGGGTGGTCCGGCTTGAAGGTGGCGGTGTGCGGTTCGAGGTCGTACGCGTCGGCGCCGAGCCAGCCGGTGATGGCGTGCGCGCGGACGTCGGCGTAGGCCTCGGCCTCGCCCATCAGGCCGGCCGCGACCATCTGGGCCGCCCACGAGTCGTCCTCGGTGAGGCGGCGGGGGAGTGCGGCCCGGTCGTCGGGCACCCAGTAGGCGCGGCTGTCGCCGACCCAGCCGATGGTCAGCAGCCCGCTGCTGACGACGGCGCCGACCAGGGTGCAGGCGGGGGCGTTCTGCGCGCCGGGGACCTCGGGGGCCAGGGCGTTCACCGCAGCGGCGGCGGCGAGGATCGCGTCGTGCATGGCCTCCTGCGGGTGGGCGCCGCGGGGGAGCGCCTCGAGCAGCGCCTCGTTGGCGGCGCCGGCCGCGGCGGCCGATGCCTCGTCGGGGCGGCTGGCCGAGGAGACGCCGTCGCAGACGATGGCCACGGTGGCGGCGGAGCCGTCGGGCAGGGCGGTGGCCGCCACGGCGAAGGAGTCCTCGTTGCGGTGGTGGCGCAGACCCCGGTCGCTGACGGCGGCGACGCTGCCGAGCTCCTCCTCCAGGTGGTCCCGCTCGCGCGGCTGCGCGTGGCCGCAGTGCTCGCAGTAGCCGTCGGTGTCGACGTGGCCGGCGCGGCAGGCGACACAGGTCTTGCCGGTTCCCTGCGGGGCTTCGGCCGGGGTCTCGTACGGGGCCGCGCCCCATGCGGTTCCCTCCGGGGCGCCCGGGGGCGCCTCGGCCGAGGGAGCGGCCGGGGACTCGTGTGCGGGTTCGTACGCGGCTTCGGCCGCACCCCTGGCGCCCCCCTCCGGGGAGCCCTGGGGCGCCTCGGCCGGGGTCTCGTGCCCGGGGAGCCGGCCCTCGTACGGGGCCGCGCCCCAGGCGGTCCCCTCCGGGGGCGTGTTCCCGCCGGGCAGGTCGTACCTGGCCCGCGGACCCTCCGGAGCGCCGCCATGGGCGTGCTCCGCCGGGGTGTCGACCAGGGTCGGCGCGGCGGAGGCCACGCTGCCCCAGCCGGGGGCGGGTTCGGCGGAGCCGTAGGACGCGCCGGGGGCCGGGCTGCCGTAGCCGGCAGGGGCCGGGCCGGCAGGAGCGGGGGCCGCCGGGGCCGGGACCGGGACCGGCCCGGCGGCCGGTGCGGCCGCGGCCGGGGCCGGGGGCGCCGCCGGGGCCGGTGGCGCCGTCGGGATTTCGATCGTCGGGCGGTCCGCGGACGCCGCCGGGGGAGGGACGGTGACGGCGTATCCGCAGACTCCGCAGAAACGGTCACCCTCCTCCAGGGGTTCCGCGCAGCTGGGGCAGCCCGACGGCCGATGCATCGACATCACTCACACCCACGTCCGGGGACGGAAACGGTTTGCCCGCTCCACCAGTTCGATCCTCTCCTCGCCCCGCTGCGCCAGCCGCGCGAGCACGCGGTACGAGCGCTCCAGGCCGAAGCGCAGGCCCCGCTCGTCCAGTTGACTGCCGAGCAGCGAGGTCCGACCGGGGTCGGAACCCCGGCTACCCGACAGTACCCAGTCCAGGGCCGAGCCCAGAACCTCGGTGGCGAGCCGTTCGTGGCGCTCGGGGTCCAGACCGAACCGCCGCAGCGCCTCCACCTGGTCGGCGGCGGCCGTCAGATCGGCCAGCAACGGCTCCTGCGGGGACCGGTCGCGCAGACGTGCGCGTACGGCCGCCACCCGGGCGGCGGTGTAGTGGATGGACGCCTCCGGTACGGATTCCAGCGTGCGCACGGCTCCGTCCCGGTCGCCGGAGGCCAGCTGGACCCGGGCCAGACCGAAGGCCGCGCTGACGAAGCCGGGGTCGGTGCACCACACGAGGCGGTAGTACTCGGCGGCGTTGTCCAGCTGGCCCAGCACCTCCGCGCACAGCCCGAGGGCCAGCTTCGGCGCGGGCTCGCCCGGGAAGGCGTCGTAGATCGCGTCGAAGGACAGGGCCGCGATCTCGTTCTCCCCGGTGGCGAGGGAGGCGATGCCGCGGGCCCACACCACGCGCCAGTCGTCCGGATGCACGGCCTCCAGATCCGTCAGCGTGCGGGACGCCTCCGGCAGTTCGCCCAGTTCGAGGCGGGCCCGCAGCTCGCGCAGCCGCAGCTCGGCGGAGTCGGCCGGCGCCGCGCCGAGGGCGGCCAGGAGGTCGCCGGGCGCGGAGGCCAGCAGGCCGGCCAGGAACCCGGCGTTCGGGTCGCCCGCGTCCACGAGCGGCACGGGCAGGGCGAGGGCGCTGCGCGCGGCTCCCGCGGTGGGTGGGGCCGTGGCCACGGGTACGGCTACGGGTACGAGCCCCGCCCCCCTGGCGGCAGGCGCGGACCGGGGCCCCGGCACAGCAGCCCCCGCCACGTGCGTGGCGGTCGTCCCGATCCCGGCCACGTGCGCCCCCGCGGGCAGCGCGCCGCCGCCCGGCGGAGTCCCGCCCCCCGGCGCGTGCGCCCACGGGCCGGGCGCCCCCGCTGCCGGGGGAGTCGCGGCCGGCACCGCGAGACCGCCGGGCGGGGTCCCGCCGCCGGGCGTGGGCCCCCACGTACCGGGCGCCCCAGGCGCGTGCGCTCCCGCGGCCAACGGGTGGCCGCCCGACGGGATCCCGCCCCCCGGCGCGTGCGCTCCCGCGGGCAGCGCGCCGCCGCCGGGCTGGGTCCCGCCCGGCACGGCTGCGGCGCCCGAGGCGGCACGGCGTGCGCCGAACAGCCCGCCACCCCGCCGGGAGGCCACATCCCGCAGGCCCAGGCGGGAGACGGCCGGGTCGGACGTGTCCGCGAAGAGCCGGGTGTCCGGGACCCGGGTCTCGGGGCCGAACAGGGTCGACAGCTGCGGCCGCGGCCGGCCCGTCTGGAGCGCGACCACCTCCCGCAGCACACCCGTCAGCTGGTCCGCCATCTCCTGCGCGGACGCGAACCGGCGCCCCGGATCAGGGTCGGTCGCCCGCACCAGCAGCCGGTAGAAGGACTCGTACCGCTGGAAGACCTCGATGTGCTCCGGGTCGGGCAGCGAGTCCACGAACACGTTCGTGTAGCCCTGGAAGTCGAAGGTGAGGACGGCCAGGGTCCGGGCGACCGTGTAGAGGTCGGAGGCCACCGAAGGGCCCAACTCCGCGACCTCCGGGGCCTGGTAGCCCACCGTCCCGTAGATGGCCGACTCCTCGTCGTCCATCCTCCGCACCGCGCCCATGTCGATCAGCTTCAGCTGGTCCTGCTGCTGGATCGCGTTGTCGACCTTGAAGTCGCAGTACAGCAGGTTGCGGCTGTGCAGGTGGCCCAGCGCCTCCAGCGCCTCGATCCCGTACGCGCAGGCCTGCTCGACCGGCAGCGGATCGCGCCGGCCGTCCGGCCGGCGCCGCTCGTTCGCGATCTCCTTCAGCGATTTGCCGCCGACGTACTCCATGACGATGTACCCGTCCAGCGAACCGGTGCGCTGGTCCAGGTGCTCCACGAAGTTGTAGATCCGGACGATGTTGGAGTGCTCGATCTCCGCGAGGAAGCGCCGCTCCGATATCGCGGCCTCCATCGCGTCCTGGTCGCCGGTGTCCAGCAGGCCCTTGAGGACCACCCACCGGTCCGAGACGGCCCGGTCGACCGCCAGGTACACCCAGCCGAGCCCGCCGTGCGCCAGGCAGCCCGCCACCTCGTACTGGCCGCGCACCACGTCACCCGCGTGCAGCTTCGGCACGAAGGAGTACGGGTGCCCGCACTTGGTGCAGAACCCTTCCGTCCGGCCGGGCCGGTCGCCCCGCGCCCGGCCCACCGGAGCCCCGCAGTCCGAGCGCGAGCAGAACCGCTTGCGCTCCGGCACCTCCGGGTTCTCCAGGACCGCCGCCGAGGGATCCGGCCGCGGCACCTCCGGCACCTTGACCAGACCGGCGCCCAGCCGGCTGCGCCCCGAGACCGACGGGGCCGAGCCCGTGCTGCGCACCGACACCGAGCGGGTGGACGCGGCCCCCGACAGCGCGCGCGACAGCCGCCCCGACACCGAGCGCCGGGACGAGGACGAACGGGACGAGCGCGAGGAGCGCGCCGAGGTCGAGGCCGAGGACGAGGAACGCGACGAGCCCGAGGACCCCGCAGAGCCCTGCGAGCCCCGGTCGCCCCGCGCCGCGCTCGTCATCGCCGTCGGCGGCGACACCAGCTCGTCCGCGCCCGCCGCGACCGCGCCCACCGGCGCCAGTCCGCACGTGTCGCAGTACAGCTCGCCGCCGCCCATGTCCTCGTACGTCCCCGGGCAGCCGGGGCGCAGGCACGCCGTTCCCACCAGGCTCATGAGCCGTCCTTTCCGGAAGTCCCCGTGCCCTGCAAGGCCTCCGCCGTCGCCTGCTGGTAGCGCAGGACGGCCTGTTCGGCGGCCCGCAGATCGCAGGGCGCGCTCCACAGCATCCGCCGGGCCGTGTCGTACCGGTCCATCAGCAGCGGGTCCTCCGCCATCCCGTGCCGCGCCACCTTCGCCTTGTACGCGTCCAGCCGCCCGCGCAGTTCCGCCCGTACGGCGAGCGGCGCCGTCACCGCGGTCAACGATTCGCGGGCCCTGCGAAGTTCCTCCTCGGCCCGCTCCTCCAGGGATTCCAGCAGCGGCGAGAGCCGGTGCCAGCGCGCATGGCGCCGGTGCTCGGCCGCCGCCGCGAGCTGTTCCTGGAGCACCGTCGGCGGGCCGCTCACGGCGGGCACCTCCGACGCGGCGATCTTCGCCAGCACCTCGCCCCGCGCGGTCCGCGCCTCCGCCAGGGTCCGGTCCGCCCGCGACAGCACGTCCCGCAGGCTGATCAGCCGCTGCTCGGCGTCCTGCCGTACGTCCAGCACCGCCTCGACCTCGCGGCGTACGTCCTCCAGCGCGAGCGCGGCCCGGTCGTAGCGCCCGGTGTCCGGGCGGCCGCCGCCGGGGGCGGCACTGCCCGCCGCCGGCTGCCAGAAGGCCAGCGGGTCGGCGATCACCCGCGCCCGCAGCTCCGTCAGCTCGGCGGTGATGTCCTCCAGGTCGTCGCCCGAGGGGTGCTCGCCGGGGCGCACGCCCACCGAGTGCGCCAGCGAGCGGGTGCGGTGCAGTTCGGCCGCGAGCAGGTCGATGCGGGCGGGCAGCGCCGACCACACCGCGTCGGCGGCCACCACCACGTCCAGCGAGCGCGCGTAGAGGCCGTTCATCCGGGACACCAGCTCGGCGAGCGAGAGCCGCTCGGCCAGCGCGGCGCCCTCGACCGCGGCCCCGGAGATCAGCACGCCGGGCCCGCGCAGCCGCTCGGTCAGCTCGATCAGGTCCTCGCGGTTCGGCCAGCGGCGCCGCTCCCGGATCTCCCGGGCAGCGGTCAGGGCCCCGCTGTAGGCGTCGAAGTACGTCCACAGCCGGGTGATGTCGGCCTCGGCGGCCGCCCACCGCTCCTGGGTGACCCCGGTCAGCCCGGCGCCCTCCAGCAGCCGACGGCCGGCGTGGTCCTGCAGGGCGAGCAGCGAGGTCTCGACGGCCTCGTGCTCCGCGCCCAGTCTGGCCAGGGCACGGTCGACGCCGTCCCTGTCCATCACCGCCGATCCGCCTTCCACCGACCGTGCCTCCACCGATCGTGCCTCCGCGTCAGAATCCGCTGCCACCGGCCTCAGCCGTCCCGGTACTTGGGGGCGGGCGGCGCGGTCACGCCGGGCAGTACCTTTTCGAGGTGCTCGCGGTAGGAGAGCATCCACGGGCTGTTGGCGCCGCCCGCACGATAGTTCTCCAGCACGTTGTTGACGCGGCGGACCAGGTCGGAGGCGTCCTTGTTCATCGCCACACCGTAGAACTCGCGGGTGAACGGCGAGCCCACCAGCCGCACCGAGGGGTCCTGCGCGGCCTGGCCGGCCGCGAGGGCGTTGTCCGTGATGATGCCGTCGACCTCGCCGAGCTGGAGCCGGACCAGGCAGTCCAGCTGGTTGGGCACGAGGACCGGCGCCGCGCCGTACGACTGGGACTTCAGCGAGGCCTCCGCCGTGGAACCGGCCGCCACGCAGATCCGCTTGTCCTTCAGCGAGGCGTCGTAGCCGGTGATCGGCGAGCCCTTGGGGGCCAGCACCTGCTGCCCGGCCTCGAAGTACGCGGTGGAGAAGGCCACGTCCTCCAGCCGCTTGCAGTTGATGGTCATGGTCCGCACGACGACGTCGACGCGGCCCTCCTGCAGGGCGGGGATGCGCTGGCTGGTGGGGATGGCCCGGTAGATGACCGCGTTCTCGTCGCCCAGGATGTCCTTGGCGATGGCCTTGACCAGGTCGATGTCGAAGCCGTCGAGGTGGCCCTGGGCGGACTGGTCCTCCGGGCCGGGCCCGGGGGTGGCGGTCTGGTTGCGGTAGCCCCAGCGGAAGCTGTTCTGGTCCACGCCCGCGACGAGCTTGCCCGCCGCCTTGATCCGCGCGATGGCCGCCCCGTCCACGGTGGACGGGCGCAGGCTGGCCTCCGGGTCCTGGCAGGTGTCGGAGGGGGCCGCCGGGGCCACCGCCATCGAAGCGGGCTCGCGGAGGACCGCCGGGCGGCCGGATTCCGGCGCCGCGGTCCGGGTCAGCGGCAGCAGCACGGCCGAGGCCGTCACCAGGCAGGCGGCCGCCATCGCGGTCACCCCGCCCCAGCCGCGCAGCCGGCCGCCCACGCGCCGCACGCCGCCGCCGTACCCTGCGGGGCCGCCGTACTCACCGCCGCCGCCGTGGCCCCCGTCCCCGCCGTACCCTGCGGGGCCGCCGTGACCACCCGGGCCCGAGGGCCCGCCGGGCCCGCCGACGTACCCACCGGGCCCGTGGCCGCCGGGGCCCGCGGGCCCGCCGTGGCCGCCATGGCCGCCCGGGTCCGCGGAGCCCATGGGGCCCGCGGGGTCGCCCGTGCCCATGGGGCCCGCGGGGCCCTCCGCGCCCATGGGGCCCGCGGCAGCGACCCGGCGGTGCTCGAAGCCCTCGGAGACCCGCCTCGCTCGTATCCGCATCGCGCTCACCTGTACTCCGAAAGCCTGCGCCCGATACCGAGCAGTGCCGCCGCCGCGCCGATGACCGCGAGGGCCGCCGAGCCCGTCACCAGACCGCCCAGCGCGCCGATGCCGTCCCGGGCCGCCCGGGTGAACTCCCGCTGCTCGTGGGCCACCGCCCGCTCCAGGGAGGCGTCCACCGTGTCGAACGCGGCCCCGCTGCTGTCCGTGTGCTTGGCGTCACCCACGACCTGGGTCAGCGCGGTGTCGAAGTCACCCTTCAAGTCCGCCTCCCGGGCCGCCTTGTGCCGCTGCTGCCACTGCTTCACACCGTCCACCGCGAGGCTCACCGGCGCCCGGCCCGCCTCGTCGTCGGCGAGCCGGAGCGCGGTCGCCAGCCCGGCGTCGAGCTCCTTCATCTTGGTGGTGAACTCCACGTCGTACTTGTCGGACTTCTTGTCCTCGGCCAGTACGGCGCCGCGCGCGACCAGCGTCAGGTTCTCCCCGGCCCGCGCCTGGAGGGAGGCGATGCGCGCGTCGTTCAGCACCTTCAGGGACTCCTGCCCGTCCGCCCGGGCCGCGCTCAGGTCCGACCGCGCCACCGTGTGGCCGACGGCCAGCCACATCAGGACCACCACCGACGCGGCCGTCGCGGCCAGCAGCCCGTGGTTGAACACCCGGTTCGTCCGACGGTAGTTGCGCCGCTGCGCCCACACCAGGGCGGCGAGCGCGGCCAGGCCCACGCCGAGCGAGACCAGCGGCCAGGCACGGGCCTCGTCGTAGTCCGAGTACAGCCGGTTCGTCTCCGCCTCGTACAGCCGCTGCGCGGCGGGCAGCAGCTGCGTGGTCATCTTCTCGTTCGCGTACCGGAGATAGGCGCCGCCCAGCGGCATGCCCTGCCGGTTGGTGGCCCGGGCCTGCTCGATCAGGCCGGTGTAGCGCGGCAGCTGCTCGCTCAGCAGGGCGATCTGCGCGCGGGATTCCTCATCTCCGCCCGCGTTGGCCGCCGCGTTCACCAGCAGCTTCGAGGCGTTGGCGATGTCCTTCTCGTAGCGCTGGCGGACCTCGCGCGGCTCCTGGGCGCCCAGCAGGAACCCGCTGGAGGAGGTCGTGTCGGCGTCCGCGAGGGAGCGGTAGATGCTCGCCGCGTCCGCGCTGAGCGGCTGGCTGCGGCCCACCACGTCGTCGGCGGCGGTGGACCGGCCGGAGATCTCCCACACGCTGACCGCGCCGAACAGGAGCACCAGGGCCGCCAGGAAGGCGCCGATGATCCGCAGCCGGCCCGGCTCGGTCGTCGCCGCCCCGCGCAGCCGCTCCACGCCCTCGGCCCAGGCGGTCCCCCGCCCGTGCGGCCCGCCCGGCGGCGGCCCCGACGGACCGGCGGACGGCGCGGAGACACCGCCCCCGGGCGCGGGCGCGCGTGATGTGATCGCCACCGTGACCTCCCCCTCGGTCCTGTCCACTGTCCGCAGCAGTATGGCGTCAGTGCCGGCCGCCCACACCACCGGTGCTCGTTCGCGGGCGATCTGCCCCCCGGCGCCCCCGCCATCCCTTCACCGTCAATACGCCCGCAGGAGCGCCACGGTTCCAGACCTGCCGCCTCCCGTGGGCAGGTTCAGTCGAATCGGGCACCGGACGGGGTGGTGAGCGGGGCCCCGAAACCTGCCCGGAGGTTCGCGTACGCCGACGGCGCGGCCCCGAGGGAGTCCAGGCCCAGCAGGGCCGCGCCCAGGACCGGCGGCGCGGTGATCACCTGGATCCGGGCGAGCGGGGCCCGTTCGGCGAGGCCGGCCGCGACGCGGTCGTCCAGCTGGGGGTGCCGGGCGGCCAGGACGCTGCCGCCCAGCACCACAGGGACCTCCCGGTCGAGGAGTTCCAGGCGGCGCAGGGCCACCGTCGCCATGGCCGTGATCTCGTCCGCCTGCCGGTGCACCAGCGCGCTCGCCACCGGGTCCCCGGCCGCAGCGACCGCGAACAGCACCGGGGCCAGCTCGTGCCGCCGCCCGCCCGGGATCCGGCCCAGGTGCAGCGCCTCGATCAGCTCGTACATCGAACCGAGCCCGAAGTGCGCGGGCAGTGCCCGGGCCAGCTCCGTCGGCTCGCCCCGCCCGTCCTCGGCGCGGGCCGCGAACCACAGGGCCTCCTCGGCCAGCCCGCCCCCGCCGCCCCAGTCGCCGGAGATCCGTCCGAGCGCGGGGAAGCGCGCGGTGCGCCCGTCCGGGGCCATGCCGACGCAGTTGACGCCGGCCCCGCACACCACCGCGACCCCGCACGGCTCGTCCACACCGGCCCGCAGGACCGCGAACGCATCGTTGCGCACCTCGGTGGCCGCGCCCCAGCCGCGCGCCCCGATCGCCTCGCCCAGCTGCTGCTCCTCCACCGCCAGGTCCGCGTTGGCCAGGCAGGCCGACACCCGTGCGGCGTACGGGGAGCCGGGCCCCGGCGCGGGCAGCCCGGCGGCCGCCGCGGCCGCCGACACGGCCTGCCCGAGGACGTCCACCGCGGCCTCGACTCCGGAGCGCGGAGGCTGGAAGCCGCCGGAGCGCCCGGTGCCCAGCACCGTGCCGTCGGCGGCGATCAGAGCCGCGTCCGTCTTGCTGTTGCCCGCGTCGATCGCCAGTACGGCAGGGAGGGTCACGCCCACGCCAGGTGCTCCTTGTTGTGCGCGAGGAGCCGGTCCGTCAGGTCCTCGGCCAGGTCGAACTGCCCCACCAGCGGATGGGCGAGCAGCGCCTTGGCCACCCGCTCGCGGCCGCCGCGCAGGGCCGCGTCCAGCGCGAGGTCCTCGTACGCGGTCACGTGCGAGACCAGTCCGGCGTAGAGCGGGTCCAGCCGGGGCACGGGCAGCGGCACCGGGCCGGCGGGGCCGACGCGCGCCTGTACCTCGATCACCGCGTCGTCGGGGAGGAAGGGCAGGGTGCCGCTGTTGAGGGTGTTGACCACCTGGACCGGTGAGCCGCCGTCGCCCAGCAGGGCGGCCGCCAGGTCCACGGCCGCCTCCGAGTAGAAGGCCCCGCCCCGCTTGGCCAGCAGCGCCGGCTTCTCGTCCAGCGCGGGATCCGCGTACAGGCCGAGCAGTTCCCGCTCCATCGCGGCGACCTCGGCGGCCCGGGAGGGCTTCTCGCCCAGTTCCCGGACGACCTCGTCGTGGGCGTAGAAGTAGCGCAGGTAGTACGAGGGCACCACGCCGAGCCGGTCCAGCACCGCGCGGGGCAGGCGCAGGTCGGCGGCGATCGACTCCGCGTGGTCCCCGAGCAGCCGGGGCAGCAGGTCCTCGCCGTCGGGCCCGCCGAGGCGCACGCCCCGCTCCCAGGTGAGGTGGTTGAGCCCGACGTGGTCGAGGTACACCTCGGCCGGGGCCACGTCCAGCAGGGCGGCGAACTTCCGCTGGAAGCCGATGGCCACGTTGCACAGTCCGACCGCCTTGTGCCCGGCGCCGAGCAGGGCCCGGGTGACGATCCCGACCGGGTTGGTGAAGTCGATGATCCAGGCGTCCGGGCTGGCCCGGCGCACCCGCTCGGCGATGTCGAGGACCACCGGGACGGTGCGCAGCGCCTTGGCGAGCCCGCCCGCCCCCGTGGTCTCCTGGCCGACGCACCCGCACTCCAGCGGCCAGGTCTCGTCCTGGAGCCGGGCGGCCTGCCCGCCGATGCGCAGCTGGAGCAGGACCGCGTCGGCGCCGGCGACGCCCGCGTCGAGGTCGGCGGTGGTGGTGACCTTGGCCGGATGGTCCTGCCGGGTGAAGATCCGCCGGGCGAGGGCGCCGATCAGCTCCAGCCGCTCGGTGGCGGGGTCGATCAGCACGAGCTCGCCGACGGGCAGGGTGTCGCGCAGCCGCGCGAAGCCGTCGATCAGCTCGGGGGTGTAGGTGGAACCGCCGCCCACCACTGCGAGTTTCATCGTGATCAGCCTTTCACTCCTGTGAGGGTGACGCCTTCGACGAACGCCTTCGGTGTGGTGCGGGCCCTTGAAGGACTCCGGTCCGTAACTGAGGGTCCAGGCGGCAGGGTTGTCCTTGGGGGTCAGCGGGAGGTGTCGAAGACCTCGTCGCGGGTGGCTGCCAGCGCGCTCTCCAGCGCGCCGCGCAGCACCGGCCGTTCCGCGACCTCGCCGGAGACCAGGCGGGGCCGGGAGGGGGCCAGTTCGGCGAGCTCGGACTCCAGCAGCGTGCGCAGCGGGTCGCCGCCCGCGGCGATCACGGCCCCGGAGAGGACCACGATCTCCGGGTCGAGGACGGCGACCAGCGAGGCGAGGCCGGTGGCCAGGAGGGTGGCGTACGACTGGAGGAAGCGCAGGTGGGGCCCCTCGGGCGTGGCCGCGGCCCGGGAGAGCAGCGCGACGGCGGCACCGACCTCGGGGCTGTACGGTCCGCCGGGCGCGGCCTCGGGTACGGGTTCCACGCCCAGTTCGGCGGCGAGGCGCGGGAGCACCTGGACGCCGGCCAGCTCCTGGTAGCCGCCGGTGTTGGCGCGCGCCACCTGGCGGACCAGGGGGTGGCCGGGCACCGGCAGGAAGCCCACCTCGCCCGCGCCGCCGGTCCAGCCGCGGTGCAGCCGGCCGCCGAGCACCAGGGCGGCGCCGAGCCCCTCCTCGTTCCACAGCAGGACGAAGTCCTCGTGGCCGCGGGCCGCGCCGAGGCGCTGCTCGGCGACGGCGGCGAGGTTGACGTCGTTCTCGTACTCGACGGGCATCGGCAGGGCGGCGGCCAGCTCGTCGAGGAGGGTGGGGGAGTGCCAGCCGGGGAGATGGCCGGCGTAGCGCAGCCGGCCCGTCTGCGGGTCGAAGGCGCCCGGTGTGGCGATGACCACCTGGTGCAGGTCGGAGCGGTGCAGCCCGGCGGCCTTGACGGCGCCGCCGAGGGCCTCGGTCACCTGGTCGACGGCGCCGGTCTCGGGCGCGTACGGCACCTCGTGCGTGCCGACGACGGTGCCCGTGAGGTCGGCCACGGCGGCGAGGACCCGGCCCGGGGTGACGTCCAGTCCGCCGACGTACGCGGCCCGGGGGTTGACGGCGTACAGCTGGGCGCTGGGGCCGGGGCGGCCGTCGTCGGTGCCGGTGGCCACGACGAGTCCGGCGGCCTCCAGACGGGCCAGCAGCTGGGAGGCGGTGGGCTTGGACAGTCCGGTGAGGCTGCCGATCCTGGTCCGGGACAGCGGCCCGTGCGCCAGCAGGAGTTCGAGGGCGGCCCGGTCGTTCATGGCGCGCAGCAGGCTGGGTGTTCCGGGCGTGGCGGCGGGCATGGCGCGGTCTCTCTCTCACCGGGATGGACTGCGAGGAACTGTTAGGTAAGTTTCCTGTCGTCGTTCGAGCCGTGTCAATGCCGCTGCCCCGCAGGATTGGCCTGCGGGGCAGCGGAGACGTCCGTTCGGGGTGTTCGGCTCGGGTTGGATCTACTTCGTGATCCGCGGGCCGCCCGGCGGCGGGATCGGGGCGGTGGCCAGGGACTGCGGGGAGGCCGGGTTCGCCAGCGCCGACGGCGGGGCGACGGAGGCCGACGGGTCGGCCGCGAGCGCTTCCTCCTCGTCCCCGGCGGGCAGGCCGCCGATGATCCGGATGCCCGCCGCGTCGAAGGCCTCCTTGATCCGCCAGCGCAGCTCCCGCTCCACCGCGAACTGCTTGCCGGGCATCGTCTTCGCCGACACCTTCACCGTCATGGAGGCGAGCAGCACCTCGTCCAGGCCCAGGACCTCCACCGGACCCCACAGGCGCTCGTCCCACGGGGACTCCTTCGCCAGGGTGTCGGCGACCTCCTGGACCACCTCGCGGATCCGGCTCAGGCTCTCCGTCGGCTTGACCTGGACGTCCACCGTCGCGGTCGCCCAGCCCTGGCTGAGGTTGCCGATCCGCTTGATCTCGCCGTTGCGGACGTACCAGATCTCGCCGTTGTCCCCGCGCAGCTTGGTGACCCGCAGGCCGACCTCGATGACCTCGCCCGAGGCCACCCCCGCGTCGATCTTGTCGCCGACCCCGTACTGGTCCTCCATGATCATGAAGACGCCGGACAGGAAGTCCGTCACCAGGTTCCGGGCGCCGAAACCGATCGCCACACCGGCCACACCCGCACTCGCCAGCAGCGGGGCCAGATCGATCTTCAGCGCGGCCAGCACCATCAGCGCGGCCGTTCCCATGATCAGGAACGAGGCCACCGAACGCAGCACCGAGCCGATCGCCTCCGAGCGCTGGCGGCGCCGCTCGGCATTGACCAGCAGCCCGCCGAGCGCGGTGCCTTCGACGGCCTCGGCGCTGGTGTTCATCCGGTTTATCAGCTTGGTCAGCGCCTTGCGGACCACCGAGCGCAGAGCGGCCGCGATCACGACGATCAGCAGGATCCGCAGGCCGATGCTCAGCCAGGTGGCCCAGTTCTGCTCGATGAAGCTCGCGGCCTCGGTGACGCTCTCCTGCGCCTCCTTGACCGAGGCGGGCGCGTCCGGAACGTCTGCTGCGATCGGCAGCAGAGCGGCGGGCCAGGGCACGACAGGTACCTCCAGGTATAGCGGCCTGCCCGCCGAACGGGGTGTGCGGGCAGACCAACCACACTAACGGGGCAATCCCTTCAACGCGTTTGCCAACGGCCCTTCTGTTCGAGGGAGAGACCAGACTCACCTGGGCAGGAAGCAGGTGTGGTTGAAAACACCCCGGACCCGTTACGGGCGCGTGGTGGCGCTTCGACCAGCCGTAAGGAGAGACTGGAGAGCAGATCGTCCCGGCGCGAGCCACGCGCCGCCGGCGTACAAGGAGGCAGTCCGTGCCGCACGTCCTGGTCCTCAACGCGTCGTACGAGCCCCTCGGCGTCGTACCGCTCCGCCGCGCGCTCGTCCTCGTACTGGAGAACAAGGCTGTCTCCCTGGAGGAATCCGGCGCCTATCTGCACAGCGCGACAAGGGTCGTCCCCGCTCCCAGCGTGGTCCGGCTCAAGCGCTTCGTGCGGGTCCCCTACCGGGGGCCCGTTCCTCTCACCCGGCGCGCGCTCTTCGCCCGCGACGGCGGCCGCTGCATGTACTGCGGGGCCGTCGCGACGAGCGTCGACCACGTCATCCCGCGGAGCCGGGGCGGGCAGCACGTGTGGGACAACGTCGTCGCCGCGTGCCGCCGCTGCAACCACGTCAAGGCCGACCGCCACCTGCTGGAACTGGGCTGGCGCCTGCGGCACCAGCCGGCCCCTCCCTCCGGCCTGGCCTGGCGGATCATCGGCACGGGGCACCGGGATCCGCGGTGGATGCCGTACCTCCAGCCGTACGGGGCCGAGGATGCGCTGGAGCGCATCGGGGTCGCGGCCGGGTAGCCCTGCGGGCCTGCCCCGGGACTCCGCGCGGCTGCGGCGCCGTTGCCGGGGGCGCTGCCCCCGGACCCCCGCGCCTCAAAACGCCGGCGAGGCTGAAATTGCCCTGCGGGCAATCCAGCCACGCCGTAGCCTGCGGCGCCGCAGGCTACGGCGTGACCGCGTAGGCCTCCGCGGACCAGAGGCTGCAGCCGAAGCGGGTCGCGCGGCGGTCGCAGGTCACGCGGAGGAAGCGCGCGGGTTCCGGGGCGTCCAGGCGGACCGTTTCGCGGCCCCCGCGGGAAGAGGGGACGGCCGCCGCCGGGCGCCAGGTGGTCCCGTCCGTCGAGGTCTCCACCCGGTACGCCGACGGGTACGCCTCCTGCCAGCGGAGCTCCAGCCGCCCGATCCGGGCCGGGGACGGGAGTTCGGCCTGCCACCACGCACCGTCCACCGCCGGGGAGGACCACCGGGTGTTCGGGTAGCCGTCCACCGCCGCCGAGGCCGGGAAGTCCGGGGTCTCGTTCGCCGAGGAACTCGCCCGCGCCGTACGCAGCAGCTCCGGGCCGCCCGTACGCGGCACCGCACGCACCGTCAGGGTGCGGGTCTCCCCGCCGAAGGCGACCGGGACCTGGTAGCTGCCCGGCGCCGTCGTCGGGGCGACGCTCACCTCCAGGGGGATCGACACCTGCCCGCCGCGCGGGGCCACCACCGTCCCCGGCAGCCGGACCGACACGCCCGCCGGCGGCTTCGCCGTCAGCGGCCCGCGGACCTCTCCCGCGCCCAGCGCGGTCAGCTTCGCCCAGACCCGCTGCACGGGGCCGCCGATCTCCGCGTCGGCGGCCGCTCCGTCCGCCAGTTCGAAACGGGCCTGCGGGCCGTCACCGAGCCACGGCACCACCCGGTGCACCGCCGGCGCGGCCGCCGAGCCCGCCCAGGACAGCCGTACCGCGTCGGTGCGCAGCCCGCCCGTGTCCACCTGGGTCCAGCCCGAGGCGGCGGCCTCGGCCACCTTGCGCCAGCCCTCGCCGGGCACGTGGACCTCCACCGCCGCGCCCCGGGCGCCCGCCGGGAGCGGGTCCGTCATCACCGTCACCGCCGACACCGGGCGCTGCGCGTCCAGCTGCACCGTCCAGCTGTCCGCGTCCCGCGTCACCGTGCCCGTCGTGCGCGCGGCCCCCGTCCACGCGTCCGCCTCCGCGGCGGCCTGTTTCAGGAAGGGGTCCAGTACGGCCTTGTCGACCCGCGCCGTGCCCGGCTCCGCCAGCGCCTCCCGGGCCCCGGCGAGGGCCTGCGAGGCCTTCCAGGCGGCCGTGCCGTCACCACGGGCCTGCGCCTGGAGGACGTCCAGCGCCAGTTCACCCGCGGTCCCGTAGCGCGCGAGCCGCTCCAGCCAGGGCCCCGCCTCGCCCGACAGGGCCGGCAGCCGGGCGGGCGCCTCGCGCAGGACCGTGAAGGCCTTGCGCAGTTCGGCCCCGGCCGCCGGGTCGCCCGCCGCGCGGGCCTGCCAGAACCGCTCGACGAGCGGCTTCAGGTACGCCGACTCCTCCAGCTTCAAACCCGACGACGCGGTGTTCCCGGCCAGCGCCGCCACCGCCTCCCGCGCCCGCGCGTCCGGGCCCGCCAGCTCGCGCACCGCTGCCGCCCAGGACTCCCCGGCCCGGTAACCGCGCGCGTTCCACGCGAAGTCGGCCGCCGTGAAGAGCGGGATCCGCGACAGGGTGCCCTGCGGCATGGCGTTGGCGAGGAGCGCCGCCGAACCGCCCGCCACCGCGGGCTCGCGGCCCGCGTAGGGGCCGAGGAAGATCCGGCCCGGGTCCCAGTCGTTGACCGGGTAGTTGTCCATGGTGACCAGCGGGTGGCCCAGCGCCGAGCGGGCCCCGGTCAGCTCCTTCCCGGTGATCGTGCGCGGCACCACGCCCACGCCCGTCCAGGCCACCTCCACGCGCGGGTCCAGCGCGGCCGCCAGGGCCTTGCGGTAGGCGGTGGAACCCTGCTGGTGGTACTCCGTCGGCAGCAGCGACAGCGCCGCCGCGCCGTGGTCCTTGCGCGCCAGGTGCGCCGCCAGCTCGCCCGCGACCTGCGCGTGCGCCTTCGCGGCCGCCGCCGGGCCCTTCCCGTACCGCTCGCGGTCCTCCCGGCAGCCCCACTCGGAGTAGCTGACGTCCTGGAACTGCACCTGGAAGGCGCGGAACCCCAGCTCCCACATCGCGTCCAGCTTGCGCGCGAGGGCCGCCCGGTCCTCCGCCGAGGACAGGCACATCGACTGCCCCGGGGACACCGCCCAGCCCAGCACGACCCGGTTGGCGCGGGCCCGTTCGGCCAGCGCGCGGAACTCCGCCTGCTGCGCGGCCGGGTACTCCTGGCGCCAGGCCGTCGTCCGGAACGGGTCGTCACCCGGCGCGATCAGCAGCCGGTTCTGCTTGGTGCGCCCCATGAACTCCACTTGCGCCAGGCGCTGCTGCCCGCTCCAGGGCTCCCCGTAGAACCCCTCGGTGATCCCGCGCACGGGCGCCGCCGGCCAGTCCCGCACCAGCACCCCGGGCGCCTTCCCGCCGCCCGCCGCGAGCAGCTGACGCAGCGTCTGCGCCGCGTGGAACAGCCCGTCTTCCCCTACGCCGGCCAGCGCGACCGTGTCCCGGCCGCCGGACCGCCCCACCGCGAGCCGGTAGCCCCCGTCCGGGAGGTCGCCGGCCTCGGCCGCGCCCAGCGCCCGCAGGGCCTCGTGGGCGTCCGGGCCCTGGAGACGTACGACGGTGCCGCGCGCGGGCAGCGGAGCCCCGGGGGCGGTCGCGTGCAGGGTGCGCACGCCCGCCGCGCGCAGGGCCTCGCGCACGACCTGGACCGCGTACGGATCCACGTCGTCCGGCGCCACCAGTACGGCTTCCGCGCCCAGCGGCAGCTCGCGCGCCGGATCGGCGGACATGGACTGCGGCCGGGGCCATACGGCGGGGCCCTCTGCGGCGGTGCGCGAGGGGTTGGCGGCGGGGTCGAGGACCAGCTCGGCGGAGGCGCCCGCGCCCGCGACGGGGCCCGGCTCGCGGTCCGTCCGGTCCGGAGCGGACCCGATCCCCATGACCCCGATCGGAGCGGAGGCCACGGCTCCGCCCAGCAGCGCCCCGACCACCGCCACGGCGGCGGCCGTCGCCCGCTTCCTGCCCCTGAGCTGCACCGAGCCTCCTCGCCGCGAGACGTACCCCGCTCGTACGGATGAGCCCGAGCCCACCACCAGTGCGGCTGGAGTGTCAATGCGGATGGGTGATCTGACCGGGATACGCCAGGAATGCGATGCCCCGGACTGGGTAGGGCTGCGGTGTCCCCCGGCCGTGTCCCTGGGTGCCGCCCCGGTGTTGACCTGGCGCCGACCCACCCTCATGCACGAAGGAGTGCGCCCATGGACGACCTGGCCCGGCTCGCGGCCCTGCACGGCGTGGCCACCGCCTATCAGCCCGCGGCGGACGTCACGGTTCCGGTACCGCGGGCCACGGTCGCCGCGGTGCTCGGGTTGCTCGGGGTGGTGACCGACACCCCGGAGGACGTCCGGGCGTCCCTGGAGTCCGCCGAACGGGGCGAGCGGGAGCGGCTGTTGCCGCGGACCCTGGTGTGGTGGGAGGGCGAACCGCCGCCGGCCGCGCTGACCGGCCTGCCGGCGGGGGCGCGGATCCGGCTGGAACCGGAGTCGGATCCGGCGGGGCCGGATGTGGCCCGGCCGGGCGGGGTGTTCGGGTGCGGGGTGGCCGCGGACGGGGGTGGTGGCCCTGCGGGGGCCGAGCCGGCGGCTGCGGACCCCGTGTCGTCCGGGCCGGTGCCGCCGGGGCCGGGCGCGCGCCGGGGCGTCTCCTCGGGCGCCGAACGTGGCGAGGGGTCGGACTGTGACGCGGCAGAGCGTTCGGCGCCCTGCGGGGACGCCCCGGCGCACACCCGTCCCCGGCGGCGGCCCGCTTCGCAGCCGACAGGGGCCGCCGTCGAGTGGGTCGTCGGCCCCGGCGGGAGCCCCCGGCTGCCGCTCGGGGTGCACCGGATCGGCGTCACCCTGCCGGACGGCGCCGTCGGCGAGGCCACCCTGATCGTGGCCCCGGAGCGGGCCCCCGCCGCGCCCGAGCGGGCCCACGGGCTGCTCGTCCAGCTGTACTCGCTGCTCTCCGAACGCTCCTGGGGCATGGGCGACCTCGGTGACCTCGCGGAGCTCGCCCGCTGGGCCGGCCGCACCCACGACGCCGGGTTCATCCAGGTCAACCCGCTGCACGCGGCCGTGCCCGGCACCCCGACCGACCCGTCCCCGTACCGGCCCTCCTCGCGCCGCTTCCCGGACCCCGTCCACCTGCGGATCGAGGACATCCCGGAGTACGCCGGGTGTCCGGAGAAGGAGGCTCTGGCCGAGCTCGCCGCGCGGGGTGCGCAGCTGCGCCGCGCGGTGCTCGAGAAGGGGGAGCTGATCGACCGGGATGGGGTCTGGGAAGTCAAGCGCGCCGCCCTGGAGTTGTTGTACGCCGTTCCGCGGACGCCGGAGCGGGAAGCCGCTTACGCCCGGTTCCGTGCGGAGCATGGTGCGGAACTGGACCTGCATGCCGTGTGGTGCGCAGGCCACGCGGGGGAGGACCCGAAGGAGCGGGCCGACTTCCACCGCTGGCTGGTCTGGCTGACGGACGGCCAGCTCGCCGCCGCCCAGCGGGTCGCGCGCGAGGCCGGGATGGCCGTCGGGATCGTGCACGACCTGGCCGTCGGCGTGCATCCGCAGGGCTCGGACCGCTTCGGGGCGTCGTTCTGTTACGCCGGGCACACCTCGATCGGCGCCCCGCCCGACGCCTTCAACGCGCGCGGTCAGGACTGGGGGCTGCCGCCCTGGCGGCCGGACCGGTTGGCCGAGACCGGGTACGCGCCCTTCCGGTCGCTGCTGCGCTCGGTGTTCCGCTACGCCGGGGCCCTGCGCATCGACCACGTCATGGGGCTGTTCCGGCTCTGGTGGATCCCCGAGGGCACCCCGCCCGCCGAAGGCACGTACGTCACCTACGACGGCGAGGCCATGCTCGCGATCCTGGTCCTGGAGGCCCACCGCGCCGGGGCCCTGGTCATCGGCGAGGACCTCGGGACGGTGGAGCCGCGGGTCCGCCGCGCGCTGGCCCGGCGGGGGGTGCTCGGAACCTCGGTGCTCTGGTTCGAGCGGGACTGGGACGGCGGCGGCAAGCCGCTCGCGCCGCAGGACTGGCGGGCCGACTGCCTGGCCACCGTCACCACGCACGACCTGCCGCCCACGGCCGCCAAGCTGGCTGGTGGCCACGTGGAACTGCGCGACCGGCTCGGCCTGCTGGCCCGCCCGGTCGAGCGGGAGCGGGCCGAGGACGCCGCCGACACCGCCGAGTGGCTCGAACTGCTGGCCGGGCTGGGCCTGGACACGCAGGGCGAGGAGGCCGCCGTGCGGGCCCTGTACGCCTTCCTGCTGCGCACCCCCGCCCGGCTGGTCGGCGTATGGCTGCCGGACGCGGTGGGGGACCGGCGGCCGCAGAACCTGCCGGGCACCTGGGACCAGTACCCCAATTGGCGGCTGCCGGTCGCCGATGCCGGCGGACGGCCGCTGACCTTGGCGGAACTGGCCGCGTCGCCCCGGGTGAACGCCCTGCTGAAGGCCCTTCGCAAGGGGGCGTGACCCCGTACGGCACCCCCGGGCGCGCGCGCCGTTCGGGCGTTCGCTAGTTTTGCACCGTGGACAAGAAGAACGCTCTGCGCGCCGGCGCCGTCACGGCCGGATCTGCGCTGATGATGCAGCTGATGACGTCTCCCGCCCTCGCGCTGACCCGCGACGACGGCGATGACCCGGGCCAGGGCATCAGCATTGGTGAGACGATCGGCCTGTACGTGGTCCTGCCGATCGTGCTGTTCCTGGTCATCGCCGGTCTGGTGATGGTCGGCGACAAGTCGCGCAAGCAGCAGTAGGGCTTCCGACGCAAGGCTTCCGGGGCGCCGGAGGTCCGCACACCGATCGTGAACGGTGTGTGGCGACCTCCGGCGCCTTGTTGTGTCCTCAGATCCCGGCCAGTAGCTTGCGGAGCAGGCCGGTGAGTACCTCGACCTCTTCCTCGCTCAGCCCGATGAGCGCGGCGCGCTGCACCTCCAGGCCGGCGGTGACGGCCTCGTCGATGAGTGCCAGTCCGCGGTCCGTGATCGTCACCTGCAGTCCGCGCCGGTCGTGCGGATCCGGCTTGCGGCTGAGCAGTCCGGCCTTCTCCAGCTTGTCCAGACGCCCTGTCATGCCGCCGGTGGTGAGCATCAGCGTGGCCGACAGCTGCCGCGGCGACAGCATGTACGGCTCGCCGGAGCGGCGCAGCGTGGCGACGACGTCGAACTCCCCGCGCGAGATGCCGAAGCGGGCGTAGGCCCGTTCCATCTCGTCCCCCATGGCCCGGGCGATCCGGTAGATGCGTCCGAAGACGGCCATGGGCTCGGTGTTCAGGTCCGGGCGCACCACGTGCCACTGGGCGGCGATGGCGTCGACGGCGTCCTTGTTGGCCTCGGTCATGGGCGCAGTATCCAGCCTTCCACAAGTCGATCGCAAGAAAGTTGCTTGACGGAAAGTAGCTTAGGAGTAAGCTACTTTCCATCGACCTACTTGGACCGGCCTACTTCGGGGGAAGCAATGGAAACGAGAGTCGCGGGAGAGCGGTCCCTGCTCGCCGGTGTCGCGATCAGCGCGGTCGGGATCGGCATGTACATCCCGTTCTCGCTGGTCTTCTTCCACCACGTCACCGGCCTCTCCTTCACCCTCGTCGGCCTGGTCATGACCATCACGGGCGTCGCCGGTCTGGCCTTCATGCCGCTGGCCGGCTCGGCCGTCGACCGGTTCGGCGCCAAGAAGGTCAACCTGGTGCTCTACGGGATGCGGGCGGCCGGCTTCGCCCTCTACCCCTTCGCGCACTCGCTGCCCGCCTTCGCCGCCGTCACCCTCGTCACCGCCCTCGCCGACCGCTCCTTCTCGGTCGTCCAGCAGTCGCTGATCGGGGAGGTGGCGCGCGGCTCCGCCCGCGACCGGCTCCAGGCCTCCATCCGGGCCCTGCAGAACGCCGGGATGGGCGCGGGCGCCCTCCTCGTCTCCGCGGTGCTCGGGCTGTGGGGGACCGGCGGATTCACCTACACCGCCTGGGGCAACGCGCTCGCCTTCGCCCTCGCCGGACTGCTGGTCGCCCGGGTCCGCCCGGTCCGCGACGCCGGGACGGCGGGCGCCGCCGGCTCCGCGAAGCGCCCGGCCGCCGGCTACCGGATGGTCCTACGCGACCGGCCCTTCCTCGGGCTGACCGCCGCCAACTTCCTCACCGCGCTCGGCTACTCCGCCCTCTCCGTCCTCTTCCCGCTCTACCTCTCCACCTGGCTGATGGCGCCCGACTCCCTCACCGGAGCCGCCTTCACCGTCAACACCGTCCTGTGCGCCGGGATCGGCGTGCTGATCGCGAGCCGGGTCCGCCGCTCCGGCGCCCGCCGCACCCGCTCGGCCGCCCTCGGCGCCCTGCTCTTCGCCGCCGCCTTCGTCGGCCAGATCGTGCTCGGCACCGTGCGCCCCGGGCAGACCGCCACCCTGATCGCCCTGCTGGCCATCGTGGTCGTCTACACCCTCGGCGAGCTGGTGCACAGCCCCTCCGGCGGCGCCCTCTCGGTCTCCGCCGCCCCCGAAGCCGTCCGCGGCCGCTACCTCGCCACCTACCAGCTGTCGTACTCGCTGGCCAGCGCGCTCGCCCCCTCCCTCTTCACCTTCCTGCTCGCCGTCGACGGCCGGCTGCCCTGGGCCGTCCTCGCCGTCAGCGCGCTCGGCGCCGCCCTGGCGCTGGTCCGGCTGGAGCGGCACCTGCCCGCCGAGGCCGTCCACGCCGAGCCGCCGGCCCCGGCTGCCCCGCGCGCCGCGGCGCCGGCCGCCGCCTGAGCCACCCGCACCTCCCCCACGATCCGCCTTCCTCACCTGCCGAGGAGTCACCCCGCCATGAAGCGCATCGCCACCGTCGCCCTGACCGCTCTCGCCCCCGTCTCCTGGGGCTCCACCTACTTCGTCGCCAGCGAACTGCTGCCGCCCGACCGTCCGCTGTTCACCGGGGTCATGCGGGCCCTGCCCGCCGGACTGCTGCTGACCGCGCTCGCCCGGACCCTGCCCAAGGGCGAGTGGTGGTGGAAGTCGGCCGTCCTCGGCACCCTCAACATCGGCGCCTTCTTCCCGCTGCTGTTCCTCTCCGCCTACCGCCTGCCCGGCGGCGTCGCGGCCGTGCTCGGTTCGGCAGGCCCGCTCTTCGTCGTGGGGCTCGCCGCGCTGCTCCTGGGGGAGCGCGCGAGCCTCCGTACGATCCTCGCGGCCGTTGTCGCGGCGCTCGGCGTGAGCATGGTGGTCCTCACCGCCGAAGCCGAGCTGGACCTCATCGGGATCATCGCGGGCGTGGTCTCCTCCGTCTCCATGGGCGCGGGCACCGTCATGACCAAGCGGTGGGGGCGCCCCGAGGGCGTCGGCCCGCTGGCCATGACCGGCTGGCAGCTCACCGCGGGCGGGCTGGTCATCATCCCCGTAGCCGCCCTCGTCGAGGGCGCCCCGCCGGCGCTCGACGGCAACGCCCTGCTCGGCTACGGCTACATGATGCTGATCAACACCGGAGCGGCGTACTGGCTCTGGTTCCGCGGCATCGGCCGGCTCAGCGCCACCTCGGTCACCCTGCTCGGCCCGCTCTCCCCGCTCACCGCCGCCGTCATAGGCTGGGCCGCGCTCGGGCAGGCGCTGACGCCCGTACAGCTCGCCGGCATGGCGATCGCCTTCGGGGCCACCGTCGCCGGACAGCTCGCCGCCGCCCGGTCGGCCCGCACCTCCGAGGAATCGTTCAGTTCTGCTGAAAAGATCGATCGAAACATTTCGATGGACCTGAGCAATGGGCAGGTGCGACGGTAGAGCCACGAATTCACCCAGACCGACCCCGAGGGGGAGACACACAGTGGCCGTCATGGACCGCGTCCGTACCGTTCCGCAAGCACAGCCCATCACCGTGGGCACCGGGAAGAAGGGAGCCGCCGGGCTCGGCGTGCTCCTCGCCCTCCTCGCGACGGTCGTCTGGTCCGGCAGCTTCGTCGCCACCCGGGGAATGGCCGGCACCGTCCCGCCCGTCCAGGCCGTCTTCTGGCGCTGGGTCATCGCCCTCGTCGCCGTCGCCCCCTTCGCCGCCCGCCAGGTCTGGCAGCAGCGGGCCCTGATCCGCAAGCACCTCGGCTTCATCGCCGTGGCCTCGCTGTTCGGCGTCGCCCTCTACAACACCCTCGTCCACCAGGCCGGACTGACCACCTCCGCCTCCAACATGGGCATGATCATGGCGGCCTCGCCGGTCATCATGGCCCTGTACGCCCGCCTCGGCGGGGAACGCCTCGGCGCCCGGCGCACCGTCGGGATGCTCGTCGCGGCCCTCGGCGTGCTGCTCCTCGTCGGGGACGGCTCGATCGGCTTCGACTTCGGCGCCGGCGACCTGTGGATGTTCGCGGCCGCCCTCTCCTTCGCCACGTACAGCGCCCTGCTCAAGCGCAAGCCCGCCGAACTGGGCGGACTGGCCTTCCTGATGACCACCTTCGCGCTCGGCGCGCTGATGCTCGCACCTGCCTACGCGGTCTCCGTCTCCGTCCAGGGCGCCTTCGAGGTCACCGCGGGATCGGTCGGATCGCTGCTGTACGTCGGGGTGTTCTCCTCGGCCGTCGCCTTCTTCGCCTGGAACAAGGCCATCTCGATCATGGGGGCGGCCCGTGCCGGAGTCGTCTACTACCTCCAGCCGGTCTGCGTGGCCGGACTCGGCTTCCTCCTGCTCGGCGAGCAGACCGGCCCCGTGCAGCTGCTGTGCATGGCGCTGATCCTCGGCGGAGTCATGCTGGGGAGCACCCGCCGGTAGGTTCGGGACATGACCGAGTGGGACATCAAGAAGCTGCGGATCCTGCGGACCCTCGCCGAACAGGGGACCGTGACCGCCACGGCCGAGGCGCTGCACATGACGCCCTCGGCCGTTTCGCAGCAGCTGACCAACCTCGCCCGGCAGCTGGGCGTGGTGCTGCTGGAGGCCCAGGGCCGGCGGGTCCGCCTCACGGACGCGGCGCACCTCGTACTACGGCACGCGGAGGCGGTGTTCGCGCAGCTGGAACGGGCCGACGCCGAGCTCGCCGGGTACCTCGCCGGGGACGCGGGGGAGGTGCGGGTGGGCGCCTTCTCCACCGCCGTGCCGGCCCTCGTCGTCCCCGCGGTGGCGGCGCTCCGGGCGAGCCACCCGGGGGTGGAGGTCCGGGTGCGGGAGACGGAGGCCGCGGAGTCGTACGAGCTCCTCGCCGCCGGGGGCGTGGACCTGGCGCTGTCGCTGGCCGCGCACGCGCCGACCGCGCGCGATCCCCGGTTCACCCGGGTGGTGCTGATGGAGGACCCCCTCGACGTGGCGCTCCCGCCGGGCCACCCGCTGGCCGACGCGGCCGACGTGCGGCTGGCCGACCTGTCCGGGGACCCGTGGATCTACGGCGGCAGCGGGCCCTGGTCGGAGATCGCCGTCGGCGCGTGCGAGGCGGCGGGGTTCGTCCCGGAACAGGCGCACTCGGCGTCCGGATGGACGGCGATCCTGGCCATGGTCGAAGCCGGCATGGGGGTCGCACTGGTCCCGCGCATGGTGTCGAGCCGGGCCTCGGGAGTGGCGGTCCGGGTCCTCACCCACGACCGGCCCACCCGCCACGTCATCGCCGCCGTCCGCCGGGGTGCCGAGGCCGCGCCCGCCGTGTCCCACGTTCTGACGGCCCTGCGCTCCGTCGCCGCCGGATGATCTAGGCTCTTCCCCTTTGTGACTCATGAGGGGTGGGAGCCGTGAGAAGGACCACGACGAGGAAACGCCAGGGGCGGGGAGGCCGAATGGCCGCCGGACTGGCCCTGGTGGCAGGGCTGTTCGCGATCGCGCCGGCTCCGGCGGCGGTGTCCGTCGGAGCGCCCGAGGGCACGCCACCGGTGCGGACGATCTCGTACAACGTGTGCGGGCAGAGCTCGGTCTGCCAGAGCACCATGTCGGTCGATGCCTGGGCCGACGGCCTGCAGGGGCACATCACCGACTGGGACGCCGATGTGGTGATGCTCCAGGAGATGTGCAAGGGCCAGCTGGACGCGCTGCGCGGCCGGCTGCCCGGCTACGTGCCGGTGTGGACCGGCTCGAAGACCTACGACGGCTGCGGCAAGTGGGGCGGGGACAAGACCTTCGGCCAGGCGCTCCTGGTCAAGGGCATCCAGAGCGAGGTCACCCCCATGTCGGCGGAGGTGACCCCGCCCGGCTTCGCCGGGGAGAAGCGCTGGGTCGTCTGCGCCAAGGCCCCGGTCGACGGCCACCCCGTCCTGGCCTGCGGTACGCACCTGCGGCAGGACCTGGACGCCCAGAACGACACGCCCGCTCTGATGGAGCGGATCGAGGGCTGGGCGGGCGGCCTGCCCGTCATCCTGGCCGGCGACTTCAACGCCGTGCCGCGCCACGCGATCATGGACCCGGTCTTCGCGGGCAGGCCGGGCACCCTGGCCCTCGCCGAGGCCGACGGAACCGACAAGCAGTACTTTTCCGGCACCTGCCCCGACACCGCCGCGTGGTGCCGGACCGGCGGGCCCACGACGTGGGACACCAACGCGGGGAAGTACGGCCCGAAGTTCGACTCCACCTTCTTCAGCAGGCAGGACTTCGGCGACCTGCAGAGCGAGACGCTGAGGACCGGCTACACCAAGGTCGACGACCACCTCCTCGTGAAGGCGGCCGCGAGCTTCCACGAGCGCGAGAGGACCGACGGCGACCTCACCGGGGACGGCGTGGCCGACCTGCTGGCGGTTCAGGCCGACGGCTCGCTGCGCCTCTACCCCGGCCTCGCCGGCGGCAGCTTCGGCCCCTACACGGTGATCGGCGCGAGCGGCTTCGCCGGCGCCGACGTCAGTCACCGCGGTGACTGGACCGGCGACGGCAGCGAGGACGTCATCGCCCGCATCGGCGCCGACCTGTGGGTCTACCCCAACCTCGGCCAGGGGCGCCTCGGCGAGCGCCTTCCCATGCGCGAACGCGCCACCGGATGGAGCCACGCCACGCTGCTGGCGGTCGGAGACGTCGACGGCGACGGCCAGCCGGACGTGGTCGCACGCAGCGTCAACGGCCTGTGGCTGCACCGGGGTTCGGTCGGCCTCCTGCCCGCCCTTCCGCAGAACGCGGTAACGCTGGGCGGACCGGAGTGGAAGGACTACGAGATCCTCGCCCCCGGCGACGTGAACAAGGACGGCCGCGACGACCTCTGGGCCCGCGGCCCCGACGGGCAGCTGCGGCAGTTCCTCTCCGCGGGCGCCGCGGCCCTGCCCGCCGACCCTTCCGTGCTCCACACCGCGCCCACCGCCTCGTACCCGCTGGCCGGCACGGTCGGCGACCTCGACGGGAACGGGCAGGCCGACCTGCTGCTCACCACCCCTCCGGTGGCCCCGGGCACCGGCGACCTGATGTTCCTCGGCGGAACGGGCAGCGGCTTCGGCCAGCCCGTCCGCATCGGCGAGGGCGGCTGGAGCTGGATCCAGTCCATCCGCTGACCCGGGTCCTGAACTGACGGAGGCGCCCCCGGAGCAACCTGCTCCGGGGGCGCCTCCGTGCTGTTCCAGACGGGTCAGGAACCGGCGGCCGCGTCCGCCGCCTGGGCCTTCAGCGCGCGCTCGACGCCCGCGCGGGACTCCGACACCAGCCGGCGCAGGGCCGCGTTCGGCTCGGCCGAGGCCAGCCAGGCGTCCGTCGTGGCCAGCGTGGCCTCGGAGACCTGGAGCGACGGGTACAGGCCCACCGCGATCTGCTGCGCGATCTCGTGGCTGCGGGTGTCCCAGACCTCCTTGAGCGCCGCGAAGTACTTCGCGGTGTACGGGGCCAGCAGCTCGCGCTGGTCGGTCTGGACGAAGCCGCCGATCACGGCCTCCTGCACCGCGTTCGGGAGGTCCGAGGACTCCACCACCGACGCCCACGCGGCGGCCTTGGCCTCGGCCGTCGGGCGCGCCGCCCGCGCCGTCGCCGCGTGCCGCTCGCCGGCCGCCGTGGCGTCCCGCTCCAGCTCCGCCGCGATGGCCGCCTCGTCGGCGACACCCGTGGCCGCCAGCCGCTCCAGGAAGGCCCAGCGCAGCTCGGTGTCGACGGCCAGGCCCTCGACCACGGCCGAGCCGTCCAGCAGCGCCGACAGGTAGGCCAGCTGGTCCTCCGTACGGGCGGTGGCCGCGAACGCGCGCGCCCACGCCAGCTGGTGGTCGCTGCCCGGCTCGGCCGCGCGCAGGTGCTCCAGCGTGGCCCCGGTCCAGGCCGCCAGGCCCTCCGCGCGCCACGCCGGGTCGGCGTACAGGTCGACGGCCAGCTTCACCTGGCGGTGCAGGGACTGGACCACGCCGATGTCCGACTCCTTGCCGATGCCCGACAGGACGAGGGCCAGGTAGTCACGGGTGGCCAGTTCGCCGTCGCGGGTCATGTCCCACGCCGAGGCCCAGCACAGCGCGCGCGGCAGCGGCTCGGTGAAGTCGCCCAGGTGCGCGGTGACCGTCGCGAGGGACTGCTCGTCCAGGCGGACCTTGGCGTACGACAGGTCGTCGTCGTTGAGCAGGAACACCGCCGGGCGGGCGCGGCCCACGAGCTCCGGCACCTCCGTCAGGTCGCCGTCGATGTCCAGCTCGATCCGGTCCGTGCGGACCAGCTTGCCGCCCTCGAGGTCGTACAGGCCGACCGCGATGCGGTGCGGGCGCAGCGTAGGCTCGCCCTTGGCGCCGGCGGGCAGCGCGGGCGCCTCCTGGCGGATGCCGAACGCGGTGATGACCCCGTCCGCGCCGGTGGTGACCTCCGGCCGCAGGATGTTGATGCCGGCCGTCTCCAGCCACGCCTTCGACCACGCGGTCAGGTCGCGGCCCGAGGTCTCCTCCAGCGCGCCCAGCAGGTCGGACAGGCGGGTGTTCCCGAAGGCGTGCGCCTTGAAGTACGCCTGCACGCCCTTGAAGAAGGCGTCCATTCCGACGTAGGCCACGAGCTGCTTGAGCACCGAGGCGCCCTTGGCGTACGTGATGCCGTCGAAGTTGACCATGACGTCGTCGAGGTCACGGATGTCCGCCATGATCGGGTGCGTGGACGGCAGCTGGTCCTGCCGGTACGCCCAGGTCTTCATGGAGTTGGCGAACGTGGTCCACGCGTGCGGCCACTTCGAGCCCTCCGCGTAGGCCTGGCATGCGATCGAGGTGTAGGTGGCGAAGGACTCGTTGAGCCACAGGTCGTTCCACCACTCCATGGTCACGAGGTCGCCGAACCACATGTGGGCGAGCTCGTGCAGGATCGTCTCGGCGCGCGTCTCGTACGCCGCGTCCGTCACCTTCGAGCGGAAGACGTACTGGTCGCGGATGGTGACCGCGCCCGCGTTCTCCATCGCGCCCGCGTTGAACTCCGGGACGAAGAGCTGGTCGTACTTGGCGAACGGGTAGTCGTAGGCGAACTTCTCCTGGAACCAGTCGAAGCCCTGCCGCGTGACCTCGAAGATCGCGTCCGCGTCGAGGAACTCCGCGAGCGAGGGACGGCAGTAGATGCCGAGCGGCACGGACTGCCCGTCCTTGCCCTCGTACGAGCTGTGCACCGCGTGGTACGGGCCGACGATCAGGGCCGTGATGTACGAGGAGATGCGCGGGGTCGGCTCGAAGGCCCACACCCGGTCCTTGGGCTCAGGCGTCGGGGAGTTCGAGATGACCGTCCAGCCCTCGGGGGCCGTCACGGTGAACCGGAACGTGGCCTTCAGGTCGGGCTGCTCGAAGCTGGCGAACACGCGGCGCGCGTCCGGCACCTCGAACTGGGTGTAGAGGTACGCCTGCTGGTCGACCGGGTCGACGAAGCGGTGCAGGCCCTCACCGGTGTTGGTGTACGCGCAGTCCGCGACGACGCGGAGCTCGTTGTCCCCGGCCGCCAGGTGCGCCAGGGCGATGCGCGAGTCCCGGAAGACCGCGGCCACGTCCAGCGACTTGCCGTTCAGCACGACCTCGTGCACGGCCGGGGCGACCAGGTCGATGAAGGTCTCGGCCCCGGCCTCGGCCGACTGGAAGCGCACGGTGGTCACGGACGGGTACGTGCCGCCCTCCTGCGCGCCGCTGAGATCGAGTTCGATCTCGTACGAGTCGACGGTGAGCAGCCTTGCCCGCTGCTGGGCCTCTTCACGGGTGAGATTCGTGCCTGGCACGCGTTCATCTCCTTCGATGGTGACGTTGCCCCGCCATCCTTCCATGGGGCGGGGGCCACCGCGCCGGAGTAATCCACGGGCGAACGCGAGGTCGGATTCCCGCCGGACTCCGGCGGGCGGGCGCGCCACGCTGGAGGGCATGACGATCAGCTACCGGGCGAGGCCCATCGAGGAGACGGCGCTCAAAGAGCTCCGGGTACGGGACGACGCGGGACGGGAGTGCGTCCCCTACCGGGACGAGGAGGGCGGGGCGCCGCTGCGCTGCTGCCTGCGGGCGAGCGAGGCCGGCGAGCGGATCGCGCTCGTCTCGTACGCGCCGCTGCGCCGCTGGGCGGCCCGCACGGGCGCCGATCCCGGCGCCTACGACGAGCAGGGGCCCGTCTTCGTCCACGCCGAGGCGTGCGCGGGGCCCGCGGAGGACGGCGGACACCCCTTCGCCCGCCCGGGCGTGCAGCGCACCGCCCGGCGGTACGACGCCCGCGGGCACATCGTCGGGGGGCGGGTCCTCGACCTGGGCGAGGATCCCGACGGGGTGATCGACCGGGCCCTCGACGAGGCCTTCGCCGACCCGCGGGTCGCCCTCGTCCACCTGCGGGCCGCGGAGTTCGGCTGCTTCCACTTCGAGGTCCGCCGGCCTGCCTTCAGCCCCTCCGGCGTTTGAGGAGCGGGGTCCGGGGCGGAGCCCCGGGAAGCCGGGCCGCGGGCTGCCGGACCCATTCCAGACCCGAGCGGGTCGGCCGGCGATCCTGACATGCGAAGGGGGCGGGTGCCGTACGGCACCCGCCCCCTTCGTTGCTGATCGCGCCCGGCCGGACTCAGGCCTGGCGCAGCTCCTCGGCCACCAGCTCCGCGATCTGGACCGCGTTCAGCGCGGCGCCCTTGCGGAGGTTGTCGTTCGACAGGAACAGGGCGAGGCCGTTGTCCACCGTCTCGTCGACGCGGATGCGGCCCACGTACGAGGCGTCCTTGCCGGCCGCCTGGAGCGGGTTCGGGATCTCCGAGAGCTCGACGCCCGGGGCGTCCTTCAGCAGCTCGTACGCGCGCTCGACGCTGATCGGGCGGTCGAAGCGGGCGTTGATCTGGAGCGAGTGGCCGGAGAAGACCGGCACGCGCACGCAGGTGCCGGAGACCTTGAGGCCCGGGATCTCGAGGATCTTGCGGGACTCGTTGCGGAGCTTCTGCTCCTCGTCGGTCTCGAAGGAGCCGTCGTCCACGATCGAGCCCGCGAGCGGCAGCACGTTGAAGGCGATGGAGCGCTTGTAGACGCCCGGCTCGGGGAACTCGACGGCCTCGCCGTCGTGGACCAGCTTGGTCGCGTCGGCGGCCACGGCCTTGACCTGGCCGTCGAGCTCGGCGACACCGGCCAGGCCCGAGCCGGAGACGGCCTGGTAGGTGGTGGCGATCAGCGCGGACAGGCCGGCCTCGTCGTGCAGCGGGCGCAGCACGGGCATCGCGGCCATGGTGGTGCAGTTCGGGTTCGCGATGATGCCCTTGGGGCGGTTCTTGATCGCGTGCGGGTTGACCTCGGAGACGACGAGGGGGACCTCGGGGTCCTTGCGCCAGGCGGAGGAGTTGTCGATCACGACGGCGCCCTGCGAGGCGACCTTCTCGGCGAGGGCCTTGGAGGTGGCGCCGCCCGCGGAGAAGAGCACGATGTCCAGGCCGGAGTAGTCGGCCGTCGAGGCGTCCTCGATGGTGATCTCCCGGCCCTCCCACTCCAGGGTCGAGCCGGCCGAACGGGCCGAGGCGAACAGGCGCAGCTCGTCCACCGGGAACTTCCGCTCGGCGAGGATGCCGCGCATGACTCCGCCGACCTGTCCGGTGGCTCCGACGATTCCGACCCTCACGGTGACTCCTTCTGCTCCGTACGACGCGGGCGCGCGTGGAGCCATCATGCGTGCGACCCCACGAGCCTTGTCCAATCCATTGTCCGCAGTACGGACGATCTGCCGCGCGCAGCGGGTCCGCGGAGCCTCAGTCGCGGACCCGGAGGCTCCATTTTTCCAGCGCGCGGAGGCTGACCAGGCCGGGCGGCAGGTCGTACACCCCCGGCTCGGTGCAGAGCCGCTCCAGGGGGGTCAGATCCTCGTCCAGCGCGAACATCACGGTCAGCGAGGGAGCCCTCCGCGAGCCGTGCCGGACCTCCGCCTTCGCCCCGTTGGCCGGTACGCGCACCACCTGCGCACCCCGGCCGGCCAGCTTCCCCTCCAGCACCGGGGCGCTGTGCAGGGGCAGCACCGTCAGCTTCCACGGGACCGTCTCGGGAGTCACCACCACGACGTGGGCCCAGCCCTCGGGGCCGACGGCGAGCGGGCCGGTCACCGGGTGGCGGTCCTTGGTGTGGGTGACGAAGAGGCCCGGGCCGTCCGGCTGGAAGGTGCTCAGCTGCACCCAGTCGTCGCCGGGGCCCTCGCGCTCCAGCCTGATCAGGGCGGGCGGGCCGCCGTACCACAGCACGGTCGTCCCCCGGCCCGATCCGCCGGTCCCGAGGGCTTCGACCGTATCGGCCGGGCGCAGCCGCAGCCGCCAGTCGCAGTTCGCCTCGATGCGCAGCCGCATCGCGGAGCCGCCGCTGCCGAACGCCAGCCGCCGGCCCCGCAGGCCGTGCTCACGGCGGTTGATCGCGAGGACCGGCTCGTTCTGGTCGTCGATCCGGTACACGCTGAACCGGGTGCCCGAGTCCGTCGCGCCGAGCACCTCGTAATCCAGTACCGACTCTTCCCCGGGGTGCGGGTTCGGCACGGTGATCTCCTGGTCGCCGGTCCCCTCGTACACGCAGTCGTACGGGACCGGGCCGGCGGGCGCTCCGGAGTCCCGCGGTCCGACGGGCGGCGGCGCCGCGTCGACCTTGTCCACCTCGGTCATCGCGGGGCCGGTCACCGGGGCGGCCGGGAGCGCCTCGGGCCGTATGCCGAAGTCGGCGGCGAGCGCGGCCGGACCGGCGGTGTAGCCCTGGCCCACCGCACGGAAGCGCCAGGCGCCGTCGCGGCGGTAGCACTCGCCGAGCACCAGCGCGGTGTCCATGGCGGCGTCCGCCGCCTCGTACCGGGCCACCGGCGTTCCGTCGCCCGCGGCCACCTCCACGTACAGCCCGTCGACCGCGCCGAACGGCCCGCCGGCGGCGAAGGCGGCGATCAGGACCCGCTGCACGGCCGGCTCCACGTCGTCCGGGTCCACCTCCAGCCGCTGGACGAGCTGTCCGCCCTCCTCGGCCCCGCCCAGGTGCCGGACCGCTCCGGACGGGTGCCGGGGCCCGTCGGCCAGGACCACGTCGGCGTCATCGCGGACCCGGCCGACGGCGTCCAGCAGCACTGCCGCGGCGGCCACCGCCACAGTCCCCGGCCGGGCCGTGCGCCCCACGGTGACGCGGAACGGCCCGCAGGCCAGCGGGGTGTTGGCCCCTCTTTCGGTGATCGTCATCCCGGCATCCTGTCATCGGCCCGGGGCAGCGAGAAGGGCCGGTGCTCGCCATCGGCACCGGCCCCTCCGTCATGCGGTCACACCGTCACGCGCGTACGCGCTACGGCAGGACCTTCTCGATCTGCACGCTGCCGGTGCCCGCGGCGGTGCCGCGGGCGTTGAGCAGCTGGACCTGGCCGAAGAACTGCCGGCCCTCGGGGGCGGCGGCGTTGACCAGGACGTTCGCCGAGACGGCCGTGGAGGCGCCGTTGGCGAGGTTCACCGCGGCGGCCTCGTCGACCTGGACGGAGCCCAGGGCGGCCGAGAAGTACACGTCGCGGTAGTCGTACGTGGTGGAGCCGGACGGGACCGCGTAGCCGAACACCTTGATCGTGTAGGTGCCGGCGGCCGGGTTGACCAGGCTCACGGACTCCTCGGAGTCGCCGTCGGCGGAGGAGCCGACCTTGACGCCGTCCTTGAACACGTCGAGGTCGAGGTCGGCGGCGGTGTCGGACACCTTGCCGATCGCGATGTCGAGGCGGGAGACGCCCTCGCCGATCGTGACCTCGGTGGTGTGGGTCTCACCGTTGGCGATGGTCGGCGTGGCGACCTTCGCGGAGCCGAGCGGGCCGCCCTGGAGCTTGCCGCCGGCGATGGCCGCACCGTCGTTCTTCACGGTCCACTGGACCGGCGCCGGGGTGCCCTGCTTGACCTCCGGCAGGACCTTGACCGCGGGGTCGAAGGCCGCGCCGAGCACGGAGACGTCCAGCTTGAACGGGTTGTCGAGGAGCGGCGACGTACGGCGCGACTCGACCTCGATCTCCCAGACGCCCGGCTGCGGGTCGGCGTACGACCGCAGGTCGGGGCGGCACTTGTTCGCCGGGTTGTCGTAGTTCGGGTAGCACTGGGTGGTCGCGCTGTCCTCGACGCCCACACCGTAGGGGTGGATCGAGATGAAGCGCGTCTGGCTGCCCGCCGCGAGGCTGCCGAGGGCGACCTCGAGGGTCTTCGCGCCCTGCGGCACGGTGACGAAGTACGACTTGTGGCTGTTGCGCTGCACGGACGAGGTGTTCGAGAAGCTGAACGACGGCTTCGCCAGCGGGGTCGAGGAGACGACCGTCGTCAGGATCTGCTTGTCGATGCCCTCGGTGGTCTCGTCGTCCAGCTGCAGGATGCCGCTGTGCACGCCGGCCGTCTTGGGCTTGGCCTCGACCTTGATGGTGACGGGCTTGTTCAGGGGCAGGGTGACGTAGTCGTAGTCGCCCAGGATCTTGAACGTGCCGTCGTTGTTGCGCCAGCTCAGGTTGTGCCGGGTGCCGTACTTGACGCCCGTGGTGCGGGTGACGACGACGTCGTAGACCTTCTTCTGGCCGACCTTCAGGCCGCCCTCGCGGTCGTAGAGGCCGGTGCCGAAGCCCGGGGTCTTCAGGAACTGGTCGATCGCGGTGTCGACCGGAGCCTTGACGGTGAACTCGTTGGCCTTCGCGCCGCGCTGGATGGACTCCCACGCGCCGGGAACGTTGATCAGGCCCGAGCCCTGCGCGTGCGCCGGGACGTCGTCGATCTTCTTGGCGGTGCTGGTCAGCGCCGTGCGCAGGGCAGCCGGGGTCAGCGCGATGTTCTTCTGCTTGGCGGCCGAGATCAGCAGGGCGCTGGCGCCCGCGGCCTGCGGCGAGGACATCGAGGTGCCCTGGAGCATGCCGTAACCGGCCGGGAGGGTGTAGCCGGCCTCCTTCACGGGCGCGCCGGGCAGCCAGGTCTGGATGGTGTTGATGGACGCGCCGGGGGCGGTGATGGTCGGCGTGAACCCGCCGTCCTCACGCGGACCGCGCGAGGAGAAGGGGAACATGTTGTACTTCTTGGTCACGCCGGAGCCGTAGTTGGCGGCCCAGGTCTCCTTGGAGACCGCGGCGCCCACGGAGATGACCTTGTCCGCGAGACCGGGGTCGCCGATGGTGTTGATGCCGGGGCCCTCGTTGCCCGCCGAGATGACGAGCTGGACACCGTAGGTGTCGATGAGGTTCTTGTAGAGCTCGGAGCGGGCGTTGTTGCCGTCGTTCAGCGCCGGCAGGCCGCCGATGGACATGTTGACGATGTCCACGCCGCGGTTGACGACGAGGTCGATCATGCCCTCGGTCAGCGCGATGTTGGTGCAGCCGCCGGACCAGGTGCAGGCGCGCGAGGAGACGAGCTTGGCGCCGGGCGCCTCGCCGTTCATCTTGCCGCCGAAGAGGCTGTTGGCGGCGGTGATGCCGGCGACGTGCGTGCCGTGCTCGGACTCGATGATGCCGATGTTGACGAAGTCGGCCTTCTTGCCGACCCAGTCCCCGCCGAGCGGGTCCATCGGGACGTCCTTGCGGATCTCGATCACGAACGGGATGCGCTCGGCGACGTCGGTCGCCGGGTTGTCCGTGCCGAAGTAGCCGATCTGGTAGCCGTCCTTGTACGGCTTCATCGGCTCGTTGTTCGTGAAGTCGTTGTCCTGGTCGGTGTCGACGCGGACGGTGCCGGCGGCGGCGTCGTAGAGCATGCCGAACCGGTCGGTGGTGTCCCCGTCCCGGTTGACGTCGCCCTTCATGTCGCCGTTGGCGGTGATCGACTCGGTGAAGCGGCTCCACTGGAAGCTGCCCTCGGGGGCCTTCCAGCTCGCGCCGCCCGCCGTGAAGGTGCCGCCGGCGGTGGTGACCGGGGTGATCTGGGCGCGCCAGGTGGCGTCGCCGTCGGTGATCGGGTCGGTCGCGGTGACCCAGTCGACGATCTTGCGCTCGCCGGTGGTGGTCTTCTGCAGGGCCGGGTGGCCGAGGTCGACGCCCGAGTCCATGATGCCGATGGTCACGCCGCGGCCGTCGGCCTGCGGGTTCTTCGCGACGAAGTCCACCGCGCCGGTCTCGAAGGACGGGTTGTACGGGTTCTTCGCCGGGGTGTTCTTGTCCGGCGCCGGGTACGAGCCGGGCTGCGGCTTCGCGGCCGCGCCCGCGTCCTGGCCGGCGTCGGGGCGCGGGTCCGGCAGCTGGATCTCGTGCCGCAGGTCGATGCCGTGCACCGAGGACAGCTTGGCGGCCGCCTTCAGCGCGGCCTCCGCCTTGCCGGTGGGCAGGGTGGCGCGTACGTATCCGAGCTTGTCGTACGTCTGGCCCACCGAGGCGCCGGGTACGGCGTCGAGCTGGTCCGCCACCTGCTTGGTCTCGCCGGGAGCGGTCGCGACCATGACGGTGACGTTCGCGTCGCCCTTGGCCTTGGCCTGCTGGAGGAGCTCGGCGTCTGCCGAACCGAGCTTCTGGTCCGCGGACTTGACGGCCGGGCTGGAGCCCGGGGCGTCGGCTCCGTTCGCCGCGAAGACGGGCGCCGAGCCGGTGGCCGCGAGGGCGGCCACCAGACCGGCCGCGGCCGCGACGCGCGCGACGCGTCTGGCCCCGGGTATGGAGCTGGGGGATTCGAGGGTCATCAGCATCCCTGGTAAGTGAAAGATACGGTCCGGATTTCGGTGCCGGATGACCGGTCAGCTTTGCGCAAACGACAGCCGTTTGGGGAGAGTTGTCATTGACCGATACCCGCCATGGCGGGCATTCGCCACTGCGGCGGATGCGCCAGCGGGGACTTACCGGGACAGGGCGGGGTGAACCGCTGGGGCCGCGGAGCTGATTTGTCGACTTGGCGACCACGCGGCGGCACCGGGACGCGATCGCGCCCCGGTGCGGGTGTGACAGTTTCGGACCGTTCAGCGCTCGCGCGTGCGCGCGTAGTGCCGGGAGGCCTTCGCCCGGTTTCCGCAGACGGCCATCGAGTGCCAGCGCCGGGTGCCGTTGCGCGAGATGTCGAGGAAGTGCAGGACGCAGGTTTCGGAGGCGCACTTGCGGATCCGGTCGGGCGCGGTGCTCAGCAGCTCCAGGTAGTTCCGGGCGGCCGTCCAGGCCGGACCCCAGGTCGGATCGTCGAACTCGGCGCGCTCGCCCGGGCCTTCGGCCGTCAGGGTGGCGCGGATGCGGCCGTGTTCCAGTACGGCGTCGACCAGTTCGCGGGCGCTCTCGTCCGCCGGGTCCGCCACCGCGCGGGCCAGCGCCTCGCGGGCGGTCATCAGGTGCACGAGGGTCGCGGCGTCGGCCCGGAAGCGGCCGGCCAGCCCGGCGGACTCCAGCCAGACCGCGAGCCCCTGCACCCGGGTCAGGCCCGCGGCCCCGGCGAAGAGGTCGAGCGGTTCGCCGTCCATGACCCAGCGGGTGTTCAGCAGGTCGAGCGCGATCGGCTCCCCGGTCAGGGGGCGCGGGTCCGTCGCCGTCATGTCCGTCTCGTCTCCTGGGCTGGGCAGCTAACCCCTCAAGGGTACGTGAACGGTTGACGCCCGCATGCCTAACCGTTAATCTCGATTTAGAAGGTTAGAACCTTGGAAATCCTCTGGGGAAGGACCCGTCATGACGACTGCCATCAGCAGGCTCCGCACCGGGCACGTGGGCCTGAACGTCACCGATCTGGAGCGCTCGACCGGCTTCTACCGCGACGTCCTGGACTTCACGGTCCTCGTCGAGGGCAAGGAGGAAGGGCGCCGGTTCGCCCTCATCGGACACGACGGCGAGCTCGTGCTCGCCCTCTGGGAGCAGGCCGAGGGCCGGTTCGCCCCGGCCGCGGCCGGGCTCCACCACCTGGCGCTCGCGGCCTCCGACATCGACGAGGTGCGGTCGTACGAGACGCGGCTGCGCGACCTCGGGGTCGAGTTCGCCTACGACGGCGTCGTCGCCCACGGCGAGGGCGCGGCCTCCGGCGGCATCTTCTTCCACGACCCGGACGGGATCCGCCTGGAGATCTCCGTCCCGACCGGCGCCGAAGGTTCCCCGGCCCCCGTCGCGGGGGCTCCCACCTGCGGTTTCTTCTAAGGACGGAGGCGCTCATGTCCGGGGCCTACCACTGGGGCTCACTGGCCGTACAGGAACGGGTCGGCGTGCGCGAGCTCGCCGAACACGTCGGCCGCTCGATCGGCACGGGCATCCGGGACGTCGCCGCGGCCTTCCTGGAACTCCAGCCGCACCTGGTCGTCGGCGCCGCCGACGGCGAGGGCCGGCTGTGGGCCTCCCTGCTCACCGGCGCGCCCGGTTTCGTACGGGCCACCGGGCCGGACCGGATCACGGTCGCCGGGGGACTACCGCCGGGCGATCCGCTCACCGGGGCGCTGGCCACGGCCGGGACGAGGGTCGGCACCATCGCGCTCGACCCGCGCACCCGGCGCCGGATGCGGCTGAACGGGACGGTCGAGGTGACCGGCCGGGGGTTCGCTGTGCGGGCCGAGCAGGTCTTCGCCAACTGCCCCAAGTACCTGCAGAAACGCCAGCCGCTGGACCTGGCGGCCGAAGGAGCCGGTGTCGTGCGGCGCGGTGACGCGCTCACCCCCGACCAGGAGCGGGCCGTCCGCGCCGCCGACACCTTCTTCGTCGCCACCACGGCGGAGGCGGACGGGGTCGACGCCAGTCACCGCGGCGGGCTGCCCGGCTTCGTGGAGGTGCTCTCGCCGACCGAGCTGACCTGGCCGGACTACGCGGGCAACGCCATGTTCCTCACCCTGGGGAACCTGACGGCCGACCCGCGGGCCGGACTGATCTTCCCGGACTGGGAGACCGGGGCCGTACTCCAGCTCAGCGGCCGGGCCGGGGTCGAGTTCGGGCCCGACGGAAGCCGCGCCACCCGCTTCCGCGTGGAATCGGTGGTCGAGGCCGTCCACCCGGGGCGGCTGCGCTGGAGCGCCCCGGAGTACTCGCCTCACCTCGGCAGCACCACCAGATAGGCGGCGGGCTCACGGTCGCCGGACGCCGTCAGGGCGGTCCGGACGACCGCGGCCTGCTGCTCGGGCCAGTCGCGGAGCTTGCGCGGGGTGATGTGGATGACGGTCACGCCGAGCCGCTCCAGCGTCTCGCGCTTGCGGACGGACTCCGACCACTCCTCGTCCTCGCCCTGGCGCGGGGCGCGGGTGTCGATCTCCACGGCCACGGAGTGCTCGGGCCAGAAGGCGTCGACCCCGCCGAGGTGCGGGCCGCCGGGGATGCGCAGGTCCACGTTCCAGACCGGCTCGGGGAGGTCGTAGCCGCGTACGAGGTGGTACAGCCGGTCCTCGGCGATGGCGCGGCCCTCGGCGAGGAGGGACTCGACGGCGTCCACCACGTGCGGGCGGTTGAGCAGCCGGGCCACCGTCAGCTCCCGTACGACGGCGGCCGGTTCGCAGTGCCCGGCGCGGACGGCCTCGCTGAGCAGGCGGCGTACGGTGCCGGCGTCGTCGAGCTGCGCGACGGCGTCGGCGACGGCCCGCGCGACCGGCGCCACCGGCAGCCCGGTCACCTCCTGGGCCCGGGGCGGGGTGTGGGCGCGCACGATCCGCACGTCCCCGGTGGAGCGCAGGCGGCGGGTGCCGGGCACGAGCACGTCGATGTGCGAGAGCGCGAGCAGCGCGGGGGCGGAGGCGAACCGGTACAGGGCGAGCGCCGCCAGCCCGGTGATCATGGCCTCGCCGTGCCCGCGCCGGCCGGCGTACAGCAGCGCGGCGTGCAGCCGCTCCTCGCTGGTCGCGGGGCCCGAGTGGAGCAGGAACACCCCGGGCAGGATCTGCTGCCAGGGCCGCTCGGCGGCGTCGGAGGCGGTGACGCCGTGCTCGCGCAGCTGGGCGAGGGTGAGCACGCGGGGGCGGCTGGCGGTGAGGTGGGCGAGGGGGAGGGGTGCGTTCTGGTTCATGACGCGGTGATTCCCTCAGGCCATGGCCTTGCTAACCGGTGTTACACGCCCGTCGACAAACCCGGACAACCCGGGGCTAAAGTACGGGCGTTCGATGGCCGATAGGCTGCCCCGCCGTGCCCTGGGGCTCCGCCCCAGACCCCGCGCCTCAAACGCCGGCGGGGCTGGAACCCCCAGCCTCGCCGGCGTTTGAGGCGCGGGGGTCCGGGGCGGAGCCCCGAACCCCCGGCGGGGTCAGCCGGCCGCCGCGTCGCAGTGCTGCGCGCGCAGGGCACGGGCCAGGTCGTCCCGGGACTCCAGGACCAGGCGGCGGAGCGCAGGGGCCGCGTCCGGGTGCGAGGACAGCCACGCGTCCGTCGACGCGATCGTGGGCTCCGGGTCCTGGAGGGCCGGGTAGAGGCCCTTCACCACGTCGATGCCGATCTGGATCGACCGGTCCGACCAGATCCGCTCCAGCACCGAGAAGTACGGCTCCGCGTACACCGCCAGCAGCCCCCGCTGGGAAGCCTGCTGCATGCCCGCGATCGTCGCCTCCACCAGCGCGTTCGACAGCGCGTCCGACTCGACCACCGCCGCCCACGCCTGGTCCTTCACCGCCGCGGACGGCCGCGCCGCCAGGCACCGCACCTGGTGCCTCTTGCCCGACGCCGTGTCGTCCCGCGACAGCTCCGCCGCCAGTACGCCCTCGTCCACCGCCCCGTGCGCGGCCAGCGGCAGCAGGAAGTCCCAGCGCAGCTCCTGGTCCACCTCCAGCCCGTCGATCCGGGCGGAGCCGTCCAGCAGCCCCAGCAGCAGCTGGAAGTCGCCCTCGGTCGCCGCACTCGCCGCGAAGAAGCGGGCCCACGTCAGCTGGTGCTCCGACCCCGGCTCGGCCAGCCGCAGCTCGTGCAGCGCGCCCGCCGCAAGCTCCCGGCCGCCCTGTTCGCGCCGGTCGGGGGCCGAGTAGTGGGTGACGGCGGTCAGCGCCTGGGCGTGCAGCATCTGGAGCACGCCGACGTCCGTCTCGCGGCCCGCGTGGGCCAGTACCAGCGTGAGGAAGTCGCGGGCGGGCATCAGCCCGTCGCGCGTCAGGTTCCACAGCGCCGACCAGCTCAGCGCCCGCGCGAGGGGATCGGTCAGGTCGCCGAGGTGTCCGCGCAGCGTGGCCAGCGAGCCCTCGTCGAAGCGGATCTTGCAGTAGGTGAGGTCCTCGTCGTTGACCAGGACCAGGTCGGGCCGCTCCCGGCCCGCCAGCTCCGCGACGACCGTCCGCGCGCCCGACACGTCGACCCCGGCCCGCGCGTAGCGGACCAGGCTGCCGTCGGACTCCAGCCGGTACAGGCCGACCGCCACCCGGTGCGGGCGGAGCTCCTCGCCCTCCTGGACCACCGCCAGCTCCGTCACCCGCCCGCCCGCGTCGTACGTCAGCACCGGGGTCAGCGCGTTCACGCCGGCCGTCTGGAGCCAGGCCCGCGACCATGCGGCCATGTCCCGGCCGGAGACCTCGGCGAGCACCGACAGCAGGTCGTCCAGGGTGGTGTTCCCGTACGCGTTGGCCTTGAAGTAGCGCCGCGCGCCCTCCAGGAAGGCGTCCCGGCCCACGTACGCCACGAGCTGCTTCAGGACCGCCGCGCCCTTGGCGTACGTGATCCCGTCGAAGTTCAGCTTCGCGTCCTCCAGGTCACGGATGTCGGCCGTGATCGGGTGCGTGGACGGCAGCTGGTCGGCGCGGTACGCCCACGCCTTGCGGCTGTTGGCGAAGGTGACCCACGCCTGGTCGAAGCGGGTGGCCTCGACCAGCCCGAAGGAGCCCATGAAGTCCGCGAAGGACTCCTTCAGCCACAGGTCGTCCCACCACTTCATGGTGACCAGGTCGCCGAACCACATGTGCGCCATCTCGTGCAGGATGACGTTCGCGCGCCGCTCGTAGGAGGCCTGCGTGACCTTCCCGCGGAAGATGTACTCCTCGCGGAAGGTGACCATCCCCGGGTTCTCCATGGCGCCCAGGTTGTACTCCGGCACGAAGGCCTGGTCGTACTTCCCGAAGGGGTACGGGTAGTCGAAGATCTCGTGGAACAGGTCGAAGCCCTGCTTGGTGACGAGGAAGACGTCGTCCGCGTCGAAGTGCTTCGCCAGCCCCTTGCGGCACATCGCGCCCAGCGGGATCGTCAGGTCCCCGCGCGTGTAGGAGTCCGTCACGTAGTGGTAGGGCCCGGCGACGACGCACGTGATGTACGTGGAGATCGGCTGGGTCTCGGCGAACCGCCACACCCCTCCCTCGCGCGACTCCTCCGCGCCGTTGCTCCACACCTGCCAGCCCTCGGGCGCGGTCACCTCGAAGCGGTAGGGCGCCTTCAGGTCCGGCTGCTCGAAGTTGGCGTACACCCGCCGCGCGTCCGCCGGCTCGTACTGGGTGTAGAGGTAGACCTCGCCGTCCTCGGGGTCGACGAAGCGGTGCAGGCCCTCGCCCGTGCGGCTGTACGCGCAGTTGGCGTCGACGACCAGGACGTTCTCGGAGGCCAGGCCGTCCACGGCGATCCGCGCGCCGTCGAACACGGCGGCCGCGTCGAGCGCCCGTCCGTTCAGGGTCACGGAGTTCACCGAGGGGGCGATCAGGTCCACGAACGTGGAGGTGCCGGAGGCCGCGGCCCGGAAGCGGATCGTCGTCACCGAGCGGAAGGTGCGGGGGCCCTCCGCGGGCTCGGCCTCCTCCACCGCCGACCTGATGTCGAGGACCACCTCGTACCCGTCGACGGACAGCAGCTCCGCCCGTCCACGGGCCTCTTCGCGGGACAGGTTCTCTGCGGGCACGTGCACTCCTTCGTGCGTGATCGTGTTCTTGTGGCGAAATCCTCGCACGGGGGGAATGCGTCCGGCTGCGTCCTGGTTGGCGAGACGGAACACCGGCCAGTGATGAGCTTTTCAAGACGCAGACTCAAGGAGAGACATGACCGACACCCAGGTGCGCGAGAAGACCCCGGTCGACTTCTGGTTCGACCCGCTCTGCCCCTGGGCCTGGATGACCTCCCGTTGGATGCTGGAGGTCGAGAAGGTCCGCGACGTAGAGGTCCGCTGGCACGTGATGAGCCTCGCCGTGCTGAACGAGAACCGCCTCGACGAGCTGCCCGAGCGCTACCGAGAGCTGCTCGGCCCCAAGGGCTGGGCCCCGGTGCGCGTGGTGATAGCCGCCCAGCAGAAGCACGGCGACGAGGTCACCGGCAAGCTGTACACCGCCCTCGGCACCAAGATCCACAATGAGGACAAGGGGGCGACCCGCGAGGTCATCGCCGAGGCGCTGGCCGAGGTCGGCCTGCCGGCCGAGCTGATCGCGTACGCCGATTCCGACGAGTACGACGAGGTGCTGCGCGCCTCCCACAACGACGGCATCGACCGGGTCGGCCAGGAGGTCGGCACCCCGGTGATCTCGGTGCCCGGCGCCGAGGGCGACGAGGTGGCCTTCTTCGGCCCGGTCGTCACCCCGACCCCGCGCGGCGAGGCCGCCGCCCGGCTGTGGGACGGCACCCTGCTGGTCGCCTCCACGCCCGGCTTCTACGAGATCAAGCGCACCCGTACCAAGGGCCCCTCCTTCGAGTAGCCCGCATGGGGTTCCTCCCTTAACGTCCCGGTATGGGTCCCGATGACACGCGGGTTCCGCTCGGCCGCGAGGGCGGCCGGGCGCAGCCCGCGATACCGAACGGCAACGCACCGCACGCGACGCTGCCCGCACGCCCCCGAGACCGGGTGCTGCGGGCGGCTTGCGTTGCGGTGCCGCCGCTGTGGACGGCCCTCGGGATACCCCACGCGGCGGGCGCCCTGCGCCACTACCTGCGCGGTACGGGCCGCCCGTACCGGGTGGACGCCCGCGCGCTGCTCGCGGTGGACGCCGTACGGGCGGAGGTCGACCGGCGGCTGGCCGAATGGCGGGACGCGGCCCGGGCCCTGGGTGAACCGGGGGCGTACGCGGCCGACAGCGGCTGGCGCGGGGTGCGCATCACCCGGCGGGCCGGCGAGGGCGGTGACGTGGACTGGTGGCTGGCGCTGCGCGGGGCGCAGTACCGGATCAGCGGCACGGTCCGGGTCCACGAGGACGGGTCGGTGGTGACCGACTACCGCTTCCAGGTCCACAAGACCTGGAACTTCGACCGCGGGGAGTCCGAGTTCGGCATCCCCTTCACGCCCTTCGCCCGGCTCCACGAGACGGGCCTGGCCCGCGAGTTCACGGCCGTCGGCGAGGTGGACGGCCTGGTGGACACCGAAGGCGCAGAAGGCGCAGAAGGCCCCCGCGAGTCACGTCCTCGCGGGGGCCTTCCGGTGGACACGCCCGCCGGTGAAGGTTGAGAAGACGATCACGAGGCGGACGGGTTTGCGGGGTGCCGATCAGCCCTTGGCGGGGATCAGCAGCGGGGTGTTCGCCTTGGCGTCGGCGTAGCGCCCGGCCACGTCCTGCCAGTTGACGACGTTCCACATCGCCTCGATGAAGTCCACCTTCTGGTTCTTGTACTGCAGGTAGAAGGCGTGCTCCCAGGCGTCGAAGACCAGGATCGGGGTGCTGGCCACGCCCACGTTGCCCTGGTGGTCGTAGACCTGCTCGACGACCAGGCGGCCGCTGACGGGCTCGTAGGCGAGCACGCCCCAGCCGGAGCCCTGGGTGGCGGAGGACGCGAAGGTCAGCTGCTTCTTGAACTTCGCGAAGGACCCGAAGGACTCGGTGATCGCGTCGGCCAGGTCGCCCAGGCCGTCGGCCGCCGTGGGCTCGCCGCCGCCCTCGCCGGTCTTCGGGCTGGCCATGTTGTGCCAGTAGATGCTGTGCAGGATGTGGCCGGAGAGGTGGAACGCGAGGTTCTTCTCCAGGCCGTTCAGGGCGCCCCAGTTCTCCTTCTCGCGCGCCTCCGCCAGCTGTTCGAGGGTGTTGTTGGCGCCCGTGACGTAGGCCGCGTGGTGCTTGTCGTGGTGCAGCTCGATGATCTGCGGGTTGATCACGGGCTCGAGCGCCGCGTAGTCGTACGGAAGCTCGGGAAGTGTGTAGATGGCCATGCGTGTTATCCGGTCCCCTCGGCGTGCCAACTGCTTATTGCCCAGCTTGTTATTGCAACTGATGCGCAACTGCACGCTAGCAGTATCTATTCCAAACGCCGAAGGCCGGGCCGGTGTCGCACACCGGCCCGGCCTTCTGGCGGACGATCAGGCAGCGGCGGCAGCCGCCCGGCGCTGCATCACGTAGCCGGCCACCGCCAGGGCCACGGTCAGCCCGCCGGTGAACACCACCTGCCCCCGGGTGTCCTCGCCCGCGGCCATCAGCACCAGCACCCCGACCACCCCGGCCAGCGCCACCCAGGTCAGGTACGGGAAGCCCCACATCCTCACGACGAGCTTCTCGGGGGCCTCGCGCTCCAGCCGGCGGCGCAGCACGAACTGGGAGACCGCGATGAACCCCCAGACGACGAGGATGACCCCGCCGACCATGTTCAGCAGCCACGCGAAGAGGGTGTCCGGGTACCAGTAGGACAGCAGCACGGTGACGAACCCGAAGCCCGAGGAGGCGAGCACCGCCCGGCGCGGCACCCGGCCCTCGACCTTGCCGAGCGCCTTCGGGCCCTGGCCGCGGGAGACCAGGGAGTAGGCCATGCGCGAGGAGCCGTAGATGTTGGCGTTCATCGCGGACAGCAGGGCGATCAGGATGACCACGTTCATGATCTGGCCGGCGGCCGGGATGCCCAGGTGGTCCAGGGTGGCCGCGTACGGGCCCTGTTCGGTCACCGCCGGATCGTTCCACGGCAGCAGGGTCACGATGACCAGCATCGAGCCGACGTAGACGATCGCGATCCGCCACATGGTGGTCCGCACGGCCTTGGCCACGCCCTTGACCGGGTTCTCGGACTCGGCGGCCGCGATGGTCACCGTCTCGAGCCCGCCGTACGCGACGACCGAGGCCAGCAGCCCGACCAGCAGGCCGTCCACCCCCGTGGGCAGGAAGCCGCCGTCGTGCAGCAGGTTGGCGGCCCCGGGGGAGGCGGTGCCGGGCAGCACGCCGAGGACGGCCAGCACGCCCAGGCCCAGGAACAGCCCGATCGCGCCGATCTTGAGGGCGGCGAACCAGAACTCGAACTCGCCGAAGTGGGAGACGGCCGCCAGGTTCGACCCGCAGAACACCGCCATGAAGATCAGCACCCACATCCAGGAGGGGGTGCCGGGGAGCCAGCCCGTCACGATGTGCGCCGCGCCGATGGCCTCGATGGCCACGCCCACGCACAGCAGGGTCCAGAACATCCAGCCCGCGGTGAAGCCCGCCCAGGGGCCGATCGCCCGCTCCGCGTGCACCGAGAAGGAGCCGGAGACGGGATGGGCGGCGGACATCTCGCCGAGCATCCGCATCACGAACATCACCAGCAGCCCGGACGCGGCGTACGCGAGCACGATCGAGGGCCCGGCGGCCGCGATGCCGGCCCCGGAGCCGACGAAGAGCCCGGCGCCGATGACGCCGCCGAGGGCGATCATCGAGAGGTGGCGCTGCTTGAGGCCGTTGCCGAGGGGGGATCCGGGCTCGGCCGGCGCGGACGCCGGACCCTGCCGCTCGGGAGGTGTGATGGTGCTCTGGATCATGCGGCCAGTCTGCCCATCGTCCGTTAACCGGATGCTCGGCGTCCGAAATCCGGACACCCGCCTCACGTGACGTGACCGTCCGCCCCCGAAACCACTACGGCCCGGGACTCCCGTCCCGGGCCGTACAGCCGAAGGCCTCCTCCGCTCAGGACCGGCGGTCCCGCAGCTCCCGCACCCACGCCACCACCAGCACCACCGACGCGGCGCCCGCCGACCACAGCAGCTGCGGCCGCGCCGAGTCGTCGAACAGCATCAGCACCAGCACCGCGCCCATGCCGAGCAGCGCGAACCAGGTCGCGTACGGGAACAGCCACATCGGCAGGGTCAGCCGCTCCGGCATGTCCCGCTCGATCCGGGGGCGCAGCTTCAGCTGCGAGAAGGCGATCAGCGCCCACACGAACAGCAGCACCGCGCCGACCGCGTTGAGCATGTACAGGAAGATCGTGTCCGGCCACAGCAGGTTCAGCACCACCGACGCGAAACCGAACGCCGCCGACGCGCACACCGCGACGCGCGGCACCCCGCCGCCCGAGACCTTCAGCAGCGACTTCGGCGCCTCGCCGCGCTCGGCCAGCGAGAACACGATGCGCGAGGAGCCGTACAGGTTCGCGTTCAGCGCCGACAGCAGCGCCACGAACACCACGATCTCCATGATCGTGCCGGCCTTCGGGATGCCGATGGAGTCGAGGACCGCGACGTACGGGCTCTGGCCCGGCTTCAGCGAGTCCCAGGGCAGCAGGGCGACGATGACCAGCATCGAGCCGACGTAGAAGAAGAGGATGCGCCACACCGCGCTGCGCACCGCGCGGGACACCGAGCGGGCCGGGTCGTCGGACTCGGCGGCCGCGATCGTGACGACCTCCAGGCCGCCGAAGGCGAAGACCACGGCGAGCATGCCCGCGACGACCCCGCCGATGCCGGCCGGGAAGAAGCCGCCGTGCCCGGTGAGGTTGGCGAGGCCGACGGGTTCCGTGTCGGGGAGCAGGCCGAAGATTGCGAGCGTGCCGAGGATCAGGAACAGCACGATCGCGCCGACCTTGAGCGCCGCGAACCAGAACTCGAACTCGCCGAAGTTCCGCACGGCCGCCAGGTTGGCCACGGTGAAGACCACCATGAAGACCAGCACCCAGACCCACTGGTCGACCGAGGGCACCCAGCGGTTCGCGATGTCCGCGGCCCCGGTGGCCTCCACCGCCAGGACCACGACCAGCAGGAACCAGTACAGCCAGCCCGCCGAGAAGCCGGCCCAGCGCCCCAGCGCCTTCTCCGCGTACACGGAGAACGAGCCCGAGGCGGGCATCGCCGCCGACATCTCGCCCAGCGCCCGCATGACCAGCATCGCGAGGACACCGGCGAGCAGGTACGAGCAGATGATCGCGGGACCGGCGATGCCGATGCCGGCCCCGGAGCCCACGAAGAGCCCGGCGCCGATGACGCCGCCGAGGCCCAGCATCGTCAGGTGGCGCTGCTTGAGGCTGTGGCTGAGGGGTTCCGGGGGCAGCTCGGACGTCGGGGGAGGGGGAGGGGGAAGGGGGACTTCGGACAGGCGCTCGCGCATGAGGGGTGCTCGTACTCTCGTTGGGCCCGGCGGCGGTGGGGGCTCCGCTTCTGGATTGGCGGGATCCCACAGTCTCCCCGAGCGGAAGCGTCCCGCGCAAAACGGACGTGCTGACAGATCTTCCCAGTGACACGGATCACGCCGGGCGGGGCGTTGATCGCGATCTTTGTGTGATCCCCACGAAACCAGCCGGTACGGCTTTGTGCTGGGTGGCGGTGGGGCTGAGCCCGGCCGCCCCATAGCGTCGGTGATCGTCCTGCCCCTCACCCGGCACACCTCACCCCTCGGAGCCAACGATGAGCACCGCTTCCGCCGCCGCTTCCGCATCCGCCGCCTCCTTCCGGCCCGGCGCCGTCCTCGCCGACCTGCTGCCCGCGAGCCGGGTCCGCGACATCGCGCTCGTCGCCGGCGGGGCCGCGCTCACGGGGCTGGCCGCGCAGATCGCCGTGCCCGTCCCCGGCTCCCCGGTCCCGGTCACCGGCCAGACCTTCGCGGCCCTGCTCGTCGGCACGGCATTCGGTGCCCGCCGCGGCTTCCTGTCCCTGGCCCTGTACGCACTCGTCGGGATGGCCGGGGTGCCGTGGTTCGCGGGCGGCACCTCCGGGGCGGGCGGCGCCTCCTTCGGCTACGTACTCGGCATGCTGCTGGCCGCCACCCTCGTCGGCGCCCTCGCACGGCGCGGCGCCGACCGCTCGGTCCTGCGTACGGCGGGCACGATGGTGCTCGGCTCCGCCGTGATCTACGCGGTGGGCGTGCCGTACCTGATGGCCGCCACCGGCATGTCCCTGAGCGCCGCCGTCGCGGCGGGCCTGACCCCGTTCCTGATCGGCGACGCGCTCAAGGCCGCCCTCGCGATGGGCGCCCTGCCGGCCGCCTGGAAGCTGGCGGGCCGCCGCGGCTGAGCCGCCCCGAACGCCGAAGGAGCCCGGCCCGCCTCACAGGCGGGCCGGGCTCCTTCGTACGTACGCGGCCGGGGGCCGGGGTCAGCTCTGGAGCGCCCGCTTCCGGCGGAAGTCCAGCACCACGCCCACGAGCACGACCAGGCCGGCGACCAGGGTGGAGAGGGTGACCACCTCGCGGTTGGCGTCGTCCACGAACATGTAGCCGATCACGAACATGATCAGTGCGGCGGTGGCCCAGGTCAGCCACGGGAAGAGCCACATCTTCACGGTCAGCTTCTCCGGGGCCTCGCGGACCAGGATCCCGCGCATCCTCAGCTGGGTGAAGCAGATCACCAGCCAGACGAAGAGCGCGATGGCACCCGAGGAGTTCAGCAGGAAGTTGAAGACCGTGTCCTTGAAGGCGTAGTTGAAGTAGACGGCGACGAAGCCGAAGACCGTGGAGCCGAGGATCGCGGCCACCGGAACGCCCCGGGAGTTGACCTTGGCGAACGCCTTCGGGGCGTCGCCGCGCTCGCCGAGCGAGAAGGCCATGCGGGAGGCGGTGTAGAGGCCCGAGTTCAGGCAGGACAGCACGGCGGTCAGGACGATGACCTCCATGATCGTGCCGGCGTGCGCGATGCCGATCGAGTCCAGGGCGGCGACGTACGAGCCCTTCTCGGTGATCGACTTGTCGTTCCACGGGAGCAGGGTCAGCACGATGAAGATCGAGCCGAGGTAGAAGACGCCGATCCGCCAGATGACGGAGTTGGTGGCCTGGGTGACGGCCTTGCGCGGGTTCTCCGACTCGCCGGCCGCCAGGGTGACGATCTCGCTGCCCATGAAGGAGAAGACGACCATCAGCACGCCGGTGAGGACCGCGCCGTAGCCGTTGGGGAAGAAGCCGCCCGCGTCGGTCAGGTGCGCGAAGCCGGCGCCCGGGTTGTCGGAGCCCGGCAGCACGCCGAAGACGGCCAGCATGCCGATGATCACGAACGCGCCGATGGCGACGACCTTGATGCCCGCGAACCAGAACTCGAACTCGCCGTAGGAGGCGACCGAGCCGAGGTTGGTGACGGTCAGGACCGCCATCACGATCAGGGCCCAGGCCCACTGCGGGACGGCGGGGATCCAGCTCTCCAGGATGGCGGCACCGGCGGTGGCCTCCACGGCGAGCACGACGACCCAGAAGAACCAGTACAGCCAGCCGATGGAGAAGCCGGCCCAGCGGCCGAGCGCGCGGTCGGCGTAGGCGGAGAAGGAGCCGGAGTTGGGGCTGGCGGCCGCCATCTCGCCCAGCATCCGCATCACGAAGACCACCATCGCGCCGACCAGCGCGTAGGAGATCAGGATGGCGGGACCGGCCTTGGCGATACCGCCGCCGGAGCCGACGAAGAGACCGGCGCCGATGACACCGCCGATGGCGATCATGGACAGGTGGCGGTTCTTGAGACCGGCCTTCAGACCGTCGGAGGACTGGGCGTCACCGGAGTTGCCGGTGGGGTCGCCTGCCTTCTGAAGGGTCGTCGTGGAGCTCATGGACGGATCCTTAGGTTTCTCGGGTTGCGAGCCCCGGCATTCAAACCTGAGATGAACGGTAGGCGGAAGACCCCAATCCGGATCGTTGCGTAGGGGCGAAGGTCCAGGACCTTGGTCCCCCCTGTCCCATCTGCGTTCTTTGGGTTTACTTGAGCTTTAGAAGTGACTTACGCGACACCCGCCGCGAGTCGCCGGGCCCGCTCGTGCCACACTCGTTCCATGCGCGTGTACCTCGGATCCGACCATGCCGGCTTTGAGCTCAAGAACCACCTCGTGGACTGGCTCAAGAACAACGGCCACGAGCCCGTCGACTGTGGGCCCCACATCTACGACGCGGTGGACGACTACCCGCCGTTCTGCCTCCGCGCCGCGGAGAAGACCGCCGCGGACGCCGACAGCCTCGGCATCGTGATCGGCGGCTCCGGCAACGGCGAGCAGATCGCCGCGAACAAGGTCAAGGGCGTCCGCGCCATCCTGGCCTGGAGCGTCCAGACCGCCCAGCTGGGCCGCGAGCACAACAACGCCAACGTCATCTCCGTCGGCGGCCGGATGCACACCCAGGAAGAGGCCGTCAGCTTCATCGAGGCCTTCCTGAACACCCCGTACTCCGACGAGGAGCGCCACACGCGCCGCATCGACATGCTCTCGGCGTACGAGCAGACCGGCGAGCTGCCGCCCATCCCGGCGCACCACCCGCAGGGCTGATTCCGCTTCCGGCCGTGCCGTCCCTGCGGGGGCGGTGCGGCCGGTTCTTCTTTTCCGACCTCCCGATTCCGACCTCCCGATTCCGACCTTCCGAGGAGTGCCGCCGTGCCTGAGGGGCATACGATCCACCGCCTCGCCCAGGACCACGCCGAGCGGTTCGCCGGGCGGGGAGTCAGGGTGAGCAGCCCGCAGGGCCGCTTCGCCGAGAGCGCCGCGCTGCTCGACGGGCGCGAGCTGGAGAGCGCCGAGGCGCACGGCAAGCACCTCTTCCTGGAGCTCGGCGACGCCTGGATCCACATCCACCTCGGCCTCTTCGGCAAACTCGGCTTCGGCCCCGCCCCGGCGCCGCCGGCCACCGACACGGTCCGGCTGCGCCTGCTCAACGAGGCGCACTACGCGGACCTGCGCGGCCCCACCGCCTGCGAGCTGATCGGCGAGGGCGAGAAGAAGGCGATACACGACCGGCTCGGCCCGGACCCGCTGCGGCCGGACGACGACCCCGGCCGTGCCTGGGCCCGTATCTCCCGCTCCCGCACCACGGTCGCCGCGCTGCTCATGGACCAGAAGGTGGTCGCGGGAGTCGGCAACGTCTACCGCGCCGAGGTCCTCTTCCGGCACGGCATCGACCCGTACCGGCTCGGCAAGGACCTCCGCCGCGCGGAGTGGGACGCCATGTGGGACGACCTGGTGGTGCTGATGCGCGAGGGCGTGCGGAACAACCGCATCGACACCGTCCGCGACGAGCACCTGCCCGAGGCGATGGGCCGCCCGCCGAGGGTGGACGACCACGGCGGCGAGGTGTACGTCTACCGCAGGGCGAACATGCCCTGCCACATCTGCGGGGGCGAGATCCGCACCGCCGATCTCGCCGCCCGCAACCTCTTCTGGTGCCCGGCCTGCCAGGGCCGCTAGCGCGAATCCAGCCCCTCCGGCGTTTGAGGAGCGGGGGCCGGGCGGCGCCCGGGGAACGGTGGAAGGGCGGGTAGGGGGCCGCTCCGCGCAGCGGCGCCCAGAGCCGGCCGGCTAGAAGCCGTGGGGGAGCCAGGGGGCGACGTCCCCGGCGAAGCCGCGGGAGGCCTGGGAGAGGGCGCCCGGGCGCAGCTCGGCTACTCGGCCGGCCGCGGCCAGGGAGGTGAGGGCGATTCCGCCCAGGTAGGCCGAGCCCAGTTCACGGACCGACAGCTCCAGGTCCGCCGGCTCCTCGGTCCGGGCGCAGGAGGCGGCTCCGCCGGCGTCGGCGACCAGCCGCCAGCGGCCCTCGTTCCAGGGGCAGAACGCGTCCTCGACCTCCAGCACCACATCCAGCGCGGCCCCGTACGTCCGGGCTTCAAGCGCCGCCGGGAGGTCCACCAGGCGTACGTGCAACGAGTCCCGCATCCGCGGCTGCGAGCGGCGGACGTCGCTGACCAGGTGCAGCACCGGATCGTCCACCGGCCGCCGGTTCGCCCGTACCGTCCACGTCAGGTCGATCCCGAACAGGTAGCGCCACAGCGCGGCGGTCGCCGCCGGGTCGAGCGCGTCGAGGTCGGCCACCTCGACCCTGCCGTCCGAACCCGTCAGGTCCCACTCCGGCTTCACCCGGTAGCGCGCGTACCCGACCACCTCACCCGCCCGCTCGGCGAGCACGCACTTGAGCGGCGATCCGCCGTCGCGCATCGCGGGCACGTCGAGCAGGGGGAGCTGCTCCCATCCCGGCTGCCGGGCCGGCATGCCCGGGCGGCCGGCGACGAGCTGCGCGTACACCCGTTCGCAGTCGGCCAGCACCGCCTCCGGATCGGCGAGGCGCACCGTCACGTCGTCGGTGCCGGGCGGCACGGAAAGCCGTACCCGGGTCGCGTCGATGTCCACGGCGAGGGCGTATGTCGCCGTGCCGTACCCGAAACGCCCGTAGATCGCCGGATCCGAGGCCGTCAGCACGGCGAGCGCCTCGCCACCCGCTCGGATGTCGTCCAATTGCCGGCGCATGAGGGAGGTCAGCACCCCGCGGCGGCGGTGGGTGGGGGAGACGCCCACCATCGTGACGCCCGCCGCCGGGACGAGCGTGCCGCCGGGGACCGAGAGCCGGAAGGTGAAGGCCCCGGCCGAGGCGACGCAGGCGGCGCCGTCCCAGACGCCCAGCGAGCGCTCCGTCTCCGTCAGCTGACGGTAGAGCTTGCGTTCCTCGGGGGATTCGGGCACACCGCCGAACGCCAGTTCAAGGTGGTCGTACCAGACATCCCACTCATCGGCCTGCAAAACGCGCGTCTCAAGAGCCATATGGCCATCCTTAGCAGGGCATTACGACCCAGTCGACATGTTTTCGAGCGCGGGAGGGCTTCCGGAGCGGGGGTACCCCTGCGCACGCACAGCCGGGATGGATAGGGTCCCGAAGCAATGGCCGGAGCACGCGTGGAGACGCTCATGGCCCGGGCGCGCATGCTGTCGCACCGGGCGCGCACCGCCCTGCGCAAATCCGCCGTCGACTACTTCCGCGGCGACGCATCCGACTGGCTCGCCTTCGGCGGGCTGCTGCTCACCGTCCCCGCGATCGCCTGCGGCACGCTGATGCTGCCCGTCTGGTTCTCGCCGTCCGCGCTCGTCCTGCCGATCGTCGCCGGGGGCCTGCTGCTGCGCCCCGCGAGCCTGCTCGCCCTCTACGCCGCCTCTGCCGCCGCGCTGATCGTCGAGGCCCTCGTGCTCGGTCCGTACACCCAGGGTCCGGCCCGGGTCACCCCCGGCACCGTCCTGGTCGTCGCCGCCTGCGGGTTCTTCGGGCTGGTCATCGCCCAGTTCCGCAGCCGCGTCGGCGTGCCGTGGCGGCGGGGCGGCACCATGCTCTTCGACCTGCGCGAACGGATCCGGGTCCAGAGCAAACTGCCCGCCCTGCCGCGCGGCTGGCACCGCGAGATGGCGCTGCGCCCGGCCGGCGGCCAGTCGTTCTCCGGCGACTTCGTGGTCGCGGCCCGCACGAACGGCGGCCGGACCCTGGAGATCGTCCTCACCGACGTCTCCGGCAAGGGAATGGAAGCCGGCTCCCGGGCCCTCCTCCTCTCCGGCGCCTTCGGCGGCCTGCTCGGGGCCCTGCCGCCGCACGGCTTCCTGCCCGCGGCCAACGGCTACCTGCTCCGCCAGGACTGGGACGAGGGCTTCGCCACGTCCATCCACCTCGTCCTGGACCTGGAGACCGGGGACTACGAGCTCCTCTCCGCAGGCCACCTGCCCGCCCTCCAGCTCTCCGCGGGCACGGGCCGCTGGCAGGAGAAGACCGGCGAGGGCCCCCTCCTCGGGGTCTACGACGGCGCGGAGTTCACCCCCAGCCGCGGCAACCTCCGGCGCGGCGACGTCCTCATGCTGTTCACCGACGGCCTCGTCGAGACGGCCGACCGCGACATCAGCGAGGGCATCGACCGCCTCACGGGCGAGGCCGACCGCTACGTGGCGGCGGGCTGGGAGGGCGCGGCCTGGCACCTGATCGAAAAGGTGGCCAAGGACGTCAACGACGACCGGGCCCTGCTGCTGATCCGCCGCTCCGCCTGAGCGCTGAACTGGCCGCCCGCGCAATCGCTTTGCGCCATCTGTGAAGCCCGTGCAGACTGATCGCCGCTTCACATGTGACCTGGGGGGTCAGTGAGAAAAACTTTCGCGCGCGCGGCTTCGCTCACGGCGGCTGCGGCGGGCGTTGCCGTGTCCGGCCTGCTGGCGGCGCCGCCGGCACAGGCCATTGCCACCAACCCGAACAACGTCGGCGGTGGCGCCGCGGCCGTCAAGATCGACATAGCCGACGGGCAGCGCGCCTGCACCGGTGCCCTCGTCCTCGAGGACCTCGTCATCACCGCCGCGAGCTGTTTCACCGAGCGGCCCGGCGCACCGCTGCTGCGGGGCACGCCGGCCATGCCCGTGAAGGCCTGGGCCGGTACCAACGACCTGGCCACGGCGCAGGCCCGGACCATCGTCCACCTGGAGCCCGCCCCGGGCGGCCGGGACCTGGTCCTGGCCCGGCTCAACGCCCCCGTCACGGGGGCGTCCACCCTCTACGCGGGGGCCGGCAAGCCGGCGTTCGAGGACGTGCGCACCGTCACGGGCTGGGGCCGTACGGCCACCGAGGCCGCACCCACCCGTTCCCGCTACACCGGCCTCATGCTGAAGAGCATCGGGGCCACCGACATGACCGCCCGCGTCAACGGCGTGGGCGACTCCCTCTGCGACGGTGACAAGGGCGCCGCGCTGACCTGGTCGGAGCCCGGCCACACCCATCTGGCCGGCATCGTCAGCGGTTTCGGCCAGGCGGGCTGCCTCGGCGGCCCCTCGACGGGCTCCACCGACGTCGTCGTCACGCGCACCGACAACGCGGCGCCCTGGATCCGCAGCCGACTGTTCTACGGCGACGCCGGCTCCACGTCGCTCGCCGCGGGCGGCCGGCTGGAGGCCGGCAGCATGCTCTACGCAACGGGCAAGGCCTCTCTGATCATGCAGGCCGACGGCAACCTGGTGCAGTACGCGGAGTCCGGTGCGGTGCTGTGGGCGTCCGGTACGTACGGCAACCCGGGCGCGTACGCCGTCCTCCAGGGCGACGGCAACTTCGTCGTCTACAAGAAGGACGGCGGCGAGGGCCGGGGCGGCGCCCTGTGGTCCTCCGGCACCTGGGGCAACCCCGGCGGCGCCCTCAAGCTCCAGGACGACCACAACCTCGTGGTGTACCGGCAGGACGGCTCCGCGGCCTGGAGCACGGGCACGTGGTCGTACGGCTCGCAGCTGTCCGCCGGACAGAAGCTGGCAGCGGGGCAGCTGATGGGCTCGTTCGTCGCGATGGAACAGAGCGGCACCCTCACCGTGCGCGACCCCGAGACCTACGCGGTGCTCGGCTCCTACCCGGGCGGCTGGAACCCGGGCGCGTACGCCGTCCTCCAGGCGGACGGCAACTTCGTCGTCTACAAGAAGGACGGCGGCGAGGGCAAGGGCGGTGCCCTGTGGTCCACCGGCACCTGGGGCAACCCCGGCGCCCGGCTGGTCGCGGGCTACGGCAACCTCACCCTCTACAAGAACGACTCGAACGACATCCTGTGGCAGAGCGGACCCGGACGATGAAGACACGTACCCACCTCACCCGGTTCGCCGTCGCCGCCACCGCGGTCGCGGCAGCCGGACTCCTGACGGCCCCGGCGGCGCACGCCCTGGAGGGCAGCGAGGTCACCGCGGACAAGGCCTTCCAGTACACGGCCAGGATCCAGATCGGGACGGGAGCGGCGCAGCAGAACTGCACCGGCACCCTCATCGCCCCCCAGTGGATGGCCACCGCCTACAGCTGCTTCGCGGCCGACCCCACCGCCCCGGCGAAGGCCACGCTCGGCACCCGGTCGCTGAGCGGCCCGACCGCCCAGGTGGTCGAAATCGACGTGGTCAACCGGGTCGCGGCCCGGCCCGAGGTGGCGCTCGTCCACCTCAAGCAGGAGCCGCGCGGGGTCGAGCCGCTCCGCCTGTTCAAGGTCGACGAGGACATGGTCGGCAACGTCGGCGTCACCGGGTTCGGCGGGGACCAGCTGAGGCTGGCCGACCTCTGGGCCGGCAACTCCGAGGGCTACTGGAGCCTCATGCCGGGCTGGCCGGAGCCGGGCCTCCCGGTCCAAGCGGTCTGCGAGGGTGACATCGGCGCTCCGTACATCCTGGCGTCGCGGGAGGGCGGTCACCGGCTCGCGGGCGTGGTGACCGAGACCGACCTCAACTCCTGCCACGGCGCAGGCGGGCCGTACAACCGCTCCAAGGCGGCCATCGTGAACGGCTGGCGGGAGATCCCGTCCATGCACGCCGCGATGTCGCTGCCCCGTCTGGACGCCGGCCAGACCCTGCGCGCCGGGGAGACGGTCCGCGGCAAGAACACCGTCCTGACCCTGCAGGCCGACGGCAACCTGGTGCTCACGCACGCGGCCAGCGGCGAGCTGTGGGCGTCCGGCACCTGGGGCGCCCCCGGTGCGCAGCTGCGGTTCCAGCCGGACGGCAACCTCGTCCTCTACCGCCAGGACGGCTCCGCGGTCTGGAGCAGCGGCACCTGGGGCAACCCGGGGGCCCGCCTCGACCTCCAGGACGACGGCAACCTCGTCGTCTACCGCCAGGACGGCTCCGCCGCCTGGTCCACGGGCACGTGGCGGGTGGCCCCCGTACTGCGCGGCGGCCAGAACATCGGCTCCGGCCAGTGGACGTCGAGCGCCACCGCCACCCTCGTGATGACCAACACCGGTTCGCTGGGCACCCGCGACATCGCCACGGGCGCGAACGTCAGCGGCTTCTCCGCGTACAGCCCCGGTGCGTACGCGCGGATGCAGGCGGACGGGAACTTCGTCGTCTACAAGAAGGACGGCGGCGAGGGCAAGGGCGGTGCCCTGTGGTCCACCGGCACGTGGGGCAACCCCGGCGCCCGGCTGGTCCTCCAGGACGACGGCAACCTCGTGCTCTACAAGAAGGACTCGTCCGAGATCCTCTGGCAGGTCGGCGACCGGGTCGGTCCCTGGGCCGGTACCGGCGCCTGACCGCCGTCGCGGCCGCGGCCGTTGCCGCGGCGCCAGTGCACCCGGGGGCTCCGGCCCCCGGGTGTCCGGCTGTCAGAGGCCACTGGCACTCTCATCGTGTACTTGAACGCACCACTCATGTGGGGGGAAGAATGACCACGACACGCAAGCGCCGTACGGCATGGCGCGCCGCGATCGTCGCCGTAGCTCTGGCGGCCGGGATCCTGGGGGCCCCGGCGGCCGCCCAGGCCGTCGAGCCGGGCCACACGCAGGGTGCCGGCGAGGTGATACGCAGCAAGAACGCCGTCCTCACGCTCCAGCCCGACGGCAACCTGGTGCTCGCGCACGTCTCCGGCGGCGTCCTGTGGGCCTCCGGCACGTACGGCAACCCCGGCGCCAGGGTCGACTTCCAGCCGGACGGCAACCTGGTGGTCTACGCCAGCGGCGGCGCGGCCCTGTGGTCCTCCGGCACGTGGGGCAACCCCGGCGCCACCCTGGACCTGCAGAGCGACGGCAACCTCGTGGTCTACCGGCAGAACGGCTCGGCCGCCTGGGACACCCGTACGTGGATGATCGACACGCAGCTCTACGGCGGCTGGGAGGCCGGCTCGGGCAACTGGACCTGGAGCAACAACGCCATCCTCGCGATGGAGCAGACCGGCGCGCTCACCATCCGCGACCGCGAGACCCCCGGGGTCCGCTTCACCACCGACACCTGGGGCCCGGGCGCGTACGCGCGGATGCAGGCGGACGGGAACTTCGTCGTCTACAAGAAGGACGGCGGCGAGGGCAAGGGCGGTGCCCTGTGGTCCACCGGCACCTGGGGCAACCCCGGCGCGCGGCTGATCTTCGAGAGCAACGGCAACCTCGTCCTCTACAGGAGCGGCACCGACACCGTGCTGTGGCAGAGCGGCACCGGTCGCTGACCCGAAATTCCCTTTGCTTTTGGGCCGAAGCCCGTGCAGACTGAGCGCCGTTGAATCGAACGCGTTCAACTCGTAGCACTACTCGTGGGGGGTAGACATGACTTTCAAGCGCAAGCGTGCCGCCTGGACCGGCGCGCTCATCGCCGCCGCGGTATCGGCGGGCGTGCTCGCGGCTCCGGCCGCGCAGGCCGCCGACTCCAAGCCGGCCAAGCTCGCCGTGAGCGACGTCCCGGCCAAGAAGCACCAGGGGGTTCCGGCCAAGGCCGAGCAGCGCGCGTCGGCCACCGCGGCCAGCGGCAACGTCACGCTGGTGCCGGGCGACAAGCTCCTGTCCAACGAGTACATCGAGACCGCCAACGGCTTCCTGTACATGCAGCCGGACGGCAACCTCGTCCTCGACCACCAGTACGGTGCCGAGCTGTGGGCCACGGGCACCTGGGGCAACAACGGCGCCTACGCCGTGTACCAGGGCGACGGCAACTTCGTCGTCTACAAGAAGGACGGCGGCGAAGGCAAGGGCGGCGCCCTCTGGAGCTCCGGCACCTGGGGCAACCCGAACGGCCGCCTGGACTTCCAGGACGACGCGAACCTCGTCGTCTACCGCCAGGACAACTCCGCCGCCTGGTCGACCCGCACCTGGCGGGTGGGTGACAACAGCCTGGTCGGCGGGGAGAACCTGGACAGCGGCACCTGGATGGCGTCCGCCAACTCCGTCCTGGTCCAGGACGCCCGTGGTTACTTCGCGGTCTTCTACCGCCCCGAGGTGAACCGGGACCCGGTCGGCATCGGCATCTACAGCATCGGCGCCTACACCCGGATGCAGAAGGACGGCAACCTCGTCCTGTACAAGAAGGGCGGCGGCGAAGGCAAGGGCGGCGCCCTCTGGAGCTCCGAGACGTGGAACTCCCCCGGCGCCTACCTCGTCTACGGGGCGTCGGACTCCAGCCTGGTGCTCTACGCCGCCAACGGCGAGCGCCTCGGCTGGTTCGACTCCAACGACTAGTCGACCTGATCCGGCAGAAGGCCCCGGCCTCTGACGGCTCGATCGCGTGACCCCCGGCTCGGGGTGGGTCCTCCCACCCCGAGCCGGGGGCTTTCGGCATGCCGGGCCACTCGCGCGGGATTGGCCCGGTTCCCGCCGCTCCGCCCCGCCTAGCGTGAGCCCATGCACCCTTCCCTCGCCGCCGACCTCGACCGGTTCCCCGGCCTGCTCGAAGCCACCCGCCGCGCGGCCGCCGACGCGCTCGCGACCCTGGACGAGCGTGCCGTCGTACCACCCGCCGCCAAGGCGCCGGCCCCCGAGCCCCTCCCGGAGCACGGCGGCGGCACCGAGCAGGCGCTCGCCGCGTTCCGCGAGCGCTGGGAGCCCCGGCTGTCGGCCTCCGCCGGGCCCCGCTACCTCGGCTTCGTCACCGGCGGCGCCACCCCGGCCGCGCTCGCGGGGGACTGGCTGACCGCCGTCCACGACCAGAACTCCAACTCCGCCCTCGACGGCGGCGGCCAGGACCTCGAACGCGAAACCATCACCTGGCTCCGCGAGCTCTTCGGCCTCTCCGAAGCCCACACCGGCACCTTCGTCAGCGGCGCCACCCAGTCCAACACCACCGGCCTCGCGATCGCCCGCGAATGGCTCGGGGAGCGCCTCGGGGTGTCCCCGGCCGACGACGGCGCCGCCGCCCTCGGACCCGTCCGGGTGCTGTCCGGCGCCCCCCACTCCTCCATCGCCAAGGCCCTCTCGGTCCTCGGCCTCGGCCGCAACTCCCTCGTCCCGGTGCCCACCCTCGCCGGCCGCGAGGCCGTCGACCCCGCCGCCCTCGACCGGGCCCTCGCCGACACCCCCGGCCCGGCCGTGGTCGTCGCCAACGCCGGCACCGTCAACACCGTCGACTTCGACGACCTCCGCGCGATCGCCGCACTCCGCGAACGCCACGACTTCTGGCTCCACACCGACGCCGCCTTCGGCGGCTTCGCCGCCCTCTCCCCGGACCACGCCCACCTCACCGACGGCCTCGACGCCTCCGACTCCGTCTGCGTCGACCTCCACAAGTGGCTCAACGTCCCCTACGACAGCGCCGTCCAGTTCACCCGCCGCCGCGACCTGCAGGCCCGCGTCTACCAGAACTCCGCCGCCTACCTCGGCCCCCTCGGCGAACACCCCGACCTCGTCCACCTCACCCCGGAGAACTCCCGCCGACTGCGCGCCCTCGCCGCCTGGTTCACCCTCCGCGCCTACGGCCGCCGGGGCCACCGCGAGATCGTCGAACGCGACATCGCCTGCGCCCGCGCGCTGGGCGCCGCACTGGAACAGGACCCGGCCTTCCGCCTCCTCGCCCCGGTCCGCCTCAACGTGGTCTGCTTCACCCTCACCGAAGCCCCCACCCAAGCCCGCCTCACCGCCCTCCGGGAAGCGATCTCCTCCGAGGTCTTCCTCACCCCGACCGTCTACGCGGGAACCCACGCCCTGCGCGCCGCGTTCTCCAACTGGCGTACGACGCACGCGGATGTACGCCGGGCCGCCGAGGCCCTCCGTACGGCAGCGAAGGACCTCACATGACGGCGGCCCGCCCCCTGACCCTCCCCGAGATCGAGACCCTCGCGCGCACCGCCCACGAGGGCCAGACCGACAAGGCGGGCCGGCCGTACGCGGAGCACCTCGCGGCCGTGGCCGAGGGAGTCCGGCTGCGCGGTGGCAGCTCCGAACAGCAGGCGGCGGCCTGGCTCCACGACGCGATCGAGGACGAGGCCCTCAGCCTCACCTGGCTGGATTCCGCCGCCCTCCCGCAGTCGGTGAAGGACATGGTCCTGGCCGTCACCAAGCGCCCCGGCGAACCGGTCGAGGAGTACACGGCCCGCATTCTCGCCACCCCGGGCGCCCTCCTGGTCAAGGAGGCCGACCTCGCCCACAACGCCGACCCCGCCCGCCTCGCCGTCCTGGACGGCCCCACCCGCGACCGCTTGTCCGCGAAGTACGCGTATGTCCGCTCCCTCTTGGGCCTCACCGCCCCCTGAGCGCACAAACGGAACGATGGCGATTCGTCAGCGGGCGGATAGCCGGGGCCGGTTGGTGGGAGGATGGTCCATGTGGGGGTGTGCTTGGCCGTGCGCCCCGGGCCGACCAGGGGACGACCGAAGGTGTGATCAGTAGTGGCCATTTCGCTGTCAGTGGTGGTTCTGTTGGCGGTCATCCTGGTGGTGCTGATCCGCGGCAACCACATCAAGACGGGCCCCGCCATCGTCGCGGCCCTCTTCGGCTTCTTCCTGGCGTCCAGCTCGATCGCGGACGACGTGAACCGCTTCCTGAACTCCCTCGCGACGATGATCGCGAACATCAAGCTCTAGCGCCCCTCCGGCCCACCCGGCCGGCCCCCCCCGGGAACGACGAAGGGCCAGGCGGAGGAAACATCCTCTGACCTGGCCCTTTGTGTTTCAGAGCGGGTGACGGGAATCGAACCCGCGTAGCTAGTTTGGAAGACTAGTGCTCTACCATTGAGCTACACCCGCAACGCGCGCGCCGCAGGTCCGGGGACCGCGGCACGGACAGCATCCTAGCGGGTAGTGAAGGCCGCGCGCACACCACATTCGGGCCCGTCGCGGGAAGCCTGCGAAATGCGGTCGGGAAACCCCGTGTGTCGGAGCGTCTCCGGGCATGTACCCTACGTGTCGCACCGACGGGGTGTGGCGCAGCTTGGTAGCGCGTCCGCTTTGGGAGCGGAAGGTCGTCGGTTCGAATCCGGCCACCCCGACCACAAGATCGCGTTTGCAAGATCGCGTTGTGGGCTGATTGCCGCTTGCGGTTACTATGCAAGCTGCGTGCCCGTGTGTCTGATGTACCGGGCCCGATCCGCTGAACCGCTGAATCGCAGCGACAGCAGAGACCCCAGCAGTCAGCCACAAGGAGACCAAACCGTGAAGAGCGCCGTGGAGACCCTGAACCCGACTCGGGTTCGGCTCACTGTTGAGGTGCCCTTCGAGGAGCTCAAGGACAGCCTCGACGCGGCGTACAAGAAGATCAACCAGCAGGTCACGGTGAAGGGCTTCCGCAAGGGCAAGATCCCGAACCGGGTCATCGACCAGCGCTTCGGCCGCGGTGCGGTGCTGGAGGAGGCCGTCAACGACGCCCTCCCGAAGTTCTACACCGAGGCGGTCAACGAGGCCGACCTGAACCCGCTGGGCCAGCCCGAGGTCGACATCACGGAGCTGAAGGACGGCGAGCTGCTGGCCTTCACCGCCGAGGTCGACGTGCGCCCCGAGATCGAGATCCCGGACTACTCCGGCATCGAGGTCGAGGTCGACGCGGTCGAGGTCTCGGACGAGGACGTCGAGAAGTCGGTCGAGCAGCTGCGCGGCCGCTTCGCGTCCACCAAGGACGTCGAGCGCGCCGCCGCCGACGGTGACGTCGTCACCATCGACCTGGAGGCCAAGGTCGACGGCGAGGTGCTGCCCGACGGCGTCGCCTCCGACGTCTCGTACACCATCGGCTCGGGCGAGCTCCTCGAGGGCATCGACGAGGCCGTGAAGGGCCTGGAGGCCGGTGGCGAGGCCACCTTCACCTCCCAGCTCAAGGGCGGCTCCGCCGAGGGCAAGGACGCCGAGGTCACCGTCAAGGTCACCAAGGTCTCCGCCAAGGAGCTCCCGGAGCTGGACGACGAGTTCGCGCAGATGGCGAGCGAGTTCGACACCCTCGAGGACCTGCGCGCGGACAGCCGCAAGCGCCTCGAGAACATGAAGCAGTACGACCAGGCCACGCAGGCCCAGGAGCGCGTCCTGGAGAAGCTGCTGGAGCTCGTCGAGGTCCCGATCCCCGAGAAGCTGCTCGCGGACGAGGTCCAGACCCGCAAGCACAACCTGGAGCACCACCAGCTCGGCCAGATGGGCCTGACCATCGAGAAGTACCTGGAGTTCCAGGGCAAGACGGTCGAGGAGTTCGACGCCGAGACCTCCGAGCAGGCGATCAAGGGCATCAAGACCCAGTTCGTCCTCGACGCGCTGGTCAACAAGGAGAAGCTGGGCGTCAACCAGGAGGAGCTCACCGAGCACCTCATGCGCCGCGCCGCTTCCTCCGGCATGTCCCCCGACCAGTTCGCCCAGGCGGTCGTCGAGGGCGGCCAGGTCCCGATGCTGGTCGGCGAGGTCGCCCGCGGCAAGGCCCTCGCGGTCGTCGTCGAGGCCGCCAAGGTCACCGACACCAACGGTGAGGTCGTCGACCTGTCCGACGAGGACGAGGAGCAGGCCGCCGAGACCGTCGAGGCCGCCACCGGCGAGACCGAGGTCGCCGAGGGCGACGAGGCCAAGTAAGGCCCGGTAGCTCGGTAGCACCCCCACGCAGTGCCCCGAAGGGCCCGTACGCAGCCGCGTACGGGCCCTTCGGCATGGGCCCCGCGGGGTCCCCGGACCCGGGCGCTTACCTTGCGCTCCGAGCGAACAGTTCGGGAAGCGGGATGGCGTTGTCCTACCTGCGCGTTAGGGTCCATGAATACGAGGGCACGGGAGTACCCGGACCCCCGGACGCCGGCGGACCTTTCCGCTCCGGCCGGGCCGCGCCCCAGAACGAGACGCTGAGACGGCACATGGCCGTCGGAGACGAGCAGGTGGATACGTGACGAATCTGATGCCTTACGCCGCGGGTGAGCCGTCCATCGGTGGCGGCCTCGGCGACCATGTCTACAACCGGCTGCTCGGCGAGCGCATCATCTTCCTCGGCCAGCAGGTCGACGACGAGATCGCCAACAAGATCACGGCGCAGCTCCTCCTCCTGGCCGCCGAGCCGGAGAAGGACATCTACCTCTACATCAACAGCCCGGGCGGCTCCGTGACGGCGGGCATGGCGGTCTACGACACCATGCAGTTCATCCCGAACGACGTCGTCACCATCGGCATGGGCATGGCGGCCTCCATGGGCCAGTTCCTGCTCACCGGCGGCGCCAAGGGCAAGCGCTTCGCCCTGCCGAACACCGACATCCTGATGCACCAGGGCTCGGCCGGCATCGGCGGCACCGCGTCGGACATCAAGATCCAGGCCCAGTACCTGCTGCGCACCAAGCAGCGGATGGCCGAGATCACCGCGTTCCACTCGGGCCAGAGCGTCGAGGCGATCATCCGCGACGGCGACCGCGACCGCTGGTTCACCGCCGAGGAGGCCAAGGAGTACGGCCTCATCGACGAGATCATCTCGGCCGCGTCCAGCGCACCGGGCGGCGGCGGCACCGGGGCCTGATCCAGGCTCCCACCGCCAGTACCGAGCAGCCGACAGCCCGCAGAACGCCACCAGGATGGTGAACACCCAGATGCAGAACAACTTCTCCGCGAGCGGCCTCTACACCGGCCCGCAGGTGGACAACCGCTACGTCATCCCGCGCTTCGTCGAGCGCACCTCGCAGGGCGTGCGCGAGTACGACCCGTACGCGAAGCTCTTCGAGGAGCGCGTGATCTTCCTCGGCGTGCAGATCGACGACGCCTCCGCCAACGACGTCATGGCGCAGCTGCTGTGCCTGGAGTCGATGGACCCGGACCGCGACATCTCGATCTACATCAACAGCCCCGGCGGCTCCTTCACCGCGCTGACGGCCATCTACGACACGATGCAGTTCGTGAAGCCGGACATCCAGACGGTCTGCATGGGCCAGGCGGCGTCCGCCGCCGCGGTCCTGCTGGCCGCCGGTACCCCCGGCAAGCGCATGGCCCTGCCGAACGCCCGCGTGCTGATCCACCAGCCGTCCGGCGGCACCGGCCGTGAGCAGCTCTCCGACCTGGAGATCGCGGCCAACGAGATCCTGCGCATGCGCGACCAGCTGGAGACCATGCTGGCCAAGCACTCGACGACGCCGATCGAGAAGATCCGCGACGACATCGAGCGCGACAAGATCCTCACTGCCGAGGACGCGCTCGCGTACGGCCTGATCGACCAGATCATTTCCACCCGCAAGAGCTCGCACTGATCCTTGCCGACAATTGGCGTGGACACGCCGCCGGATTCGGCGATGTGAACCACGTCAAGGGGGCCCCGCTCGGGGCCCCCGGCAAGGTACCGTCGGATATGAGGCACCAGGAGCGCTGAACCAAGCGTCTCCCAGGCGAAGGGGAAGCACCTCGTGGCACGCATCGGTGACGGCGGCGATCTGCTCAAGTGCTCGTTCTGCGGAAAGAGCCAGAAGCAGGTGAAGAAGCTCATCGCAGGACCCGGTGTGTACATCTGCGACGAGTGCATCGACCTCTGCAACGAGATCATCGAGGAAGAGCTCGCCGAGACGAGCGAGGTCCGCTGGGAGGAACTCCCCAAGCCTCGCGAGATCTACGAGTTCCTGGAGAGCTACGTCGTCGGCCAGGAGCCGGCGAAGAAGGCGCTCTCCGTCGCGGTGTACAACCACTACAAGCGGGTCCAGGCCGGCGAGAACGGCGGCGCGCAGGGCCGGGACGACGCGATCGAGCTCGCGAAGTCCAACATCCTGCTGCTGGGCCCCACGGGCTCCGGCAAGACCCTCCTCGCGCAGACGCTGGCCCGCATGCTGAACGTACCGTTCGCCATCGCGGACGCGACGGCGCTGACGGAGGCCGGGTACGTCGGCGAGGACGTCGAGAACATCCTGCTGAAGCTGATCCAGGCCGCCGACTACGACGTCAAGAAGGCCGAGACCGGGATCATCTACATCGACGAGATCGACAAGGTCGCGCGCAAGAGCGAGAACCCGTCGATCACCCGCGATGTGAGCGGCGAGGGCGTCCAGCAGGCGCTGCTGAAGATCCTGGAAGGCACGACCGCTTCCGTCCCGCCGCAGGGCGGCCGCAAGCACCCGCACCAGGAGTTCATCCAGATCGACACGACGAACGTGCTCTTCATCGTGGGCGGCGCCTTCGCCGGCCTGGAGAAGATCATCGAGTCGCGCGCGGGCGCCAAGGGCATCGGCTTCGGGGCGACCATCCGCTCGAAGCGCGAGATCGAGGCGAGCGACCAGTTCCAGGAGGTCATGCCGGAGGACCTGGTGAAGTTCGGGATGATCCCCGAGTTCATCGGCCGCCTCCCCGTGCTGACCTCCGTGCACAACCTGGACCGCGAGGCCCTGCTCCAGATCCTCATCGAGCCGCGCAACGCGCTGGTGAAGCAGTACCAGCGGCTGTTCGAACTCGACGGTGTCGAGCTGGACTTCGAGCGCGAGGCCCTCGAAGCCATCGCGGACCAGGCGATCCTCCGCCAGACCGGCGCGCGCGGCCTGCGCGCCATCATGGAAGAGGTCCTGATGTCGGTGATGTACGAGGTCCCGTCCCGCAAGGACGTGGCCCGCGTGGTCATCACGGCGGAGGTCGTCCGCTCCAACGTCAACCCGACGCTGGTCCCGCGGATCGTCCCGAAGGACCAGGGGCCGCACGAGAAGTCGGCGTAGCCCGACGCGCGTACGAGGAGGGGTGCCCCGGATATCCGGGGCACCCCTCCTCGCGTTCAAGGCTTCCTTGCCTCGCAATCGGCCACAAGTTCGATTCGCGTGGCCTGGCGGCCGCTTCTTACATCTGGAACCCGGCCCGCTGGATCCAGTGTTACTGGGGTCTGACCGCCGCTGGCGTGCGCGAAACGGACGCGGCCGGGGCGTGCAACGTGGCGTAAGTCCGAACCCGCGGCGGCCGGCGTGCACGGAAGTTCGTGCTCACGTCGGCCGCCTGCGTGATCAGGCCTTGGTCCGGCTGGTGTTGTAGAGCTTCGCCGTCACCCTGGCCACCTCGTCGAGGGTGCCGCTGCTGCCACCGATCAGGAGCGCTGCCGGGTCAGCGGCGTTGACGCCGACCAAGGTCGAGTGGTCGGCCCATGCGCACGAGGGGATCTCGGCGTCCTTGGGCGCTTTTCCGGTGGGCTTGGTGCTGATCATCTTGATGTTGGCGCACTTCATCACTGCGCCCTTGAAACCCTCTGGGGTGAACTCCTTCGGAGTGCCGACCAGCTCGTACTTGAAGCCGAGCTTCTCGGTCTCCTTGTTGTTCTGGCCGATGCCGGCGTAGTAGTTGTCGACCGTCTTCGCAGGGTCGGCGATCTCGCCCCAGAGGCCGTTGGCCGCGAGCTGCTTGCCCTTCCCGTCCGTACCGATCTGGTACTTGGCGGTCGCGTTGTGCGCGTTCTGCACGCCGAGCGCCTCGGCCTTGGTCTTGCCCTCACCGGTAACCGGGGCGTCGGCGGCAGGGGCACCGGCGGCGTCCGGCGCCTTCTGGTAGCTGTCGACCGAGGCGGGGTAGGCCAGCTTGTAGCCCTTGGTATCGGCGGCCACCGACCCGGCTCCGCCCTGCGTGAAGTACCAGCCGGCACCCGCGACGACCGCGACCGCGACGACCACGCCGATGATGACGCCCGCCTTGGACTTCTTCGGGGGCTGCCCGCCATACGGAGCCTGCTGCTGCGGGTAGCCGTACGCCGGGGTCGGCGGCTGCTGGGGGTAGCCCTGCTGGGGGACGCCCGGCTGCTGGGGGTAGCCGTAGCCCGGCTGCGGGGCGGGCTGGCCGTAGGGGCCCGGCGGCGGCGGGGGCTGCTGCCCGTACGGTCCGGGCTGCTGCGGCTGCTGGCCGTACGGCCCCGGCTGGTTGTAGCTCATCTCTGCGTCCCCCTCAGGAACTTCTTTAGGAACTTCTTATGCTGCTCACATCCTTGCGGAAGATCCAAAGGGTTCGGGTGCCGGGGGCCCAGGCGTTACGGAACTACGACGCGGGGACCTCCATCACGCCCCGCAGCGCACGGGCCCGTTCGGCGAGCTCGTCGATGGTCGGCGGCTTGTTCTCGACCGGGACGGTGACCGTCACCAGCGAGCTGTGGTCGCCCCACATGCACAGCGGGAGCGACGCCCCCTCCATCGTGAGCGTGCCGCAGCGCATCGCCCCGCCCGCGGGCTTTCCGGCCTCGTGCGTCGTGATGTCCGCTTCCTTGATGCCCATGGATATGAGGCCCTTGGTGAGTTCCGCGCCCGGGTCCTCGTCCCCGAAGGCGGCCGCCGAGCCGCTGACCACCAGCTGCGCGGTGCCCGCCTGGTCGGCGTAGACCACGGCCACGCTCTTCGTGCCCGGCTTCTCGGCACCCTGGCCCTGCTTGATCGCGTCGACCCGCGGCCCGGAATCCTGCAGGGTCAGGCCCTGGAAGGCGGCCGGGGGGACGAGCTGGTACTTGCCGGCGTCGTCGGGGCCGCCGAGCGCCGCCCCCAGGGCGAGCTTGACGGCGATGGCGCCCGCGGCGAACGCCAGCACCGTCCCCACGCTCTTGAGGGCGCGCTTGCTCTTGGGGGGCGTGGGTGCGGGCTGGGCGGATGCGGGCTGAGGAGTGTTCTCGTTCATGCTGCGCATCAGACGGGTCCGGCACCGTCCCCGGCAATGGGCGGCCGCACTGCGGTATGGATTCGTAACGGAGGCGGGACCGCCCGTATCCTGTGCCCCGTGACCGAGAACACGCAGACACCCAGCGCCCCCAACTCCGAACTGCCGACCACGTACGCGCCGGCCGAGGTAGAGGGGAAGCTCTACGAGCGCTGGGTAGAGCGTGGGTATTTCGAGGCCGACGCGAAGAGCGACAAGCCGCCGTACACCATCGTCATCCCGCCGCCGAACGTCACGGGCTCGCTCCACCTGGGGCACGCCTTCGAGCACACGCTGATCGATGCCCTCACCCGCCGCAAGCGCATGCAGGGCTACGAGACGCTGTGGCAGCCCGGCATGGACCACGCCGGCATCGCCACCCAGAACGTCGTCGAGCGCGAGCTCGCCAAGGAGGGCAAGTCCCGCCACGACCTGGGCCGCGAGGCGTTCGTCGAGCGCGTCTGGCAGTGGAAGGGCGAGTCCGGCGGCCAGATCAGCGGGCAGATGCGTCGCCTCGGCGACGGCGTCGACTGGTCCCGTGAGCGCTTCACCATGGACGAGGGCCTGTCCGAAGCGGTCCAGACGATCTTCAAGCGGCTCTACGACGACGAGCTCATCTACCGCGCCGAGCGCATCATCAACTGGTGCCCGCGCTGCCTGACCGCGATCTCCGACATCGAGGTCGAGTACCAGGACGACGACGGCGAGCTGGTCTCCATCCGCTACGGCGAGGGCGAGAACTCCATCGTCGTAGCGACCACCCGCGCGGAGACGATGCTCGGCGACACCGCCGTCGCCGTCCACCCCGAGGACGAGCGCTACAAGCACATGGTCGGCACCGAGATCGAGCTGCCGCTCACCGGCCGCCGCATCCCGATCGTCGCCGACGAGCACGTCGACCCCGAGTTCGGCACCGGCGCCGTCAAGGTGACCCCGGCGCACGACCCGAACGACTTCGAGATCGGCCAGCGCCACGGCCTGCCGAACCTCGCCGTCATGGACGAGCACGCCATCATCACCGCCCACGGCCCCTTCCAGGGCCTGGACCGGCTGGAGGCCCGTTCCGCCATCGTCGGCGCGCTGCGCGCCGAGGGCCGGATCGTCGCCGAGAAGCGTCCGTACTCCCACTCCGTCGGCCACTGCTCGCGCTGCAAGACCACCATCGAGCCGCGCCTGTCGATGCAGTGGTGGGTCAAGGTCGGCCCGCTCGCGAAGGCCGCCGGTGACGCGGTCCGCGACGGCAAGGTCAAGATCCACCCGCAGGAGATGGAGAAGCGGTACTTCGACTGGGTCGACAACCTGCACGACTGGTGCATCTCGCGCCAGCTGTGGTGGGGCCACCGCATCCCGGTCTGGTACGGCCCGAACGGCGAGGTCGTCTGCGTCGGACCGGACGAGCAGCCGCCGACCGGCGAGGGCTGGACCCAGGACACGGACGTCCTGGACACCTGGTTCTCCTCCGGCCTGTGGCCCTTCTCCACCCTGGGCTGGCCGAAGCAGACCGAGAGCCTCGCGAAGTTCTACCCGAACTCCGTCCTGGTCACCGGCTACGACATCCTCTTCTTCTGGGTCGCCCGGATGATGATGTTCGGCCTGTACGCGATGGACGGCACCCCGCCGTTCCACACCATCGCCCTGCACGGCATGGTCCGCGACGAGCGCGGCAAGAAGATGTCGAAGTCCTTCGGCAACGCGGTCAACCCGCTGGACTGGATGGACGCCTACGGCTCCGACGCGGTCCGCTTCACCCTGGCCCGCGGCGCCAACCCGGGCGTCGACGTCCCGATCGGCGAGGACTGGGTCCAGGCCTCCCGGAACTTCGCCAACAAGATCTGGAACGCCACGCGCTTCGCGCTGATGAACGGCGCGACGATCGAGGGCGAGCTGCCGGCCCCCGAGCAGATGTCGGCGACCGACCGCTGGATCCTGTCGCGCCTGAACAAGACCGTGGCCGAGGTCGACGCGTACTACGAGGACTACCAGTTCTCGAAGCTGTCGGACTCCCTCTACCACTTCGCGTGGGACGAGGTCTTCAGCTGGTACGTCGAGCTCTCGAAGACGACCTTCTTCGCGGGCGGCGAGCAGGCCAAGGTCTCCGGCCGGGTCCTCGGCGAGGTCCTCGACGTCATGCTGCGCCTGCTGCACCCGGTGGTCCCCTTCGTCACCGAGACCCTGTGGACCACGCTGACCGGCGGCGAGTCCCTCGTCATCGCCGACTGGCCGAAGGACAGTGGCTTCCGCGACGAGGCCGCCGAGGCCGAGATCGAGCAGGTCCAGGCCGTGGTCACCGAGGTCCGCCGGTTCCGCAAGGAGCAGGGCCTGCAGGACGGCCAGAAGGTCCCGGCCCGCCTGGACCTGTCGGGCACGGCGCTGGCCGCGCACGAGGGCGCCATCCGCCAGCTGCTGCGCCTGCAGCCGGAGGGCGACTCCTTCAGCGCCACCGCGACCCTCCCGGTCGCCGGCGCCACGGTCGCGCTCGACCTGTCGGGCACCATCGACGTGGAGGCCGAGCGCAAGCGCCTCTCCAAGGACCTGGCCGCTGCCGAGAAGGAGAAGCAGCAGGCCGAGGCGAAGCTGGGGAACGAGGCGTTCATCGCCAAGGCCCCCGACAACGTCGTGGACAAGATCAAGGGCCGCCTGGCCAAGGCCGAGGCGGACATCGCCCGGCTGCAGGCCCAGCTGGACGGGCTGCCGGCCGCCTGATCCTCCGTACGGCGCAACGGGAAGGGCCCCCGCACTCCGGTGCGGGGGCCCTTCCCGTTGGGTCACAGCAGCCTCGGCCCGAACCGCGTCAGGATCAGCGCCGCCACCACCGCGTACGCGGTCAGCGGGACCAGCCAGTGGGGGAGTGCCCGCAGCCGGGAGTCCGGCGCCGACAGGTGGCGGGTGACGTACCAGAACAGCGGGATCACCACCGCCCACACCACCATGCACCACGGGCACAGCGCGCCGATCGCGTACAGGCACTGGCTGATCAGCCACACCGTGAAGGCGAAGCCCGCCGCGAGGCCGGCCCACAGGCCGCGCCACAGCCAGCGCGGGAACACCGCCCCGGCCACCAGCGCCACGCCCAGCCCCGCCAGCGCGGCGAAGCCGGCGATGCCGAGCAGCATGTTGGGGAAGCCCAGCAGGTTGCCCTGCCAGGTGGTCATGACGTCACCGCAGCTGAGGACCGCGTTGACATTGCACCCCGGGGTGAAGAGCGGGTCCTCCAGGGTGCGGATGCGGTCGTACGTGAGGACGCCGGAGGCCAGCGTGCCGATCAGGCCGCCGGCCAGGAGGAGCAGGGCGGTGCCCCGGGTGGTCCGGACGGGGCGGCGGTCGTCGGTGCTCATTCCTCCGACGCTACGACCGCCCGCGCGGCCCCCGGTAGAGCGCAAGGCCTCCCCGGCGGGGGACCTCCGACCTGTCCGAAGTGCCCTAAATCACTCCATGCCCGGCCCGAGGGGACCGGATCCGAGGGTGCCGAGCACGGATGATGGAGGGCATGCACGTCACGCCCGCCCCCTCGGCGCTCCACCGGGTCAAGGCCTCCGGCCGCCGGCTCGCGCAGGGCTGGGCCGGATCGCCGCGCGCGATGGACGTGCTCACCGCCCTCGGCTGCCTGGGCCTGATGGCGCTCGACCTGCCGGGCCTGGCGGCTGCGGACAACTCCCTGAGCGGGCCGGCCGCCGCCGTCGTCCTCGCGCTCGGCTGCTCCACGCTGCTGGTGCGGCGCCGGATGCCGTGGGTCTCGTACCTCGCCGCGCTGCTCTTCATCGGCTGGCTGCACGAGCTGACCCTGATCCAGTTCGCGCTGTACTCGGTCGGCCGCTACAGGGGCCGCCGGGCCGGAGTCCTCGCCACCCTCGGGTACGTCGCCTTCGCGCTGTGCCTGTTCTTCTGCGTGCCGGGCTGGCCCGAGGCCAAGCACGGCTCCCTCACCTCCTTCCTCGGGCTGGTCGTGCCCATCGGGGTGCTCGCCTCGGCCGTCGGCATCGCCGCCTACCGGCACGACCTGGTGGCGGAGCTCACCGCGCGCCGGGCCGAGTCCGCCGTGCTCCAGGCCGTCCAGCAGGAGCGCACCTCGGTCGCCCGCGACGTCCACGACTTCGTCGGGCGGGAGCTGACCCTGCTGACGGTGCGCTCCGAGGTGCTGTCGGTGCGCTCGCGCGAGACGGCGTACGCGAAGGACTTTGAGGAGCTCGCGGACACCGCGCGCCGGGCCCACCTGGTGCTCAACGAGATCATCGTGCAGCGCGGGGAACGGGCCTCCACCCCGGGGGTGGACGGGCTGGCGGCGCTCGCGGAGGAGAGCGGGCGGGCGGGTTCGCCCGTACGCCTCGCCATGGATCCGGACGCGCACGGGCTGTCGCCGCTGCGGCAGGCGGCGGTCTACCGCGTGGTGCAGGAGTGCCTGACCAACGCGGCCAAGCACGCGCGCGGGGAGACCATCGAGGTGTCGATCGCGGCGGACGGCCCGCAGCTGCGGATCGCCGTCCGCAACGCGCTGCCCGCCCGCACCCCGAGCCGGGCCCCGGTCTCGGCGGGCTCGGGGACGGCGAGCATGTCCGAGCGCGTGCGCAGCCTGGGCGGGACCCTCACGGCGACGCGCACACAGGGAGCGTACGAGGTCGTGGCGACGCTCCCGCGCGGTTAGACCTTCGCCGGGGCCAGCAGGCCGTTCAGCGTGTCCAGGTCCTCCACGCAGCGGCCCGAGCCGAGGGCCACGCAGTCCAGCGGGTTGTCGGCGACGAACACCGGGATGCCCGTCGCGGAGGCCATCCGCAGGTCCAGGCCGGGCAGCAGCGCGCCGCCGCCCGTCAGCACGATGCCGTGTTCCATCACGTCGCCGGAGAGCTCCGGGGGGCACTCCTCCAGGGTGGTGCGCACCGCCGCGATGATCGCCTCGACCGGCTCGTCGAGCGCGGCCCGCACGTCCGCAGCGCCGAGGACCAGGGTCTGCGGCATGCCGCCGACCTTCTCGCGGCCGCGCACGGTGAAGGTGCGGGTCTCCAGCTCGGGCTGGTCGGGCACGGGCCAGGCCGAGCCGATGGCCACCTTGACGTCCTCGGCGGTGCGCTCGCCGATCAGGAGCGCGTGCTCCTTGCGTACGTAGTCCATGATCGCCGCGTCGAGCCGGTCCCCGCCGACGCGCAGCGACTGGGAGGTGACGATGCCGCCGAGCGAGATGACGGCGACCTCGGAGGTGCCGCCGCCGATGTCGACGACCATCGAGCCGCGCGGTTCGGCCACCGGAAGCCCGGCGCCGATCGCCGCGGCCATCGGCTCCTCGATCAGGTGCACGGTCCTGGCGCCGGCCCGGGTGGAGGCGTGGATGATGGCCCGCCGCTCGACCTGGGTGACGCCCGACGGCACGCAGACCACCATGCGGGTGCGGGGCCGGCGGCCGGGGACGGCCTTGCGGACGAAGTGCCGGATCATCTCCTCGGCGGCCTCGTAGTCGCAGATCACCCCGTCCTTGAGGGGGCGGATGGCGGTGATGGAGCCGGGGGTGCGGCCGATGGTCTCCTTGGCCTCCGTCCCGACGGCCAGGGCGGTGGTGGTGCCCGCCTTCACGGCGACCACGGACGGCTCGTTGAGGACGATCCCGTGCCCCCGTGCGTAGACCAGGGTGTTCGCGGTCCCCAGGTCTATCCCTATGTCGCGGCTGGATCCTGTCGTGTTGCTGCTGGCCTGCGGCATTTGTTCCCCTATCTCCTGTCCGCAAGGTTTGCATAACGATCAGGTCGCTCTCGCCGCCGAAGGTCCCGAAACGCCCGGGTCGAAAGTCCAGGGGGTCGGCGTCCGTAGACTGGGCGTGTGAGTGAGCAGCAGCCCGAGAGCCACGACCACGACGCGTTCGACGAGTTCGACCAGATCGTGGCGGAAGAGTCCGACCGCGACCCCGACATGGCGGTGATCGAGGCCGGCAGCCGCACCCTGCGCACCCAGGCCGGACCGCCCCAGGGCGACGCGGTACCCGCCCGGCCGACCGACCCGGAGACCGCCAAGGCGCTGCTGGAGGTGGAGCAGGAGCTGTCCACCCGCTGGGGCGAGACCAAGCTGGAACCGTCGGTGACGCGGATCGCGGCACTGATGGACGTACTGGGCGAGCCGCAGCGCGCGTACCCGGCCATCCACGTGACCGGGACCAACGGCAAGACCAGCACGGCCCGCATGATCGAGTGCCTGCTGAACGCCTTCGAGCTGCGCACCGGCCGGTACACCAGCCCGCACGTGCAGTCGATCACCGAGCGGATCAGCCTGGACGGCGCGCCGATCGACGCCGAGCGGTTCGTCGAGACGTACTACGACATCAAGCCGTACGTGGAGATGGTCGACTCCAACGAGGAGTTCCGGCTGTCGTTCTTCGAGGTGCTGACCGGGATGGCGTACGCGGCCTTCGCGGACGCCCCCGTCGACGCCGCCGTCATCGAGGTCGGCATGGGCGGCACCTGGGACGCGACCAACGTCATCGACGCGGCGGTCGCGGTGGTCACCCCGATCAGCCTGGACCACACCGACCGGCTCGGCACCACGCCCGGCGAGATCGCCCTGGAGAAGGGCGGCGTCATCAAGCAGGGCGCGACCGTGATCCTGGCGCAGCAGCCGGTGGACGCGGCGCAGGCGCTGCTGAAGAAGGCCGTCGAGGTCGACGCGACCGTCGCCCGCGAGGGCATGGAGTTCGGAGTCGTCTCGCGCGAGGTCGCGGTCGGCGGACAGCAGCTGACGCTGCGCGGCATGGGCGGCGAGTACGACGGCATCTTCCTGCCGCTGTACGGCGCGCACATGGCGCACAACGCGGCGGTGGCGCTGGCCGCGGTCGAGGCGTTCTTCGGCGTCGGCCAGGAGGGCGCGCGGGTCCTGGACCTGGAGACCGTGCAGCGCGCCTTCGCCTCGGTCACCTCGCCTGGCCGCATGGAGGTCGTGCGGCGCAGCCCCACGGTGGTCCTGGACGCGGCGCACAACCCGGCGGGCGCGGCGGCCACCGCGGAGGCGGTCACCGAGTCGTTCGGCTTCAGCCGGCTGATCGGGGTCGTGGCCGCGAGCGAGGGCAAGGACGTGCGCGGGGTGCTGGAGGCCTTCGAGCCGATCTTCGCGGAGGTCGTGGTCACGCAGAACTCCAGCCACCGGTCGATGGACGCGGACGAGCTGGCCGCCGTCGCGGTCGAGGTCTTCGGCGGGGACCGGGTGCAGGTGGAGCCGCGGCTGGACGACGCCCTGGAGGCGGCGATCACCCTGGCGGAGGAAGAGGCCGAGTTCGGAGGGGCCGGGGTCCTGGTGACCGGTTCCGTGATCACGGTGGGCGAGGCCCGCCTGCTGCTGAAGAGGGGCTGAGGATGCGCACGCTGTGTGCGAGCACGCTGATCGGCGAGTTCTTCGTGATCGGCTTCCTGGGGCTGGTCGCGATGAAGGACCCGGACCTGACGCAGGCCACGGTCTGGACGGTGTGCGGGGTCGCGATGCTGCTCTCGGTACTGCTGTGCGGGATGCTGTCGCGTCCCGGGGCGGTCCAGCTGGGCTGGGCGCTGCAGATCGGCCTCGTCGCGAGCGGGTTCGTCGTCCCGACGATGTTCTTCCTCGGCGCGGTGTTCGCGGGGCTGTGGTGGTGCTCGGTGCACTACGGCCGGAAGGTCGACGCGGCGAAGGCCCGCTGGGCGGCCATGGCGGAGGACCCCGCGGTGTGACCTGCGGTCCGCGCAAGATGCCGACCACCGGACCCCCGCGCCTACCCGGCTGCCCGCCCGGCCGGGCACGCCTGCCCGGGGCGGGGCCCGCCGGGTGGGGCGGCGGCCCTCCGGAGTGTCTCCTCGTCCTCGCGCCTGCGGGCACCGCGAGATGCGCGAGGGCGGTTGCGCGCTCGTCCTGCGGGGACCCTCCTGCGGACCCCCACCCCGGCCCACTCGCCCCACCCGCCCTGCCCGGCCCGCGCCGGCCAGGGCGGCCACCTTGTCCTGCCTGCTCGTTGCCCTGTCCGGCCAGCCGGCCCGGCTCGGCCTGCGAAGGGCGGCCTCGGCGGGCCGGCGGGCCCGTATGGCCCTGTAGATTCGTCCTACCGCACCCGTATGCCGCAAGGAGCCCCAACATGACCCAGCGCACCCTCGTCATCCTCAAGCCCGACGCCGTCCGGCGCGGCCTGATCGGCGAGATCATCGGCCGCATCGAGCGGAAGGCCGGCTGGACCATCCCCGCCCTGGAGCTGCGCACGCTGGACACGGAGACCCTCGAGGCGCACTACGGCGAGCACAAGGGCAAGCCGTTCTACGAGCCCCTGATGGGCTTCATGGCCAGTGGCCCGGTCGTCGTCCTGGTGGTCGAAGGGGAACGCGCGATCGAGGGTGTCCGCCAGCTGGCCGGACCCACTGACCCGATCGCCGCCGCGCCCGGCTCCATCCGGGGGGACTTCGGCACCATCGTCCGGGAGAACCTGATCCACGCCTCGGACTCCGAGGAGTCCGCGGAGCGAGAACTGAAGCTCTTCTTCCCCTCCCTCTGAGCACTCTTTCCTGACGAGACATCAGCCAAATAGCGCTCATGACCTGGGGCGACCGAAGTAATTTCGGTCGCCCTTCGGTATTTCGGGGCGTGAGCGGGAACGCGTGGGCAAGACCCGTCGTCACCACTAAGGGACGGGTTTCCGATCCGGCGGGATTGCCGGGGTCCCGTCGCGCGGTCTCCGTACTCGCGGCACTACGATGGGGCCTCCACCCACACACCCACTCGCCGACCTGACAGCAGCCGCTATCAACTGGAAGGCCAGACGCTCCTCATGGGGAACAAGGGGAACAACATGTCGTTCATCGGCCGTGACATGGCGATCGACCTCGGGACCGCCAACACGCTGGTGTACGTGAGGGGCCGGGGGATCGTCCTGAACGAGCCGTCCGTGGTCGCCATCAACACGAACACCGGTGGAATCCTCGCGGTCGGCTCCGAGGCGAAGAAGATGATCGGGCGCACGCCCGGCAACATCGTCGCCGTAAGGCCCCTCAAGGACGGCGTGATCGCCGACTTCGAGATCACGGAGCGCATGCTCCGCTACTTCATCCTCAAGATCCACAAGCGCCGCTACCTGGCCCGCCCGCGCGTCGTGGTCTGCGTGCCCTCCGGCATCACGGGAGTCGAGCGGCGCGCCGTCATCGAGGCGTCCACGCAGGCCGGCGCCCGCCAGGTGCACATCATCGAAGAGCCCATGGCCGCCGCCATCGGCTCGGGCCTGCCCGTCCACGAGGCCACCGGCAACATGGTCGTGGACATCGGCGGCGGCACCACCGAGGTCGCCGTCATCTCCCTCGGCGGAATCGTCACGGCGCAGTCCATCCGGGTGGCCGGCGACGAGCTCGACAACGCGATCATCCAGCACATCAAGAAGGAGTACTCGCTCCTCCTCGGTGAGCGGACCGCCGAGCAGATCAAGATCACCATCGGGTCGGCGTACGACCTCGACAAGGACGAGCACACCGAGATCCGCGGCCGCGACCTGGTCTCCGGCCTGCCCAAGACGGTCGTCATCTCGGCCGCCGAGGTGCGCAAGGCCATCGAGGAGCCCGTCAACGCCATCGTCGACGCCGTCAAGACCACCCTCGACAAGTGCCCGCCGGAGCTGTCCGGCGACATCATGGACCGCGGCATCGTCCTGACCGGCGGCGGCGCCCTGCTGCGCGGCCTCGACGAGCGGCTGCGCCGTGAGACGGGCATGCCCATCCACATCGCCGAGGACCCGCTCGACTCCGTGGCGCTCGGCTCCGGCAAGTGCGTCGAGGAGTTCGAGGCCCTCCAGCAGGTCCTCGACGCCCAGCCCCGTCGCTGATCCGTCGCTGACACACACCCCTCCCCAGCCGGAGGGGCCATGCGGACACACAAGGATCCGCCGTACGGGTGCTACCGGGCCCGTGCGGCGGATCGTTGATATACAGGCAAAAGAGAATTTCGACGAGGAAGGCACGGCCGCCGCACGTGAGGGACACACGAGAAAGCCGGCTGCTCCTGGTGCTTCTGATCGCCATCGCGTTCGCACTGATCACGGTGGACATCAGGGCAGGCGAGGAGTCGCCGGTCGACGGTGCCCGGCAGGCCGCCGCAGCGGTCTTCGGCCCCGTCGAGAAGGGCGTGGCGACGGCCGTCGACCCGGTCGCCAACGCCATAGGGGCCGTACGGGACTCCGGGAGCCGGCACAACCGCATCGCCACGCTGGAGCGGGAGAACGCGGCGCTGAAGGCCAAGCTCGGCAGCGACGACCAGACCCGCAGCCGGATCCGCGAACTCGACGAGATGCTCAAGCGCGCGGGCGCCGGACAGTACGGCATCAAGGGCGCCGAGGTCATCGCCATAGGAGCGGCCCAGGGCTTCTCCTGGACCGTCACCATCGACGCCGGCAGCAGGGACGGCATCGAGCGCGACATGACCGTCCTCAACGGGGACGGCCTCGTCGGCCGCGTCACCACCGTCGGCCCCGACACCGCCACCGTCGTCCTCGCCAACGACCCCGACTTCACCGTCGGCACCCGCCTGGAGAAGACCGGCGAGCTCGGCTTCGCCACCGGACAGGGCGACCGCGCCCTGTCCGTGCAGATGCTCAACGGCAAGGCCAAGGTCAACCCCGGCGACCGGCTCGTCACCTTCGGCTCGCGCGGCAACAAGCCCTTCGTGCCGGGCGTGCCGATCGGCGAGGTCGTCAAGGTCGACTCCTCCCGCGGCGACCTGACCCGCACCGTCTGGGTGCGTCCCTTCGTCGGCTTCTCCCGCCTGGACATCGTCGGCGTCGTCGTCATGCCGCCGCGCGAGGACCCTCGCGACGCCGTCCTGCCGCCCAAGCCCGAAGTCAAGCCCACCCCGACCGTCACCGTCACGGTCACCCCGTCGTCGTCCGCCACCGTGCCCGCCAAGCCGGAAGACGAGTAGGAGCAGACCGCCCATGCGCTTCAACCGGATCCTGCTCGCGGCCACGCTCATCGTGGTCGCCCTCGTCGTCCAGGTCTCCGTCCTGGGCCGGCTCCAACTGCCCGGCGCCGTACCCGACCTGGTGCTGCTCACCGTCGTCGCCCTCGCACTCGTGTACGGGCACGTCAGCGGCGCCCTCATCGGCTTCGCCGCCGGCCTCCTCGCCGACCTCGCCCCGCCCGCCGACCACGCCGCCGGGCGGTACGCGCTCGTCCTGTGCGCCATCGGCTACATGGTCGGCCTGGTCCGCCCCGACAACGGGCGGTTCCGTTCCGCCTGGGGCCCCATGCTCACCGTCGTGGCCGCCGCGATCGGCTCCACCCTGCTCTACGCGGGCGTGGGCGCCCTCGTCGGCGACACCGCCGCCCGCCACGTGGGCCTGACCGGGCTGCTGTTCACCGCGACCCTCTACGACCTGCTGCTCGCGCCGTTCACCGTGCCGTTCGTCATGGCGCTGGCCCGGCGCGCGGAGAACGACCCGATGGCCGTCGAGGCCGGAGGCGGCCCCGCCAACAAGGCCGCCGACGTCTCCGCCGGCTGGCTGGCCGGCGGCACCGGCCTGCGCATCGGCAGCCAGCGCGGCGGCCTGCGCCTGAAGACCGCACGCTCCCGCGCCAACAAGGCCGGCCGCATAAAGGGCGTCAAGGCCGTCAAGGGTGTGAAGATCAAAAAGCTGTAGGGAGGAGCAGGCGTGACCAACATTCCGGAGACCGGCCGCACCTCCCGGGTGCAGATCCGGCTCATCATGATCCAGGTGCTCGTCCTCTCGATGTTCATCACCCTCGGCGGCCGCCTCTGGTACCTCCAGATCCGCAACGGCCAGGAGTACTACGACGAGGCGAAGAGCAACCACGTCCAGCGGGTCGTCCAGCCCGCGGTGCGCGGGGCGGTCCTCGACGCCCGCGGGGTGCCGCTCGCCGACAACGAGACCCGCCTGGTCGTCTCCGCCAGCCGCACGGCCCTGATGAAGATGAAGGACCGGGGCAAGGGGGTCATGACCCGCCTCGCCGACGTCCTGGACATGACGCCCAAGCAGGTCATGGAGAAGGTCCGCCTCTGCGACTCCGAGACCCCCGCGCCCTGCTGGAACGGTTCGCCCTACCAGCCGATCCCGATCACCCTCGAAGCCACCACGCAGCAGGCGCTGCAGCTCCGCGAACGCCCGGAGGAGTTCCCCGGCATCACGGCGGAGCCCACCGCCGTCCGCCGCTACCCGGCCCCCGGCGGGGCCCGCACCGCGCAGGTGCTCGGCTACCTCTCCCCGGTCACCGACGAGGAGATCCAGAAGGCCAAGGACACCGACTCGCCGCACCTGCGCTCCGACCAGGTCGGCCGCTCCGGGATCGAGCGGACGTACGACCGGCAGCTGCGCGGCAAGGCGCAGGTCACCTCGTACGAGGTCGACAACCTCGGCCGGGTCATGCACCAGACCCAGTCCGACCCGGGCGTGGCCGGATCCACGCTCGTCACCAGCATCGACGCCCGGGTCCAGTCCGTCGCCGAGTACGAGCTCCAGCAGGCGATGAAGACCGTCCGCAACGAGACCGACAAGATCACCGGCCGCAAGTACGAGGCCGACTCGGGCGCCGTCGTCGTCATGGAGGCCAAGACCGGGCGGGTCGTCGCGATGGCCTCCCAGCCCGACTACGACCCCAACTCCTGGGTTGGCGGCATCTCCGCCAAGGACTACGCCAGTCTCACCAGCCAGAAGTCCAACTACCCGCTGCTCAACCGGGCCATCCAGGGCCAGGCCCCCGCGGGCTCCATCTTCAAGGTGGTGTCGGCGAGCGCGGCCGTCCGCGCCGGCTACGCCTTCGACGACAAGTACAACTGCAGCGCCTCCTACAGCATGGGCAACCGCAGCTTCGCGAACTTCGAGTCCAAGGGGCACGGCCCCATCACCCTTGCCGAGGCGCTCAAGTTCTCCTGCAACACCGTCTTCTACGCCCTCGGGCACAAGGAGTGGCAGCGCGACGGAGGCCTCAAGCCCAAGAAGGACGCCCACGACTGGTTCTACCGCACCGCCCGCGAGTTCGGGCTCGGCTCGGAGACCGGGATCGACCTGCCGAACGAGGTCACCGGCCGCATCCCCGACCGCCAGTGGAAGAAGAACTTCTGGGCGGCCAACAAGGACTCCTGGTGCAAGCAGGGCAAGAAGGGCGGCACCTACGTCGAGCAGATCGCCTACGAGAGCTGTCTCGAAGGCAACCAGCTCAAGGCGTTCGACAGCATCAACTTCGCCATCGGGCAGGGCGACGTCCTCGTCACCCCCATCCAGATGGCCACCGCCTACTCCGCCATCAGCAACGGCGGCACCCTCTTCAACCCCACCGTCGGCAAGGCCGTCATCAGCCCCGACGGCAAGCACATCGAGATGATCAAGCCCCAGGCCCACGGCCGGCTGCCGATCGACGCCCAGACCATCGCCAACCTCGACAAGGGCCTGCGCATGGTCGTCGAGCCCGGCGGCACCGCCGCCTGGCGGTTCGGCGGCTGGCCGCTGGACAAGATCCCGATGCGGGCCAAGACCGGCACCGCCCAGGTCTACGGCAAGCAGACCACCTCCTGGCTGGCCACCTACACCGACGACTTCACCATCGTCATGACGATCTCCCAGGGCGGCACCGGCTCCGGAGCCTCCGGCCCCGCCGTCCGCAACATCTACAACGCCATCTACGGCCTCGACATGGCCGGCAAGCAGGACGTCAAGAAGGCCCTGCTGCTGGGACCCGAGACGAAACTGCCCAGGATCCGCCCCGACGGCTCCATCGACTCCCCCGAGATCCGGCCGTACGTGCCGCCGTCCCCGGAGGAACTGGCACCGCCCGCGCTCGCCGGCCCGCCGGCCGCGCGCCCCGCATGGCACGACTGAGGACCGAAACAGACATGCAGACCGCCAACAAGTTCTCCGTCTCCCGGTACGCGCCCGAGCGCGGGGCGATGGCCAAGCTCACCGCCCGCGACTCCGTGGTGCGCCGGCTCGACTGGCCGATACTCCTGTCCGCCCTCGCGCTGTCCTTCATCGGCGCCCTGCTGGTGTGGTCGGCGACCCGCAACAGGACCACGCTGAACCAGGGAGACCCGTACTACTTCCTGGCCCGCCACGCCCTGAACACCGGCATCGGCCTCGTGCTGATGATCGGCACCATCTGGCTGGGCCACCGCACGCTGCGCGGCGCCGTGCCGGTCCTGTACGGGCTCTCCCTGCTGCTGATCATCGCCGTGCTCACCCCGCTCGGCGCGACCATCAACGGCGCCCACGCGTGGATCGTGATCGGCGGCGGATTCTCCCTCCAGCCCTCCGAGTTCGTGAAGATCACGATCATCCTGGTCATGGCGATGCTGCTGGCCGCCCGGGTGGACGCGGGCGACCTCGTCCACCCCGACCACCGCACCGTCGTCAAGGCCCTGTGCCTGGCCGCCGCCCCCATGGGCATCGTCATGCTGATGCCCGACCTCGGCTCCGTCATGGTCATGGTCGTCATCGTCCTCGGCGTGCTGCTGGCCTCCGGCGCATCCAACCGCTGGGTGCTCGGCCTGATCGGCTCCGGCGCGGCCGGGGCCATCCTGATCTGGCAGCTCGGCGTCCTCGACGAGTACCAGATCAACCGCTTCGCCGCCTTCGCCAACCCCGAGCTCGACCCCGCCGGCGTCGGCTACAACACCAACCAGGCGCGCATCGCGATCGGCTCCGGCGGCCTGACCGGCTCGGGCCTCTTCAAGGGCTCCCAGACCACCGGCCAGTTCGTCCCCGAGCAGCAGACCGACTTCGTCTTCACCGTCGCGGGGGAGGAGCTGGGCTTCCTCGGGGCCGGGCTGATCCTCTTCCTGCTCGGCGTCGTGCTCTGGCGGGCTTGCATGATCGCCCGCGAGACCACCGAGCTCTACGGGACCATCGTGTGCGCCGGGATCATCGCCTGGTTCGCCTTCCAGTCCTTCGAGAACATCGGGATGACCCTCGGGATCATGCCGGTGGCCGGCCTTCCGCTGCCCTTCGTCTCGTACGGAGGCTCGTCCATGTTCGCCGTGTGGGTGGCCATCGGGCTGCTCCAGTCGATCAAGGTGCAGCGTCCTTTGTCAGCCTGATCTCGGCCTGATCCGCCGTTCACCCTGCCGACGTGATCCGTTCAGGACTACGTTCGAACCATGGCGGACACGAAGCGCGAGATCGAGCGGAAATTCGAGTTCATCAAGGCCAAGGGCGCACGGCGCGGGCTACCGGACCTGACGGGCACGGCCGCGATCGCGGCCGTCTCCGACCAGGGCACCGTCGACCTCGACGCCGTCTACTACGACACCCCCGACCAGCGGCTCGCCGCCGACGGGCTCACCCTGCGCCGCCGGACCGGCGGCGCCGACGCGGGCTGGCACCTCAAACTGCCCGTCTCCCCGGGCGTGCGCGACGAGATCGCCACCCCCCTCAGCGACACCGTCCCCCGCCCGCTGGCCGCCCTGCTGCGCTCCCGCGTACGCGACCAGGAACTGGAACCGCAGGTCAGGCTCCTCTCCTCACGCAAGGTCAGCCACCTCCTCGACGCCGACGGAGCCCTGCTCGCCGAACTGAGCACCGACACCGTCCGCGCCGAGCGGGGCGGGGCCGCCGCGGCCTGGACCGAGGTCGAGGTGGAACTCGCCGACGGCGTTGACCCCGCACTGCTCGACGCCGTCGAGAAGACCTTCCGCAAGGCCGGGCTCCGGGTTTCCGACGCCCCCTCGAAGCTCGCCCGCGCCCTCGTCGAGACCGACGCCGCGCCCCCCGCCAAGCCGCCCGCGGCCGGTCCCGGTGACGGCACTGCCGGCGCGCACGTGCTCGCGTACCTGCGCGAACAGCTCGACGCCCTGATCGCCCAGGACCCGGCCGTCCGCCGGGACCTGCCCGACTCCGTCCACCAGATGCGCGTCGCCTCCCGCCGGATGCGCAGCGCCTTCAAGACCCACCGGGGGCTCCTCGACCGCTCCGCCACCGACCCCCTCGGCGAGGAGCTGCGCTGGCTGGCCGCCGAGCTCGGCGTCGACCGCGACCAGGAAGTGCTGCTGGAGCGGATCCGCACCCGCCTCGACGAGCTCCCGCGCACCCTGCAGCTCGGCCCCGTCCGCGCCCGGCTGCGCGTGTGGAACACCACACGCCGCTCCGGCTCCAGGCGCCGCGCCCTGGCCGCGCTCGACAGCCCGCGCTACCTGGCCCTGCTCGACGCCCTCGACGCCCTGCTCGCCGAGCCGCCCCTGCTGAAGCCCGCCGCGGCCCCCGCCCGGGAGGCCCTGCCCGAGGCGGTGCTCCACGACTACGAGCGCCTCGCCGGCCGGGTCGGCGCCGCCCTCGCCCTGGACCCCGGGCACGAACGCGACCTGGCCCTGCACGAGGCCCGCAAGGCCGCCAAACGCGCCCGGTACGCGGCGGAGGCGGCCGTGCCCGCCCTCGGGAAGCCGGCCAAGCGCCTGGCGAAGTCCATGAAGGAGGTCCAGACCCTGCTCGGCGACCACCAGGACAGCGTGGTGGCCCGCGAAGCCCTGCGCGGCATCGGCGCCCAGGCGGCGGGCGGCGGGGAGTCGGCCTTCACCTGGGGCGTGCTGTACGCCCGCGAGGAAGCCATCGCCGAGTGCCGGGAACGGGAGCTTCCGGGCATTTGGGCCGCCGCCTCGAAGCAGGAGCTGCGGACCGCACTGGGATGATCATGTGGGTGGGGGCGGCCGAGCCTCGGGGTACGCTAGATAGCTGCCCCCTGCCCGCTTCACGAAAGTCGCGTGATGGCCGAGTCGGTCTTCCCTCAGCTTGAGGCCCTGCTTCCGCATGTGCAGAAGCCCATCCAGTACGTCGGTGGTGAGCTCAACTCCACCGTGAAGCCGTGGGAGTCCTGCGACGTCCGCTGGGCTCTCATGTACCCGGACGCGTACGAAGTCGGGCTGCCCAACCAGGGCGTCATGATCCTGTACGAAGTGCTCAACGAGCGCGAGGGCGTCCTCGCCGAGCGCACCTACAGCGTCTGGCCCGACCTCGAAGAACTGATGCGCGAGCACAAGGTGCCGCAGTTCACCGTGGACAGCCACCGCCCCGTGTCGGCCTTCGACGTGTTCGGCCTGTCCTTCTCCACGGAGCTGGGCTACACCAACATGCTCACGGCCCTGGACCTCGCGGGCATCCCGCTGGAGTCCAAGGACCGCACGGTCGACCACCCGATCGTCCTCGCGGGCGGCCACGCGGCCTTCAACCCCGAGCCGATCGCGGACTTCATCGACTGCGCGGTCATCGGCGACGGCGAGCAGGCCGTCCTCGACATGACCGAGATCATCCGCACCTGGAAGGCCGAGGGGCGGCCGGGCGGGCGTGAGGAAGTCCTCTTCCGCCTGGCCAAGACCGGCCAGGTCTACGTGCCGGGCTTCTACGACGTCGACTACCTGCCGGACGGCCGCATCGCGCGCGTCGCCCCGAACAAGTCCGGCGTCCCCTACCGGGTGTCCAAGCACACGGTCATGGACCTCGACGAGTGGCCGTACCCCAAGCAGCCCCTGGTCCCGCTCGCCGAGACCGTCCACGAGCGGATGTCCGTGGAGATCTTCCGCGGCTGCACCCGCGGCTGCCGCTTCTGCCAGGCCGGCATGATCACGCGCCCCGTGCGGGAGCGAAGCATCACCGGCATCGGCGAGATGGTGGAGCGCGGGCTCAAGGCCACGGGCTTCGAGGAGGTCGGCCTCCTGTCCCTCTCCTCGGCGGACCACACCGAGATCGCGGACATCGCCAAGGGCCTCGCGGACCGCTACACGGACGACAAGGTGGGCCTCTCGCTCCCCTCGACCCGCGTGGACGCCTTCAACGTGGACCTGGCGAACGAGCTGACCCGCAACGGCCGCCGCTCGGGCCTCACCTTCGCCCCCGAGGGCGGCTCCGAGCGCATGCGCAAGGTCATCAACAAGATGGTCTCGGAAGAGGACCTGATCCGCACCGTCGCCACCGCGTACGGCAACGGCTGGCGCCAGGTGAAGCTGTACTTCATGTGCGGCCTGCCGACCGAGACCGACGAGGACGTGCTCCAGATCGGCGACATGGCGGTCAACGTCATCGCCAAGGGCCGCGAGGTGTCGGGCCAGAACGACATCCGCTGCACCGTCTCCATCGGCGGCTTCGTCCCCAAGCCGCACACCCCCTTCCAGTGGGCCCCGCAGCTGTCGGCCGAGGAGACGGACGCCCGCCTGGGCAAGCTCCGCGACAAGATCCGCGGCGACAAGAAGTACGGCCGCTCCATCGGCTTCCGCTACCACGACGGCAAGCCGGGCATCGTCGAGGGCCTCCTCTCCCGCGGCGACCGCCGCATCGGCGACGTGATCCGCGCGGTCTACGAGTCGGGCGGCCGCTTCGACGGCTGGCGCGAGCACTTCTCGTACGACCGCTGGATGGAGGCGGCGGAGAAGACGCTGCCGGCGTACGGCGTGGACGTGGCCTGGTACACGACCCGCGAGCGCACGTACGAGGAGGTCCTGCCCTGGGACCACCTGGACTCCGGCCTCGACAAGGACTGGCTCTGGGAGGACTGGCAGGACGCCCTCGACGAGACCGAGGTCGACGACTGCCGCTGGACGCCGTGCTTCGATTGTGGCGTGTGTCCGCAGCTCTCGACGAGCATCCAGATCGGCCCGACGGGCAAGAAGCTGCTGCCGCTGAGCGTGGTGGGCGACTCCCAGAAGTCGTGACATCGTGCCGATGCCCCCTGCCGAGGCAGGGGGCATCGGCGTTTCTAGAGGTTGGTTTCGAGCCCGGGGCCGGTGGATGAGGAAGTGTTGGCGTTGGCCGCCGAGGCGCTCGGCACCCAAACGGTTGAAGACACGGTGAACGCGGCGCTGGTCGAGGTCGCGGCACGCGTCCCGCGCCGGGCGTCAGCCGACTGAAACGGGTCCGGGCGCAACGATGCGGGGCTGCGGCGTGTCTCTAGCGGCATGGACCTGGAGAAGACGCAGTCGGCGCCGCAGGGCGAGGGGTGCCTCGTCGGGGTCGTCCGGATACCCGTGAAGATCGTGGCCGTGCTGGTCATACTGCCCGTACGGGTGGCCTGGGACCTGCTCGTCGTCTTCGGGCGGATGCTGAACCGGCGCGTGGTCGGGCCGGTGGGGCGGGGGCTGGGCTGGTTCTACGAGCGTGCCGTTCGGCCGGTGCTGCGCGGGCTCGGGTGGGCGGCGGTCGCGCTGCTGAAGCTGGTGTTCGTCTGGCCGTGGGTGGGGCTGTGGCGGTACGTGCTCGTGCCGGTCGGGCAGGGGCTGGCCTGGCTGGGGCGGGCCGTGCGCGCGCACGTCCTGGATCCGGTCGGGCGGGGGATCCTGTGGTTGGGCTGGGCCTTGGGCGCGTATGTGCTCCGCCCTGTCGGGCACGGGGTCGTGTGGTTGTGGCGGGCCGTCGGGACGTACCTGCTGCGGCCCCTGGGCGACGGGATCGCCTGGGCCCTGCGCGGGATCGGACGCTACCTGCTCCTGCCGCTGGCCAAGGGGGTGGCGTGGCTCGGGTGGGCACTGGCCATGGCGCTGTTCGTGTGGCCGTGGGTCGGCCTGTGGCGCTACGTGCTGGTGCCCGGAGGCAGTGCGCTGCTCCGGTACCTGCTCAAGCCCGTCGCGGCTGCCGTCGTATGGCTGGTCGTCGCCGCGTACCTGTACCTGATCCTTCCGCCGGCCCGGGCGGTCGCCTGGCTGGCGGCCCGGGTGTACGCGTACGTACTGACTCCCGTCGGGCACGGGGTGGCGTGGTTGGTGCCGCGTGTGTTCACGGCCGTGTTCGTGTGGCCGTGGGTGGGGTTGTGGAGGTACGTGCTCGTGCCCGTCGGTCACGGGCTGGCCTGGCTCGGGCGGGGAATGGGGGTCGCGGCCGCGTGGCTCGGTCGGGCCGTGTCCGTCTGGCCTTGGGTTGCGCTGTGGCGGTACGTCGTGCGGCCCGGGGCGGTCGGCGCGTACCGGTACGTGCTCGCGCCTGCCGGGCGCGGACTGTACGCGTACGTGTTGACGCCCGTCGGGCGTGGGGTCGCGTGGTTCGTGCCGCGTGCGTTCAAGGCCGTGTTCGTGTGGCCGTGGGTGGGGCTGTGGAGGTACGTGCTCGTGCCGGTCGGGCGGGGGCTGTACGTGTATGTGCTCATGCCGCTCGGACGGCTGGCGGTCAGCGCGTGGCACCTTGCCGGGCGGGTCAGCCGGGCGCTCGGGCGGGGGATCGTGTGGTTGTGGCGCGGGCTCGTCGCGCGGCCCTCCGCCTGGGTGTACCGGCAGGTGGCCACTCCTGTCGGGCACGCCGTCCGCGAGGTGTGGCGGACCTCCCGCGCCGCGGTGCGGGAGGCTCGGGCCGAGGTGCGGCAGGTGCTGTTCAGTACTCCTCCGCGGGAACCGGCGAGGTCACGGGCGCGTACTCTGGGTAGTACGACAGCCGCCGACGCGGCACCCGCTGACGAGATCTCCCTGCGCCAATGGCAGGGGTGAGCCGGAGCGGGTCGACAGACCTCAGGGCGACGCGCGAGCCGCGGAGCCCCGCACAAGGAGAAGAACCACTGGGCAAGCGACAGCCCGAAGGCCCGCCTCCCGCACCGGTGGTGCAGCGCATCCGACTGCGCTACACCAAGCGCGGACGCCTCCGGTTCACCAGCCACCGTGACTTCCAGCGCGCGTTCGAGCGCGCCCTGCGCCGCGCCGAGGTGCCCATGGCGTACTCGGCCGGCTTCACCCCGCACCCGCGCGTCTCGTACGCGAACGCGGCCCCGACCGGGACCGGCAGTGAGGCCGAGTACCTGGAGATCGGTCTCGCCGAGGCCCGCGATCCCGAGAAGCTCCGTGAGCTGCTCGACGAGTCGATGCCGGCCGGCCTCGACATCATCGACGCCGTCGAGGCCCGTACCTCCGGCCTCGCGGACCGGCTGACCGCCTCCGTGTGGGAGCTGCGCCTGGACGGCGTGGAGCTCGCAGAGGCCGAGCGGGCCGTGGAGGCCTTTCTCGCCGCCGAGACGGTGGAGGTGCAGCGACGGACCAAGAACGGCATGCGGACCTTCGACACGCGTGGCGCCGTCGTCAGCCTCGAGGCGCTTCCTTTCGCTGGTGATAGGCCGCTGGACAGTGCCTGTGCGATACTGCGGCTGGTTGTTCGGCATTTGACACCTGCCGTGCGACCCGACGACGTCCTGTCCGGTCTCCGAGCTGTGGCCGACCTGGCGCCGCCGGTCCCCTCTGCGGTGACCAGGCTGGCGCAGGGGCTCTTCGACGAGGAGTCCGGCACGGTGACCGACCCGCTCGCGCCCGACCGCGAGGCTGTCACGGCCGCCCCACCCACGGCCGCCGTAGCCGCCGACGCGAAGGCGCCGGAAGGTCCCGCCGCGTAGGGATCGTCGTCGTCGCGCAGCCCTGGTACTCGGGAGCCACCTGGGTCGGGCCGCGCACAGACCTGAAGACTTCCGCCAGGCCGTACGGACATCACGTACGGAACCGGCGGCCATGGACTACAGCTCCCGTGTGGCGAACGCGCCCCGGAGGCCGGCTTCGCGTTCTCACGCGGAGCCGCGCCGGACCGGATGTCAGCCGCGGCGCCCGGGAGCGTGACGGGAGAACCGCCCGCAATGCCCAACATCGAGAACGACCCCACCAACAACAACAGCCCGAGCGACAACCTGCCCCCGCGCAGGCGTCGCCGCGCCGCTTCCCGCCCCGCCGGTCCGCCCGGTGCGACCGCCGCCGAGACCGCTCCGGTGACCGAGGCCGCCGCCGCGCCCGCCGCGGAGGCCGCTCCTGACGCCGCCGCTCCCGCCCGCCCGCGCCGCCGTGCGACCCGTGCCGTGGCCGCGCCGGTGACCGAGGCCGCCCCCATCGTGGTGGAGGCTCCGGCCGCCGCCGCCCCGGTTGCCGAGGAGCCCGCCGCTCCGGCCCCGCGTGCCCGTCGCCGTGCGACGCGTGCCGTGGCCGCGCCGGTCGCGGAGGCCGCTGCGGCCGAGGCCGTCGTGGAGGCGCCCGTCGAGGCGCCCGTGGCCGAGGAGCCTGCCGCTCCGGCCCCGCGTGCCCGTCGCCGTGCGACGCGTGCCGTGGCCGCGCCGGTGACCGAGGCCGCGCCGGTCGCTGTCGAGGAGGCCGCCGCCCCGGTTGCCGAGGAGCCCGCCGCTCCGGCCCCGCGTGCCCGTCGCCGTGCGACGCGTGCCGTGGCCGCGCCGGTGACCGAGGCCGCGCCGGTCGTCGTCGAGGAGCCCGCCGCCCCGGTTGCCGAGGAGCCCGCCGCTCCGGCCCCGCGTGCCCGTCGCCGTGCCACCCGCGCCGTGGCCGCGCCGGTCACCGAGGCTGCCCCGGTCGTCGAAGAGCCTGCCGTCGAGGCCCCCGTCGTGGAGGAGGCCCCCAAGGCCGCCACCCGGACCTTCACCGTCGCCGACGCGCTGGACTCCCCGAAGCGCGGCGGCCGCCGTCGCGCCACCCGTTCCACCGCCGCGGCCGCCCCCGCGCAGCCCGCCGCCGAGCCCGAGGCGCCCGCCGCCCCGGCGCCCGCCCGGGCCGCCCGCCGCGCCGCGCGTCCCGCCGTGGCCACCTTCCAGGCCCCGGTCTTCGCCGAGCCGATGTTCCAGACCCCGGAGACCGCCGCCATGGCCGCGGCCGCAGCGCGCGCCGCCGCCCCGGAGGAGGAGCTCGAGGAGGAGGAGCTCGAAGCCGAGGTCGTCGAGGCCGAGGCCGCCCCCGCCCCGCAGCCGGCCGGCCGTCGCCGCCGCCGCGGCCGTGGCGCCGCCGAGGCCGCGCCCGTCGCCGAGACCGCGCCCGTCTCCCTCCCCGAGGTGCTCGCGGAAGAGGAAGAGCCCGAGGCCGAGCTCGAGGAAGAGGCCGCCGAGTTCGAAGAGGGCGACGAGTCGGGCGAGCGCCCGTCGCGCCGTCGCCGTCGCGGTGGCCGTCGCCGCCGTCGCGGCGAGGCCGCAGACCTCGACGAGTCCGCCGAGGAAGAGGCCGAGGCCGCCGAGCAGGAGGCCGAGGAGGCCGAGGAGGAAGAGGACGAGGAGGCCGAGGAGGCCGCCCTCGGCTCCAGCTCCAGCCGTCGTCGCCGCCGTCGTCGCCGCCGCAGCGGTGAGCCCGGCGACGTCACCGCCGAAGCGGGCGACGAGGAGGGTGTCCGTACGGTCGTCAAGGTCCGCGAGCCCCGCCCGGCCCGCAAGGAGGCCGAGCCGTCCGACGAGGTCCAGTCCATCAAGGGCTCGACCCGCCTGGAGGCGAAGAAGCAGCGCCGCCGCGAGGGCCGCGAGCAGGGCCGCCGCCGCGTGCCGATCATCACGGAGGCCGAGTTCCTGGCCCGCCGCGAGGCCGTCGAGCGCGTGATGGTCGTCCGCCAGTCCGGCGAGCGCACCCAGATCGGCGTCCTGGAAGACAACGTGCTCGTCGAGCACTACGTCAACAAGGAAGAGGCCACCTCGTACGTCGGCAACGTCTACCTGGGCAAGGTCCAGAACGTGCTGCCGTCCATGGAGGCCGCCTTCATCGACATCGGCAAGGGCCGCAACGCCGTCCTGTACGCCGGTGAGGTCAACTTCGAGGCGCTCGGCATGGCCAACGGGCCGCGTCGCATCGAGTCCGCCCTGAAGTCCGGCCAGTCGGTCCTCGTGCAGGTCACCAAGGACCCGATCGGCCACAAGGGCGCCCGCCTGACCAGCCAGGTCTCGCTGCCCGGCCGCTACCTGGTGTACGTGCCCGAGGGCTCGATGACCGGTATCAGCCGCAAGCTGCCCGACACCGAGCGCGCGCGTCTGAAGACCATCCTCAAGAAGATCGTCCCCGAGGACGCGGGCGTCATCGTGCGCACCGCCGCCGAGGGTGCGAGCGAGGACGAGCTGCGCCGCGACGTCGAGCGTCTGCAGGCCCAGTGGGAGGACATCCAGAAGAAGTCGAAGCAGATCACGACCTCTTCGCCGAGCCTGCTGTACGGCGAGCCGGACATGACGGTCCGCGTCGTGCGCGACATCTTCAACGAGGATTTCTCGAAGGTCATCGTCAGCGGTGACGGCGCCTGGGAGACCATCCACGGTTACGTCTCGCACGTGGCCCCGGACCTGGCCGACCGGCTGTCGCGCTGGACCTCCGAGGTCGACGTCTTCGCGACGTACCGGATCGACGAGCAGCTCGCCAAGGCGCTCGACCGCAAGGTGTGGCTGCCCTCGGGCGGCTCGCTTGTGATCGACAAGACCGAGGCGATGATCGTCATCGACGTCAACACCGGCAAGTTCACCGGTCAGGGCGGCAACCTCGAGGAGACCGTCACCAGGAACAACCTGGAGGCGGCCGAGGAGATCGTGCGCCAGCTGCGGCTGCGCGACCTCGGTGGCATCGTCGTCATCGACTTCATCGACATGGTCCTGGAGTCCAACCGCGACCTGGTGCTGCGGCGCATGCTGGAGTGCCTGGGCCGCGACCGTACGAAGCACCAGGTCGCCGAGGTCACCTCGCTGGGCCTGGTCCAGATGACCCGCAAGCGGGTGGGCCAGGGTCTGCTGGAGTCCTTCTCCGAGACCTGCGTCCACTGCAACGGCCGCGGTGTCATCGTGCACATGGAGACCCCGGCGGCGATCGGCGGCGGTGGCAACGGCGGCAAGCGCGCCAAGCGCCGTGGCGGCCGCGCGGAGTTCGACCAGCACGACCACGAGATCGAGACGGTCGAGGCGGAGGGCTTTGAGTCCGAGGCCGAGGTGGCCGCGGAGATCGCGGCGCCGGTGGCGCTGCCGGAGCCGGAGTTCGTCGCGGGCGAGGAGCTCTACAGCAGCCCGGCCGAGGCCGAGGCCGCGGCGGGCCTGAGCGGCCGCCGCAACCGTCGCCGTGCCACCCGCAAGGCGACCGCCCCGGCGGGCGCCCCGCGCGGTGCGGTCGTCCCGGCCCCGGCAGCGGCTGCGGCTCCCGCGGCCGTCGAGGTCGAGGTCGAGGCCGAGCCGGTGACCGAGCCCGCCGACACCGTCCTGGAGCCGGCCGCCGAGGTCGTCGCCGAGGTGGAGGCCGCGGTCGAGGTCGTCGCGGAGCCGGTGGTGGAGGAGGCCCCCAAGGGCCGCACCCGTCGCCGTGCGACCCGCAAGGCCACCGCCCCGGCGGGTGCCCCGGCCCCCGCGGCCGAGGTGGCCCCGGAGCCGGTCGCCGTGCCGGAGCCGGAGCCGGTCGTCGTCGAGGCCGTGGTCGAGGCCGAGCCGGAGCCCGTCGCCGAGCAGGTGGTCGAGGCTCCCGTGGCCGAGGCCGCGCCGGCCCGTCCGCGCCGGCGTGCCACCCGTAAGGCCACCGCCCCGGCCGGTTCCCCGGCCGGCGCGGCCGAGGCCGCCGTGGTGGTCGTCGAGGCCCCGGTGACGGAGGCCGAGCCCGAGCCCGAGCCGGAGGCGGCCCCGTCCGGGGAGGCTGTGGAGGCCGCCCCGGCGAAGAAGGCCGCCAAGAAGGCTCCGGCCAAGAAGGCGGCCGCGGCGAAGAAGGCCACCACCGCCAAGAAGGCGACGGCGGCGAAGAAGGCCGCTACGAGCACCGCCAAGAAGGCGGCCACGACCAAGAAGACCGTGGCGAAGCGGGCGACGAAGAAGACCGCGGCGGCGGAGCAGCAGACGCTCCCGTCCGTCTCGGCTCCGACCGAAGCCTGACCAGCGGTTTCTGCTTGACCCGGCCCCGCCCGGCACCGAAAGGTGCCGGGCGGGGCCTTTTTGCGGACGTGATCAATCCGTTAGGGAGCGAGTTCACCTGATGTCGGACATCTGATCTTGCATAGCGGACAGGTTCACGCCAATGTGGCTCAACGCTTTCTGTATAGCGGCTTGTCACGGGTGGGAGTCCATGGCGAGCGGGGGGATGGGCTGACGTCCGCGTTCTGACCGGCGCCGATGTCGCTCTGTGTCGCACATCTTTCACGTTCCGTTGTTCCTTCCTGGTTTCCGGCTGCCGCTCAGAGCCTTCGAGATCAACGAAAACGGGACAGCCACGTGAGCAGAACGACAACCGCGCCACACGGCGCGGCCAGGCGGCGTGCCGCCAGAGGAGCCTGGGCCCTGACGGCCACGGCCCTCACCCTGGCCCTGACCGCAGGGCCGACACCCCTCGTGCACACGGCCGTCGCGGCCACCGGATGCGCCGGGGCCGAATCGGACTTCAACGGGGACGGCATCCGGGACACGGCGATCGCCGACCCCGAGGCGACCGCCAACGGCGTCTCCAAGGCCGGAGTCGTGCACATCGTGTACGGCGGCGGCAAGGGCAACCTGGAACTGACCCAGGAGGCCGCGGCAGCCGGGCCCTCCGAGGCGGGCGACCTCTTCGGCCACTCCCTCGCGGTCTACGACGCCGACCTCGACGGCTGCGCCGATCTCGCGATCGGTTCGCCCTACGAGGACATCAACGGCAGCGTCGACGCCGGTCGCGTCACCGTCGTCTACGGCTCTCCGACCGGCCTCGCGGCCGGCAAGGCGACCACCGACTACGTCCAGGGGACGGGCCCGATTCCCGGCGCCGCCGAGGCCTACGACTGGGTGGGATACGCCCTCGCAGCCGGCAAGAGCTCCGCGGGCGTGCCCTTCCTGATCATCGGCCTCCCGGGTGAGGACATCGCCACCACGGTGGACTCGGGCGGCTTCCTCTACATCTCCGGCGCGACCACGGTGACGGTCGGTGTCGTGACCCAGGACGTCGCCACCGCCGGCGCGGTGCCCGACGTCATGGAGTCGTACGACCGGTTCGGCTCGGCCGTCACGGCCACACCGACCCACTTCGCGGTCAGCTCTCCGGGCGAGGCGCAGGCGGCCATCCCCGAGGCGGGCGCGGTGACGATCTTCAGTCACGCCCTGACCACCGGTGTCCCCAAGCCGCTGAACGTCATCACCCAGGACACCGCGAACGTGCTCGGCGCCTGTGAGAACGGCGACGGCTTCGGCACGGCGCTCGCCGCCGTGCCCTACCGCGCGGCGGGCGCCACCAGCACCACCGAGTCGCTCCTCGCGATCGGCAGCCCGGGCGAGGACCTGTCCACCACCGTCGACGCGGGCGCCGTCCAGGTGTTCAAGCTCGACGCGGCCGGGGCGTACACGGAGCTCACCTGGATCGACCAGAACACCACCAACGTCGAGCACGCCTCGGCGGCCGGCGACTACTTCGGCCAGCGCCTGGCCGCCTCGAACACCGCCCCCACCTCCACGACCACCGCCGCCAACACGCGTCTCGCCATCGGTGTGCCCGGCAAGGACGGCCCGAACGGTCTCGTGGACCGCGGCCAGGTCGCCATCGTCCCGATGGTCGGGGCGCCCGGCGACGGCGACGTGCTCCTGGAGCCCGGCTACGGCCTCCCGACGCCCGCCGGATCCCGTCTGTACTCCGGCATGAGCCTCGGTGCGGCGGCCGGCAGCCTCTTCGTCGGCCAGCCCTACGGGCCCGCAGACGGCCACGCGGTCTACGTCTACCCGTGGACCACCGGCGGCGGCGCCGCCCCGACCGCGACCTTCAAGCCCGGACAGGGCGGCATTCCCGCCGAGGCCAACACCTTCGGAACGGTGGCCCGATGACGTACGACACCACACGCGGCCTGCGCCGTACGGTACTGCGGCGGGCCTCGCTCGCCGCGGTGACCGCCGGCGCCCTCGTGGCCACCACCCTCGGCCTGGACCTGTGGGGCGGGGACGACGCGGCGAGCTCCCCGGAGACGGTCGCCGTCGGCACCCCCGTGCAGACCGAGAAGGAAGCCCTCGCGGCCGCCCGCAAGAGCGGCAAGCAGGTCGAGGTCCTCGGGATGCGCACCGAGCAGCGGGAGATCTTCGCCGCTCCGGACGGCACGTACACGGCCCGCGAGTACACCGAGCCGGTCCACGCCGTGCAGAACGGCAAGTGGGTCGACATCGACAAGACCCTGGTCAAGCGGGCGGACGGCAGTGTCGGCCCGAAGGCGGCGACGGTCGGTCTGACCTTCTCCGACGGCGCGGCGGGCAAGCCCTTCGTCACCATGCGCCGCGGCACCCGCGAGATGTCGCTGACCTGGCCCTACGGCAAGCTCGCCGCGCCCGTCCTGGACGGGGACACGGCCACCTACCCCGACGCCCTGCCGGGCGTCGACCTCAAGGTCCGCGCCGAGGCCAACGGCTTCGGCCACCTGCTGGTCGTCAAGACCCCGCAGGCCGCAGCCGATCCGCGGCTGGCCCGCCTGGACCTGGGCCTCAAGGCCAAGGGCCTGACGTACAAGAAGGACGCGAACGGCGCCGTCACCGCCGAGGACAGCGCGGTCGGCGGCACGGTCTTCCAGTCCGGCGCCCCGGCCATGTGGGACTCGGCCGCCTCCCAGGAGGAAGCCGCCCGCGCCAAGGGCCCCAAGGCCGTCGCCCAGTCGCTGTCCGCGGCCCGGGCCGACGCCCCGACCGGGAAGGACGCGGCCGCGGAGCTCGCTCCGGCCCTGGAAGGCCCGGGCGGCGGAGGCAAGGCCGCTGCCCTCGGCATCGAGGTGTCCCACGACAAGCTGACCCTGGTCCCCGACCAGAAGCTGCTGCGTGACGGGGCCACCGTCTTCCCCGTGGTCATCGACCCGATCCAGAAGACCGCCGACCGCTCCGGCTGGACCGCGGTCATGTCGGGCAAGCCGACGATCGGCGAGTGGCGCTACTCCGGCAGCGCGGGCGTGGGCAAGTGCCCGACGGACTACAGCGCGGCGTCCTGCGCCGGTGTCGGCACCCGCCGGGTCGCCTTCCAGATCCCGCTGTCCTTCTACAAGGGCAAGCAGATCCTCGGCGCCACCTTCAGCGCACGCGTCCAGCACGTGTACTGGGCCGACGCCCGGGCCGAACCCATCCAGCTCCAGCGGATCGGGGGAAGCACCGCCCACATCGACAGTGGCAGCAACTGGAGCAACACCCAGTCCGCCACGCTGACGACGCTCGAGACGCTGGACCAGAAGATCCAGCCCACGAGCTGTGAGTCCCAGGCCAACATGCACTTCAAGTCGGGTGTGAGCGGCGGCCTGACCAACAGCGTGCGCACCGCGGCCAACGAGGGCTGGCCCTCGATGCTCTTCAACCTCCGGGCCCAGGACGAGAGCACCTTCGGCGGCTGGAAGCGGGTGTGCGGCAACGCGTACCTGAGCATCAGCTACAACACGCTGCCCGGTGTCATCAGCACCTCTTCCATGTCCTCCAACCCGGGCGGCGCGTGCGTCACCGGGACGGGCCGCCCCTACTCCGACGTGCCGCCGACGCTCCGCGCGATCGCGAACGACGCCGACGCGGGCGAGCAGGTCAAGGTCCGCTTCAAGCTCGAGTGGAAGGACGCGGCCGGAGCGGCCAAGTCCTACGAGTCGGACACCAACTACAAGGCGCCGACGAGCTCGACACCCTTCGAGCACACCGTGCAGTCGACCATCCCCGAGAACACGGCCATCTCGTGGAGCGTCGCCGCCCACGACGGCGACGGCTGGGGCCCGTGGAGCGGCAAGTGCGAGTTCATGTACGACAAGTCCTTCCCGGGCAAGCCGAACGTGATCTCCCCGCAGTACCCGGCCACCAACGAGTACCACGACGGCGTCGGAGCCCCCGGCACCTTCACCTTCTCGCCCAACCCGAACGACGCCGTGCCCGACACGGACGTCGTCAAGTACCGCTACTCCTTCGACGGTGAGCCCAACAAGGAGGTCGCCAACGCCGCGGCCGGCGGGCCCGCTTCGGTGAGCTGGACACCCACCCGGCCCGGCCCGCACTGGGTCGACGTCGTGGCGGTCGACAAGGCCGCGCACCCCAGCGCCCTGGCCCGGTACAGCTTCTACGTAGCCTCGGGCGCGACCGCCGCGGCGCAGTGGAACCTCGCCGACGACCCGGAGACCAACGCGGCCGACGAGGAGCAGGGCAAGTACCCGGCGGGCTTCGGCCCCGGCGTGACCTTCGGCGTCCCCGGCCCGGGCGGCGCCATCGACCGGGCCGCGCACTTCGACGGTACGCAGGACAGCTGGGTCGACGCGGGCAGCGCGGTGCTGGACACCCTGACGGGCTTCACCGTCAGCGCCTGGGTCAAGCCCTCCGACCTGAGCCGTGACATGACGGTCGTCAGCCAGGACGGCACCGGCGAGCCGGGCTTCGTCCTCGGGTACGACGGCGTCGCCAAGACCTGGAAGTTCTCCGTCCCGGTCGGTGACGTGGAGAGCCTCGGCGAGTGGAAGGCCCTGTCCACCGGAGTCACCCCGGTCAAGGACGAGTGGGTGCTGCTCACCGGCCTCTACGACGGAGCCTCCGGCAAGATCCAGCTGTACGTGAACAAGGACCTCAAGGGCGAGACGGTCCGTCGCTCCACCTGGAAGTCGTACGGTGCGTTCCAGATCGGCCGCCACATCGACAAGGCGGGCTACGAGGACGCCTTCGCGGGCGACCTCGCCGAGGTCCGCGTCTTCCGCCGGCCGCTCGTACCGGGCCAGATCGCCGAGATCACCACGGTCAAGCCGGAGCGCAAGGGCTACTGGCAGCTCAACTCCGTCGAGGGCGCGAACTCTCCCGAGGCCGGCGGCGGCCAGCCGCTGACGATGGCGGGCAACGCCGCCCTCTACATCTCCGACCCCCTGGACGAGTTCCAGACCGCCCCCATGGTGGGCGTCGGCCAGATGGTCCTCGACGGCAGCGGTGACTACGCCTCGACGTTGAACGCTCCCGTCACCGGAGCCTCGAGCTTCACGCTCTCGGCGCGGGTCCAGATCTCCTCGATCGGCTCCACGACCTCGCAGACCGTGTTCTCGCTGCCCGGCGCGAACGCCAACCGGGTCCAGGTCCGCTACCAGGGCGCCACCAAGCGCTGGGAGCTGGCCGTAGCGCCGACGGACACGGCCGGAGCCGTGGTGAAGACCTTCTCCGACGACCAGACGCTGCCGGACAACAACCCGATCGGCCAGCACCTCGCCGTCGTCTACGACGCCTTCGCCGGTCAGATCAAGCTGTACGTCAACGGACAGCTGGCCTCCGCGCAGGGCGTCGAGAACACCACGTGGGCCGCCACCGGCGGCCTCCAGGTGGGCCGTTCGGTCCGGGGCAACGCCGAGTACTTCGCCGGAGCCATCGACGAGGTCCGCGCGTACAACGGCGCCGTGGACCCGGCGTCCGTCATCCAGCTCGCCGGCACCGGTGAGCTGACCGACCGCTAGTCCCTCCTGCCGGACAGGTGTGCCCGTCCCCCCGGGGACGGGCACACCTGTCCCTTTCGCAGTACCTTCCCACCCCTTTTCTGTGGAGTGCACTGATGTCTCTACGCGGCCGATTGCTGAATCGGCGCATACCCCGGCGAACACTGGGCTCGGTCGTCATCGGCCTGAGCCTGGCCCTGTCAGCCTCGTCCGTCCAGGCCCTGGAACTCGCCCCCGGGGGCACCAAGCGGCCCGGAGTCCAGGACTTCGGCGACCCCGTCAAGGGGACCAACGCCAAGGGCAAGCCCCGCCCGGCGAACGCGACGGCCAAGTCGGCCGTCAAGAAGCTGGACAAGCCCGTATGGCCTGGCAGCGGCAGTGCCGAACTGGGCGTCGCCGCGGCCCAGGTGAAGGTGGGCGGCCTGCCCGTCACCGTCACCCCCGCGAAGGAAGCCCCCGCGAAGGCCCCGGCCACCTCCTTCAAGGCCGCCGCGGTCGGCGGGGCCAAGCAGCCCGGCAAGGTCCAGGTCGACGTGCTGGCGCCCGAGCGGGCCGCGAAGCTCGGCGCGGGTGCGCTGCTGCGCGTCCAGCGGGCCGACCAGGCAGCCGACGCGGGCCAGGTCCGGCTGAACGTCGACTACGCGGCGTTCGCCGACGGCTTCGGCGGCAGCTACGGATCCCGCCTCCAGCTGGTCGAGCTTCCGGCCTGTGCGGCGGTCGCCGACCCCGGCACCGCGGCCTGCCCCGAACTCCCCAAGCCGCTCAAGACGGTCAACAACCCGAAGACGAAGACGGTCTCCGCGGACCTGACCGCCCCGGCGCGCGCCGCCGGCATGTCCACGATGGCGGCCGGTCCCACCGCGAGCGGCTCGATGGTGGCCCTCGCGGCCGGCGACTCCTCCGCGCAGGGCTCGTACGCGGCGACCCCGCTGGCCCCGTCGGCCAAGTGGAGCGTGGCCACCTCCTCGGGCGGCTTCTCCTGGTCGTACCCGCTGCGCACCCCGCCCGCACCGGGCGGCCTGGTGCCCACCGTCGGCCTCGGCTACTCCTCGCAGTCCGCGGACGGCCGCACCTCCGACACCAACAACCAGGGCTCCTGGCTCGGCGAGGGCTTCTCGTACGAGGCCGGATACGTCGAGCGCAGCTACAAGCCCTGCGCGAAGGACGGCCAGACGTCCTCGGCGGAGCAGTGCTGGGCCTTCGACAACGCCACCGTGATGCTCAACGGCACGTCCACCGAGCTGATCAAGGGCGACGCCGACGGCAAGTGGCGGTTCGCGGCCGATGACGGCTCCAAGGTCGAGCAGCTCACCGGCGCCGTCAACGGCGACAACAACGGTGAGCACTGGAAGATCACCACGACCGACGGCACCGAGTACTACTTCGGCAAGAACCGGCTGCCCGGCTGGGCCACCGGCAACGAGGAGACCTCCTCGGTCTGGACCACCCCGGTCTTCGGCAACAACAGCGGTGAGCCCTGCTACAACGCGACCTTCGCGAGCGCGTCGTGCCAGCAGGGCTGGCGGTGGAACCTCGACTACGTCAAGGACCGCCAGGGCAACGTCATGTCGTACTTCTACGGCAAGGAGACGAACCACTACGCCCTGAACGGCAAGACCGACGTCAACGGCACCCCGTACACCTCGGGCGGCTGGGTCAAGCGCATCGACTACGGCCAGCGCGACGGCAGCGTCTACGCGGCGAAGGCCCCGGCCCGCGTCGTGTTCACCACGCAGGAGCGCTGCCTGCCGACGGAGACCTTCAAGTGCCTCCCGGCCGACTTCAAGACGGCGAACGCCGCCTACTGGCCGGACGTCCCGATGGACCGGTACTGCGCGCCGAGCACGAAGTGCAACGCCGGCCAGGTCGCCGCGTCCTTCTGGACCCGGCAGCGGCTGACGGGCGTCACCACCCAGATCCGCAAGGACGCCACCACCTACGACGACGTGGACGCCTGGACGTTCACGCACCAGTTCACCGACAACGGTGACCAGTCCAAGACCCTGTGGCTCTCCAAGATCGACCACGAGGGCCGCAAGGGCGGCAGCGCCAAGGTCCCCTCGGTCGAACTGATGGGCACCCAGCTGGCGAACCGCGTGGACGGCCTCGGCGAGTCCATCGCCCCGTTCCACCGCTTCCGCCTCTCCACCGTCCTGAGCGAGACCGGCGCCCAGCTGGACGTCAACTACGCCCCGGCGGAGTGCACCAAGGACGCCCTGCCCAAGCCGGGCGAGTCCACCAAGCGCTGCTATCCGGTCGTCTGGTCGCCCCCGGGCTTCCTCGACCCGATCACCGACTGGTTCCACAAGTACGTCGTCCGCCAGGTCATCGAGACCGACCGGACCGGCGGCGCCCCCGAGCAGGTCACCGAGTACGACTACCAGGGCCCCGCGGGCTGGCGTAAGGCCGAGCCCGACGGCATGACCGAGGACAAGTACCTCACCTGGGGCGGCTGGCAGGGCTACGGCAAGGTCAAGGTCACCACCGGCGGCGCGACCACCAAGCCGACCCGGATCGACTACACCTACCTCCAGGGCCTGGACGGCGACAAGAAGCCGGACGGCACCGCCCGTTCGGCCACGGTCACCGACTCCGAGGGCGGTACGCACACCGACCACAAGGAGTTCACCGGCCACGAGCTGGAAGCCGCCACCTACGACGGCGACAAGCTCGTCTCCAAGGTCATCAAGACCCCGATGCGGCACTACACCGCGACGGACACCAACACCTGGGGCACCAGCCACGCCTCGCTGACCAAGACGGTCAAGACGCGCGGCTACACGGTGACCGAGGGCGGCGACGGCCGCCGCGAGACCGAGTCGAACACCACGTACGACCTGGCGAACGGCACCGGACGCATCCTGGAGTCGGAGGACCTCGGCGACCTGTCCACCGCGGCCGACGACACCTGCACCCGCACGTCCTACGCGGACAACGCGGGCGCCAACGTCCTCAGCCTGACCTCACGGGTCGAGACCGTACTGGTCAAGTGCGCCACGGCCCCCGACCGCAAGACCCAGGTGCTCTCCGACGAGCGCACCTCCTACGACAACCTGGCCTTCGGCGCCGCGCCCACGGTCGGCAACGCGACGAAGACCGAGCGGATGACCTCCCACAACGGGACCACCGCCACCTACCAGGTCACCGGCACCACGGCCTACGACGGCTTCGGCCGCCCGACCTCCCAGACCGACGCTTCGGGCGCCGAGACCAAGACGGAGTACACCGACGTCAACGGCCTCATCTCGCAGGTGAAGGTCACCAACGCCCTCGGCCACGTCACCACCACGGACTACGCCCCCGCCTGGGGCCAGTCCCTCGGCCAGACCGACCCGAACGGCAAGCGCAGCGACCTCGCGCTGGACCCGCTGGGCCGCCTTGTCTCCGTCTGGCTGCCGGACCGCTCGAAGGCAGCCGCGCAGACCCCGAGCATCAAGTACGGCTACAACTTCCGCCTCGACAAGCCGGTCTCCGTCAAGACGGAGAAGATCGAGATCGACGGCTCGTACGGCACCGAGTACCAGCTGTACGACAGCCTGCTGCGGCCGAGGCAGAAGCAGACCGAGGGCCCGAGCGGCACCCGCATGGTGGCCGACACCTTCTACACGCCGACCGGCAAGGTCGCGAAGGTCAACGCCACGTACAACGCGGCGGGCGCGGCCTCCGACGAACTGCTGATCGTCCGCAACGGCGATGTCGGCGCGCAGACCCTGTACGAGTACGACGGCCTGGGCCGGACCACCGCCGAGATCTTCGCGGCGGCGGGCGGCGAGCAGTGGCGCACGACGTACGTCCACGGCGGCGACCGCACCCACATCGACCCGCCGGTCGGCGGCACGCCGACGACCACGCTGAAGGACGCGCAGGACCGCACGACGGAGGTCCGCCACTACAAGGGCGCCGCTCCGGTCCCGGCGGGGCCGACGTCCGGCTACGACGCGACGAAGTACGCCTACACGCCGGCGGGCAAGCTGGCCCGGCTCGACGACGCCGCGGGCAACGTCTGGACGTACAAGTACGACCAGCTGGGCCGTATGACGGAGGCCGTGGACCCGGACTCGGGCAAGCGGACCAGTACGTATGACGAGGTCGACCGCCCGGTCTCCGTCACGGACGCCCGTGGCAAGACCATCTCCACGGTCTACGACAAGCTCGGCCGCGTCGTCACGACGTGGGACGGTGCGGCGACCACCGGCACCAAGCTCACCGAGCAGCGCTACGACAAGGCGGGCTGGCTCGGCAAGGGCTGGGCGTCGCTGCGCTACATCAACGCGACGGAGTACTTCGCCACGATCGTCCAGGGCATGGACGAGTTCTACCAGCCGCTGAAGACGGCCTACACGGTCCCCGCCTCCTCGGGCACGGGCCTGGCCGGCACCTACGTCTACGGCACCGCCTACAACCGTGACGGCACCAAGCAGAGCGACAGCGTCCCGGCGGCGGGCGGTCTTCCCGCCGAGGCCCTGGCCTACGGCTACGACGACATCCAGCGGCTGAAGTCCATGACGGGCACGACGCCGTACGTCACCAACGCCATCTGGTCCGGCCGCACCCTGCTCCAGCAGCTGGAGCTGAACAACGGCGGGAAGAAGGCCTGGCAGACCTTCCAGTACGAGACCGGCACCGACCGCCTGATCCAGTCGAAGGTGGACGTCTACGGCTCCACCACCGGCCCGGCCAAGGAGTCGAACTACTCGTACGACCAGATCGGCAACGTGAAGTCGATCGCCGACACCGCGGGCGCGGGTACCCCTGACCTGCAGTGCTTCGCGTACGACTACCAGAACCGGATGACGGATTCCTGGACCCCGGCGACCACCAAGGCCGCGGCGGCCGCGGCCGGCACGGTCGGCAGCCAGGTCCCGGTCTCGGGCTCGGGCCCGGCGGCCTGCACCACCGCTCCCGGTGCCTCGGCCCTGGGCGGCCCGGCCCCGTACTGGAACTCGTACACCTTCGACACGGTCGGCAACCGCCTGACCGAGACGGCGCACGACACCGGCCTGAACGCGTCGAAGGACGTCAAGCGCACCTTCACCTACAAGGCGGGGACGCACCGGGTCGAGAAGGTCGTGGAGAACACCCCGACCGGCGACCGCCAGTACACCTACGGCTACGACACCGCGGGCAACACCACGACCCGCACGATCGGAGGCAACACCCAGACCCTGGACTACGACGCGCTCGGCAAGGTGGTCAAGAACAGCCGGCCGGACGACGTCACCACCCCGGGCACCAACGAGGCGTCGGAGACGACCTTCCTTTACGGGGCCGACGGCAGCCGCATCCAGCGCAAGGACGCCACCGGCACCACGGTGTACCTGCCGGGCATGGAGCTGCGCCTGGACGCGGGAACGACGACGGCGAAGGCGACGCGCTACTACGCCTTCGCGGGCCAGAACGTCGCGGTCCGCACCCCGGACAACAAGCTGTCCTTCCTCGCCTCGGACCACCACGGCACGGGCGAGCTGGCGATCGACGCGACGACCGGTGCGGTCACGCAGCGCCGGATGGACCCCTACGGCAACAAGCGCGGCACCCCGCAGGGCACGTGGCCGGGGGAGAAGGGCTTCGTCGGCGGCACGATCGACGCGTCGACCGGCCTGACGACGATCGGCGCCCGTGAGTACGACCCGTTCCTGGGCAAGTTCATCACCCCGGACCCGGTCGTCGACACGAACGACGCCCAGCAGCTCAACGCCTACGCGTACGCCCACAACCGCCCGGTCTCGGCGAGCGACCCGACGGGTCTGTACGACCCGGACGAGCGCGCGTACTGCCAGTCGCACCCGAGCAGCTGCACCAGCGGCAAGGTCAACACGAACACGACGCCGGAGCAGCAGGACGTCAACGACGCCACGGACGACCTGAACCGGGCGGAGGGCAACCTCAACAGTGCCAAGGGCAAGGTCAAGAACGCCGTCAAGCAGATCACCAAGATCCTCATGGACGAGCTTGGTGTGACCGCTGCCCTGGACTGCTTCTCCAGCGGCGACCTCGGCGCCTGCGGCGAAACCGCGCTGAACATAGCGGGCAGCTTCGCGGGCGGCTTGGCCGGCAAGGTCCTGGCCAAGTACGGCGCTCCGTGGAAGTGGGAGAAGGCAGGCCAACTGATCAAGCGCCTGGCCGGCCTGGCGGGCGACCTGATCGACGGGGCCAAGGCCTGGTGGAAGGCCACCGACGCCATGGGCAAGGCCAAGAGCAAGCTGTCGCAGGCCAAGGAGGCACTCAGCCGGGCTCCCAAGTTCGACGAGGGCGAACTTCTGAAACAAGCCAATGAGCTGCGGGACGGGAAGGTGGCGGAACTGTCCGCCGGACCGTCGAGGATGCGCTCGGAGCATTCGGTCGTCGTCGGCGCCTACAACGCCAAGACGGGCAAGACGGCCTGGGGCGTCAGCTCCAAGACGCTCAAGGAGTGTGCCGAGGCGTGTGCCGCCCGCAACGTGGGTGGTGACCTCAAGGACGTCCGCTTCACCCGGGCCCAGCGCCCGCGCGGCTCCGGCAGGCCGCCGTCCGACCAGCCCGTCTGCGCGGCCTACTGCGAGCCGACGTACGGAAGGGGCGCGTTCCCCGACCCGGAGACCACCTACCAGTCCGATCTCCAGGGAAACTGACACCATGGAGCACGAACAGGTGAGAGAACTCGTCGGGTCACTGGCGCGAGCCCAGGACGCGGTCGTCGCCGAGCGCTGGATGTACCAGGTCGAGGAACTGGCCGTGCCGGTGAACGGGTCGCTCCGGCCCGTAGCGGAAACCGCCGCTGCCGCGCTGGTACAGGAGCTCCCGACCGCCACCGCGGCCGCACGGCCGGAATTGCTCGCCGTGCTGGTGCAGCTCGCACACGGGGCTGCCGAAGCGGAGGGCTCCGCATCGGTGGCGAAGCTGCGTAATGAGATCGAGCGCGGTCTGCAGGTGTTCGAGGAGATCGCGCGCGGCGGAACCCGTGAGGAGCGGCTCGTCTGCGTCGATCTCTTCTCGGCGTGCGCACGGCTGAGCAGGGAGAGCTTCGACCGGTCGATGCCGGTCTTGTCGCTGCTGGCAGAATCCGGGCCCGACGAGCACCAGGCAGTCGCGGTCGAACGTGACGACCTCGTGGCCTGCGGTTATCCCGACCGGTTCGAGGCGTCGGAGAGCGGCGCGGCGACTGGACAGTGAGTGACAGGGCCCCGGTTTGACCTGGTCGAGCCGGGGCCCGTAGTCTTGACCGTCGGCGTGTCTTTGACGCGTCGCGCTCCTGAGCACCTTCCTCCCGCTGAAGCACCACGCGGGAGAGGCCGCTCGTCCAATCCGGATCAGTTCGGGCCCCGGCCCGCCTGAGCGGCTGGCTTCAGGAGCATCCGTCCCGAGTGAGAGAGAGATCCGCGTGTACGCCATCGTGCGCAGCGGTGGTCGCCAGCACAAGGTTGCTGTCGGCGACATCGTTGAGGTTGACAAGATTTCCACTGCCAAGGTTGGCGACACGGTCGAGCTCTCGACCCTGCTCGTTGTCGACGGCGACGCCGTGACCAGCGACCCGTGGGTCCTGGCCGGCATCAAGGTCACGGCCGAGGTCGTGGACCACCACAAGGGCGCCAAGATCGACATCCTGCGCTACAAGAACAAGACCGGCTACCGCCGTCGCCAGGGTCACCGCCAGCAGTACACGGCGATCAAGGTCACCGGTATCCCCGCGGCTGCGAAGTAAGAGGGACTGAGACATGGCACACAAGAAGGGCGCATCGTCCACCCGGAACGGGCGCGACTCCAATGCCCAGCGGCTCGGCGTGAAGCGCTTCGGCGGTCAGGTCGTTTCCGCTGGTGAGATCCTCGTCCGCCAGCGCGGCACCCACTTCCACCCGGGTTCGGGTGTCGGTCGTGGTGGCGACGACACGCTGTTCGCGCTGCAGGCCGGTTCGGTCCAGTTCGGCACGCACCGTGGCCGCAAGGTCGTGAACATCGTTCCGGCCGCCTGATCTTCTTGATCTAAGGCGTTCGCAACAACTTCGAGGGCGGATCTCAGCTCTTCCCGGCGCAAGCCGGGAAGAGAGGTCCGCCCTCGGCGCGTTGTCACATAGACACGTTTAATGGGCAGTGGGCGCGATCCGCCTTGCCCGGGACATTCCCGTATGTATCTGGAGGAACAACCATGACCACCTTCGTGGACCGCGTCGAGCTGCACGTCGCCGCGGGTAACGGGGGCCACGGCTGCGCCTCCGTTCACCGGGAGAAGTTCAAGCCGCTCGGCGGTCCCGACGGCGGCAACGGCGGACGCGGCGGTGACGTGATCCTGGTCGTGGAGCAGGCGATCACCACCCTGCTGGACTACCACCACAGCCCGCACCGCAAGGCCACCAACGGCAAGCCCGGCGAGGGCGGCAACCGCTCCGGCAAGGACGGCCAGGACCTGGTCCTGCCCGTGCCGGACGGCACCGTCGTCCTCGACAAGGAGGGCAACGTCCTCGCCGACCTCGTCGGCCAGGGCACCACCTACGTCGCCGCCGAGGGCGGCCGCGGCGGCCTCGGCAACGCCGCGCTGGCCTCCGCCCGCCGCAAGGCGCCCGGCTTCGCGCTCCTCGGTGTCCCCGGCACGACCGGCGACATCGTCCTGGAGCTCAAGACCGTCGCCGACGTGGCGCTGGTCGGCTTCCCGAGCGCCGGCAAGTCCTCGCTGATCTCGGTGCTCTCCGCCGCCAAGCCGAAGATCGCGGACTACCCGTTCACGACGCTGGTCCCGAACCTGGGCGTGGTGACCGCGGGCTCCACCGTCTACACGATCGCCGACGTCCCCGGCCTGATCCCGGGCGCCAGCCAGGGCAAGGGCCTCGGCCTGGAGTTCCTGCGCCACGTCGAGCGCTGCTCCGTTCTGGTGCACGTGCTGGACACCGCCACCCTCGAATCCGACCGCGACCCGGTCGCCGACCTCGACGTCATCGAGGAAGAGCTGAAGATCTACGGCGGCGGCCTGGAGAAGCGCCCGCGCCTCGTCGTGCTCAACAAGGTCGACATCCCGGACGGCCAGGACCTCGCGGACATGGTCCGCCCGGACCTGGAGGCCCGCGGCTACAAGGTCTTCGAGGTCTCCGCGGTCGCCCGTACCGGCTTGAAGGAGCTCTCCTACTTCCTCGCCGAGGTCGTCGCCAAGGCCCGCGCCCGCAAGCCCAAGCAGGAGGCGACCCGCATCGTCATCCGCCCGAAGGCCGTGGACGACGCCGGCTTCACCGTCGCCTACGACGAGGCCGAGGACGTGTACGTGGTGCGCGGCGAGAAGCCGGAGCGCTGGGTCCGCCAGACCGACTTCAACAACGACGAGGCCGTCGGCTACCTCGCGGACCGGCTCAACCGCCTCGGTGTCGAGGACGCGCTGAGGAAGGCCGGCGCCCGCGCCGGCGACGGCGTGGCCATCGGCTCCGACGAGAACGCGGTCGTCTTCGACTGGGAGCCGACCATGATGGCCGGCGCCGAGATGCTCGGCCGCCGCGGTGAGGACCACCGCATGGAGGCTCCGCGTCCGGCCACGCAGCGCCGCAAGGAGAAGGAAGCCCAGCGCGGCGACTCGGCGCAGCAGGAGTACGACGAGTTCCGGCCGTTCTGACCTGGCCGGTTCCGTGGGTTGACGGGACGTCGTGAAGCCTTGAAGTGCTGTTTACCCTGGTCGCCTAGGATCCACCGGGTGAGCAGCACGAATCCACCCACCGTTTCCGTTGTGGTGATCGCGTACAACGACGCCGGGCTCGTGGGCGAGGCCGTAGGGTCGGCCCTCGCCCAGGGCCCGGTGGTCGCCGAGGTCATCGCGGTGAACGACGCCTCGTCCGACGGCACCGCGCGGGTGCTGGACGAGCTGGCGGCCCTCCACCCGCGCCTCAAGGTCGTCCACCGCACGGAGAACAGCGGCGGCTGCGGCACCCCGCGCAACGACGGGATCGCGGCCGCGACCTCCCCGTACGTCCTGTTCCTGGACAGCGACGACGTGCTGCCGCCGGGCGCGGCCGACGCCCTGGTGCGGGCCGCCGAGGAGCACGGGGCGCCGGTCACGGTCGGCGCGTGCGTCCGCCGGGAGCTGCCCCAGCACTACGACGTGCCGTGGGCGCCGGGGCTGTACACCGGGGGCGACGTCATCGAGCGGCCCGCGGACCGGCCCGAGCTGGTCCGCGACACGCTCTGCGTCAACAAGCTGTACGAGCGGTCATTCCTGGATAAGCATTCGATCCGGTTTCCCGACGGCCGTTTCATCTACGAGGACTTCGTCTTCACCGCGCGCGTCCTCGCCGCCGCTCCCCGCGTCGCGGTGATCGACGACCTCGTCTACGTCTGGCACGTGCGCCGCGCCGCCGCCCAGGTGTCCATCTCCCTGGACCGCAAGGACGTCGGGAACTGGCGCGCCCGCATCGAGGCACACCGCACCGCCTCCCGGACCCTCGCCGCGGCCTCCCCGGAACTGGGCCGTGCCTGCCAGGTGAAGTTCCTGGAGTACGACCTGCGCATGTACCTGCGCGAGCTCGGCAAGGACCCCGAGTATCAGGCCGCCTGGTGGACCCTGACCCGCGAGTACCTCGACACGTTCGACGAGGCCGCCGTCGAGGCCGCCGGCCCGCACGCGCGCTGGGCCGTACGGGTGCTGCGCGCCACCGCCACCCCGCCCGCCGACGTCGAGCGGCTGACCCGCTTCGCCGCCGAGCCGCCGCGGCTGCTGCCCCCGTACGCGACCCGTGCCGACGGGGCGCCCGTGTGGAGCGAGGAGCTCCCGGTCGAGCTGGACGGCCTGCGCGAGCTGCCGACCGCCGCGCTGCCGGTGACCATGGACGCCGAACCCGCGGGCAAGGCGGCCGTGCGGCTGAGGCTGCACGACCTGTACGGGCGGCTGGCCGCGGCCGGCCCGCAGACCGTCCAGCTGCGTTTCCTGCCCCGCGCCGGCGGCGACCCGGTGCTCGCCAAGCCGGAGCCCCTGACCCCGGACGAGGACGGCGGCTGGTCGGTGGAGCTGCCGTTCCGCCTCGCAGACCTGGCCGCCACCGGCCGCAGGATGGGCCAGCGCAGGCTCCAGGCGTGGCACGTGGAAGCGGTCGTGGAGTGCGCGGACGGGAGCTCCCTGCTCACCTCGCTGCGCCCCCGGGGCGGTCTGCTGCGGCGCCGCGCCCTGCCGAGCAGCCGGTACGGTGTCCTGTTGACGCAGCCGTACCGGACGGGTTCGGGCTCGCTCGCCCTGCGCCTCGCACCCGGCGCCGCGGGCGCGCTGTACCTCGTACGGAACCGTATCGGCAGGGCCAGGGCAGGCTCCGCGTTGCGCTGAGAACGACCCCAGGACAGGAACAGGAGCTGCACATGACCTTTCTGATCACCGGTGGCGCCGGATACATCGGCTCGCACGTCGTCCGCGCGATGGTGCTCGCGGGGGAGCGGGTCGTCGTCTTCGACGACCTGTCCACGGGCGACGAGGACCGTGTGCCGGAGGGCGTCCCGCTGGTGGTCGGTTCGGTCCTGGACCGCCTGGCCGTGGACGACGTCATCCGCAGGCACAAGATCACCGGGGTGGTGCACCTCGCGGGCAAGAAGCAGGTCGGCGAGTCCGTCGAGAAGCCGCTGTACTACTACCACGAGAACGTGCAGGGCCTCACGGTCCTGCTCCAGGCCGTGGCCGAAGCCGGCGTGCGCAGCTTCCTCTTCTCCTCCTCCGCCTCCGTGTACGGCATGCCCGACGTGGACCTGGTCACCGAGGACACCCCGTGCGCGCCGCTGAGCCCCTACGGCGAGACGAAGCTGGCCGGCGAGTGGCTGGTCCGTGCCGCGGGCAGGGCGCACGGCATCTCCACCGCCTGCCTGCGCTACTTCAACGTGGCGGGCGCCGCGACGCCCGAGCTCGCCGACACGGGCGTCTTCAACCTGGTCCCGATGGTCTTCGAGCGGTTCGACAAGGGCGAGGGCGCGGTCATCTTCGGCGACGACTACCCGACGCCGGACGGCACCTGCATCCGCGACTACATCCACGTCGAGGACCTCGCGGAGGCCCACGTGGCGGCTGCCCGCAAGCTCGCCGAGTGGGCCGCGGCCGGGGACCACAAGGACCTCACCGTCAACATCGGACGCGGCGAGGGCGTCTCCGTCGCCGAGATGGTCGCCCTCCTGAACGAGGCCGCCGGGCACACCCACGCGCCGGTGATCAGCCCGCGGCGCCCCGGCGACCCGGCGAAGGTCGTGGCCTCCGCCGAGAAGATCACCCGCGTGCTGGGCTGGAAGGCCCGGCACGACGTCCGCGAGATGGTCACCTCCGCCTGGGCGGGCTGGGAGGCCCACAAGGCCGCGAAGGCCGCCCACAAGGACCGCCACAAGGACGTCCACAAGCCCTGACCCGGCCGTGGAAACACGCCGAAGCCGCCCGCCCCGGAACTGCTCCGGGGCGGGCGGCTTCATCCGTACGGGGGTGCTAGTGCTGTGACCGGCAAACCTTGCCGGTCACAGCACTAGCGCTCCAGGAAGGAGAACAGCTCCTCCCACCGGTCGGTGATCTCGGCGCTGGAGTAGCGCTGCACCGAACGGAACGCGGTGTCCCCGAGCCGGTCGCGCAGCTCGCCGTCGTTCATCAGCGCGTCCAGGTGCCCGGCCAGCTCCATCGTGTTGCCCAGGCGCGCCAGCAGCCCGTCCTCGCCGTGCTCCACGATCTCCCGCACGCCGGGCGCGCAGTCGAAGGCCGCGACCGGCAGGCCCGCCGCCATCGCCTCCAGCAGGGTGATCGGGAAGCCCTCGGCCCGCGAGGCCTGCGCGAAGACCGAGGCCCCGCGCAGCACGCCCAGCACGTCGTCGGTGCTGCCCATCCACTGCACGGACTCGTCCAGCCCCAGCGAGGTGCAGTGCGCCCGCAGCGTTGGCTCCTCCACGCCCGCCCCGTAGATCCGCAGCACCCACTCGGGGTGGTGCGGGGAGGCTTCCGCCCAGGCGTCGAGCAGCAGGTCGACGCCCTTCTCGAAGGCGAGGCGGCCGACGCAGGCCACGACCTTCCCGGTGCGCGGGGCGGGGGAGTCCGGCATGAAGGGCAGCGGGTTCGGCATGCTGCCCACGTTCTCCATGCCCGCGCGGATCCACAGGTCCGCGTCCTCCGGGGTCAGCACCAGCAGCCGGTCGACCTCCGGGTAGTAGCGGCGCACACGCGCACCGCGGGTGGACTTCTGGCTGGCCTCGAAGGACTCGTGGCTCATCCCGATGACGGTGAGCCCCTTGGTGTCGGCGAGGGCCACCCACTCCATCGCCCAGACCTGGGTGACGATGACCACGCTGCCCGGGCGGGCCGCCCGGAACAGCTCGCTCAGCCGCTCCGCCTTGACCCGCATCTTCGCCCGCCGGGCCGCCTGCCGGCGCCGCTCCGGCGCGTTGAGCCGGCCCTTGATCCCGTGGAGCCTGCGCGCCGACGGCGGGTGGGCGTCGTACAGGGTGGTCATCCCGTACGGCAGCTCCCGCGGCAGCTTCTGCCGGATCTCCTCGGCGACCGGCGCGATGCCGACGATGTGGACCGAGTGCCCGCGCTCGGTGAACAGCCGGGCCATCTGGTGGGACCAGGTGGTCACGCCGCCGAGCTCGTCGACGTTGTTGGAGACGATGAAGATGTCCCGGCTCACTTGCCGCTCCTGGTGAAGAACTTCTCGACGATCTGGCGGGCGGCGTCCCCGCGGTCGTACTCGCCGAACTCGGTGAGGAAACGCTGCCGGGACTCGGCGTACTTGGCGTCCGCCTCCTCGAAGGCGGCCAGCGCCTGCAGGAGCTCGTCCGCCGTGGCCACCACCGGGCCCGGCGCCTTCTCCTTCAGGTCGAAGTACGTGCCCCGGATGTCCGTGGCGTACTTCTCGTAGTCGTACGCGAAGAACACCATCGGCCGGTCCAGCAGGGCGTAGTCGAACATCACGGACGAGTAGTCGGTGATCAGCCCGTCCGCCAGGGCCAGCAGCGGGGTGATGTCGTGGTGCCGGGACACGTCGATGACCCGGCCCGCGACGGACGGCGGCAGCGAGACGCTGTTGAGGTAGTGCGTGCGCACCAGCAGCGTGAAGCGGTCGCCGAGCCGGTCCGCGAACTCCTCCACGTCGAACGGGAACGTGAAGCCCTCGACCGTGCCGTCGGCGGCCGCCCGGAAGGTCGGCGCGTACAGCAGCACCTTCTTCTCCGGGTCGATGCCGAGCTCGGCGGCCAGCGGCCCGCGCACCCGCTCACCGCTGTGCGCCTCGCCGCGCTGCGCCTCGACGAGCGCGTCGTTGCGCGGGTAGCCGCTGCGCAGCAGAACCTCGTCGCGCAGCCGGAAGCCCTTGGCGAGGGTGCGGGCGTCGTGCTCGGAGCGGATCAGGAAGTGGTCGAAGCGGTCGACGGCCGCCTGGAAGCGGTCCTGCCCGGCCCGGCCCTGCGCCTTCGTGCGCGGCTCGTGGAAGCCCATCCGCTTGAGTGCGGAGCCGTGCCAGGTCTGGATGTACGTGGTTCCCGCACGCTTGCTCAGCGCCAGCGGGAAGCCCTGGTTGTCCACCCAGTACTCGGCCTGGGCCAGCGCCCGCAGGTACGCCCAGCTCCAGCGCTTGACCAGGGTGGCCTCCTTGGGGAAGCCGGTGGGCTTGGCGCCCGCGTACGACCAGACCGCCTCGAACGGGACGCCCTGGCGGACCATCTCCTCGTAGATCGCCTTCGGGCTGTCGCTGTACTGCTTGCCCATGTGGCTCTCGAAGACGACCGTGCCCTTCTTGACGGGCAGCTTCGAGAAGACCTCGTGGTAGACCTTCACCTTCTGCTCGCCGGAGCCGATGTTCCGGCGGACCCGCAGGGCCTTGCGCAGGCCCCGCTTGACCACGTTGGCCGCCTTGCCCTGTATGGCGTTGTTGATCAGCGACTGGGTGCGGACCGTGGCGGCGCTCTCGGCGGCCAGGACGTAGGAGAGGTTGCCCTTCTTGGTCACCTCCGGCTCGAAGCGGTCCGAGACCAGCCGGGTCAGTCGCGGCCGCACGCGCAGCCGGGCCGCCGACTCCAGGTCGACCCCGCCGACGGAGACTCGGGTGGTGACCTTGTCGCCTCCGGCGGTCAGCTTCAGCCGGACGTCCCAGACGGCGTCGATGATGCCGAGGGGGCGGACGGTCGAGCCGATGTCGGCGGTGCCGGTCCACTCGATCGTGTCACCCGCGTGGCGGACGCTTGCCACCGGGAAGCTGAAGGAGCGCACGCCGATCTGCCGGCGGGCCCGGAATTCGAGCGAGGCCTTCAGCTCCGCGTCGGCCGGGATCCGCCCCAGCGGGTTCACGACCGCGCCGGACAGCGTGACGGTGCCGCGCCCGTCGTCCTCGTAGGAGGTGAGGCGGTTGCCCAGCTGGAGGGAGGTGAGCGGGGTGGTGTGGAAGCCCTGGTCGGTGACGTCCAGTATCCGGCGGGCCTCGGCGGCGTCGGCCCCGTCGATGTGGTCGGCGCACCAGTAGACGCGGCCCTCGCGCTCGGCCAGCGGGGAGGAGAGCCGCCCCTTGTTGGTCATGGCGTCGGCGGCCGGGAGCAGGTTGTCCCAGTCCTCCTTGCCCAGCAGGTACGCGCAGATCGCCTGGAGGTGGGTGACGTTCTCGTACGCCGCCGGGTCGATGCCGGCCAGGTAGCCGTTGGCCAGGCGGGCGAACTCCTGGCGGTACTCGTCGCTGAGCAGGGGCAGGTCGCGCAGGTGCAGCACCAGGTCGTGCTTGAGGAACTTGGCGTCCTTCGCGGACTTGATGTCGGTGTGGCCCTTCGAGGCCAGCAGCTCGTCGACGCGGCGGTGGATCTCCATCCGGTGGACGAAGTTCGCGATCTCGTGGCGCCGGTTGCTGATCGACTTCGCCGCGGCCTTCTCGACCACGTTCCAGAAGTACACGTGGTTCGGGATCAGCGTGATGCGGCGGGCGGCCACGTAGGCCTGCGCGGAGAACAGCAGGTCCTCGTAGTGGATCCCGACCGGGAACTCCAGGCCCTGCTCCAGCAGGAACTCGCGCCGGTAGCACTTGTTCGTGGAGAGGGTGTCGTAGACCAGCAGGTCGGGGAAGTCGGTGATCGACTCCAGGGTGCGCGTGCGCGAGTAGATCCAGGGGTACCACTCGGTGGTCTTGCCCCACCGGTTGTCGAGGTGCACGCGTACGCACATGCCCGAGACCAGGTCGGAGCCGGTCCGCTCGGCGGCGTCCAGCATGTTGCGGCAGGCGTTGCGCTCCAGCACGTCGTCGCTGTCCAGGAACATGACGTACGTGCCGGTGGCCTGCTGGATGCCGTGGTTGCGGGGCGCGCCGCAACCGCCGCTGTTCTCCGGCAGCTGGAAGGCACGCACTCTCCCCGGGTGCGCCGCCTCCAGTTCTCGGGCGACCGCGTACGAGCGGTCCTTGCTGCAGTCGTCGACGATCACGACTTCGACCCCGTGCAGGGTCTGGTCCAAAACCGACCGGACTGCTGTCGGCAGACGCTCTGCGTCGTTGTAGACGATGACGACCACGGAGACGTCGGGCACGTGCACCTCGATCCCTTCGTTTCGTTGCGTTTCGTTCAGCTCATTCCGCTTATCTCGTCCACGCTACCGCGTGCCGCCCCCGCCCCAGGCAGGCCGACCCCCGGCCAACCCTCGCCGTGCATACTTCTAAGGAAGAGGTGAGTGGCGGGTCCGGTCGCCCACAATCACCCGTTCGGAGCCAGCAGGAAGTGTTCATGACGAAGCTGTCCGTAGTTGTCCCCTGCTACAACGAAGAAGCCGTCATCGACAGCTTCGACTCGGAGATCCGCAGGGTCCTGGACTCCCTGCCCGTCGAGTACGAGGTCTGTTACGTCGACGACGGCAGCCGCGACGGCACCCTCGAGAAGCTCCGGAAGATCGCCGCCGAGCACGGCGAGCAGACCCGGTACGTCTCCTTCAGCCGCAACTTCGGCAAGGAGGCCGGCATGCTCGCCGGCCTGCGCGAGACCACCGGCGACGCCGTCGTGATCATGGACGCGGACCTCCAGCACCCGCCGGAGCTCATCGCGACCATGCTCGACTACCACCGCCAGGGCCACGACCAGATCATCGCCCGCCGCACGCGCGAGGGCGACAAGAAGCTCCGCAGCGCGCTGAGCCGCCTCTACTACCGGGGCGTGAACCGCTGGGTCGACGTCGAACTCACCGACGGAGTGGGCGACTTCCGCATGCTGTCGCGCCCGGCCGTGGACGCGCTGCTGTCCCTGCCGGAGTACAACCGCTTCTCCAAGGGCCTCTTCTCCTGGATCGGTTTCGACACCGTCCACTTCGACTACCAGAACGCCCAGCGCGAGGCCGGCGAGACCAAGTGGAAGTTCGGCTCCCTGCTGAACTACGGCATGGACGGCCTGATCTCCTTCAACAACCGGCCGCTGCGCATCGGGATCTGGCTCGGCGTCTCGCTCGTCGCGCTGACCATGCTGTACGCGCTGTGGATCACGGTCATGGCGATCACCAACGGCGTCGAGTCGCCCGGTTACGTCACCCTCGTCGCGATCATCACCGGCCTGGGCGGCGTGCAGATGATCATGCTGGGGCTGATCGGCGAGTACATCGGGCGCATCTACTACGAGACCAAGCGGCGGCCGCACTTCCTGGTGAAGGAGTCGCACGGGGCCGATCCGCTCGCGCGGGCGCAGCGGCCCGACATCGAGCCCGAGCGCAGCGGCCAGGGCAGCGCCCGATGAGCAGACGGGAACAGCTCGGCCAGATCTTCCGCTTCGCCCTGGTGGGCGGGGTCAACACCGGCACCTTCTTCGGGATCTACCTGCTCCTGCACCCGTGGATGCCCTACTTCGCCGCCTACAGCCTCGCCTTCGTGCTGGCCATGGTCGGCTCGTTCTTCATGAACACCTACTTCACCTACCGGACCCGTCCGACCTGGAAGAAGTTCCTGCTCTTCCCGCTGACCAACGTCACGAACTACGTGATCCAGTCGGTCGGCCTCTACGCCCTGGTGGCGTGGGCCGGGATGGACACGCGGATCGCCCCGCTCGTGGCGGCCGTCGTGGCCATCCCGTTCACCTTCGTCATCTCCCGCAAGATCCTCGTCCAGGGCCCGGCCGCCGCCCGCGCGGCCGAGCCGGAGCCGGCCGGAACCTCGTCCACGGTCTGAAACCCCTGAGCGGCGGCCGCGCGCCGCACCGTAGATTGAGGTGGCAGGCAAAGTCAGGGATTTCGGCAAGGGGCAAGGGGACAGACGTGTCAGCGGCTAGGCAGGGTGTCGTGGACGCCCGCAGGATCGTGGTCAAGGTCGGCTCCTCCTCCCTGACCACGGCGGCCGGCGGACTCGACGCCGACCGGGTGGACGCGCTGGTCGACGTCCTGGCCAAGTCCCGCAGCGGCGGCGAGAAGGAGATCGTCCTGGTCTCCAGCGGCGCCATCGCCGCCGGACTCTCGCCGCTCGGCCTGCGCCGCCGCCCCAAGGACCTGGCCCGGCAGCAGGCCGCCGCCAGCGTCGGCCAGGGCCTCCTCGTCGCCCGCTACACCGCCTCCTTCGCCCGCTACGGCATCCGCGTCGGCCAGGTGCTGCTGACCACCGACGACACCAGCCGCCGCGCCCACTACCGCAACGCCTACCGCACCCTCGACCAGCTCCTCGCGATGGGCGCCCTGCCCGTCGTCAACGAGAACGACACCGTGGCGACGGACGAGATCCGCTTCGGCGACAACGACCGGCTGGCCGCGCTCGTCGCCCACCTCGTCCGCGCGGACCTCCTCGTCCTCCTCTCGGACGTGGACGGCCTCTACGACGGAGACCCGTCCCTGCCCGGCACCACCCGCATCGACGAGGTCCGCGGCCCCGAGGACATCGCGCACGTCTCCATCGGCAGCGCCGGCAAGGCGGGCGTGGGCACCGGCGGCATGGTCACCAAGGTCGAGGCCGCCCGGATCGCCGCCGCCGCGGGCATCCCCGTCGTCCTCACCTCCGCGAGCCAGGCCGCCGACGCCCTCGCCGGGCGGGGCACCGGCACCCTCTTCCACGCCACCGGACGCCGCTCGGCGGACCGGCTGCTGTGGCTCCAGCACGCGTCGACCCCCCAGGGCCACCTGGTCCTCGACGACGGCGCCGTCCGCGCGGTGACGCAGCGCGGCAGCTCCCTGCTGCCCGCGGGCATCGCGGCCGTCGAGGGCGACTTCGCGGCGGGCGACCCGGTCGAACTGCGCTCCGCCGACGGCCGGCCGATCGCCCGGGGCCTGGTCAACTTCGACGCCAAGGAGCTCCCGCAGCTCCTCGGCCGCTCCACCCGCGACCTCGCGGCGGAACTCGGACCCGAGTACGAACGCGAGGTCGTCCACCGGGACGATCTGGTCCTGCTGCAGGGCTGAGGTTCGGCAAAACCGCCGCGCGGCGGCCCGTGGACTGGTCAACTGTGAGGGGCCGGGCGGACACGCGTAGCGGCGCGTAGCGGAGACAGGAGGCGGCTGGTGAGACGAGCGCTGACCAGCGTCGGCACGGGGGACGGTGACGGCGGCGAGGAGAACGGGCGGGGCGAACGGGACGAATCCTCCCGCCTCTGGCACGTCACCCTGAGCGTCTCCGGCAAGCCGGCGCCGCTGTCCGAGGTCCGGCGCGGGCTGGAACAACTCGCCCACGACCACCCCTTCCTCCTGACCAGCCGCTACGCCGACGACCACGCGGAGATCCGCTACTGGGAGGAGGCCCGCGACCTCCACGACGCGGCGGCCGTCGCCCTGCGGCTGTGGGGCGAACACCGCTCCTCGGCGCAGCTCCCGCCGTGGGAGATCGTCGGCCTGGAGGTCATCGACCGCGCCACCTACCACCAACGCGTAGCAGAGGGCTACGGCCCCCCGCCGGCCCACCCGGTGGGCGTCCACCCCTATTAGACGCGCCGAGCCGTCCCCTACCCGGGCTGGGCTTCCCAGCCCCGCCGGCGTTTGAGGCGCGGGCGCGGAGCGCCGTGCAGTGAGCCGCGCCGGCGCTTGAGGCGGGAACGGTGGAAGGGCGGGGCGGGGAGCAGCTCCGCGCAGCGGCCCGGGAGCCCCGGGGGGACGCCCACCGCACGCCCGCCCCCGGCGGAAGCGGCGGGCCGTCTCGACGGCTGGAAACCGCCGTCGGCCGCCCCGTCCCGGGGACTACCCTGGGCGGCATGACCTCGCTCGATGCCGCACCCGCCACCTCACCCGTCCTCGCCACCGCGCAAGCGGCCCGCACGGCCGCCGCCGCCATCGCCCCGCTCCCGCGGTCCGCCAAGGACACCGCCCTGCTGGCGATCGCGGACGCGCTGGAGGCCCGTACGGCCGAGATCATCGCGGCCAACGCCGTCGACACCGACAAGGCCCGCGCCGCCGGCACCAGCGAGACCGTCATCGACCGCCTCACCCTCACCCCGGAGCGGGTCGCGGCCATCGCCTCCGACGTGCGCGACGTCGCCGCCCTCCCCGACCCCGTCGGCGAGGTCGTCCGCGGCAACACCCTGCCCAACGGCATCGACATCCGCCAGATCCGCGTCCCGCTCGGCGTCGTCGGCATCATCTACGAGGCCCGCCCCAACGTCACCGTCGACGCCGCCGCCCTGTGCCTGAAGTCCGGCAACGCGGTTCTCCTGCGCGGCAGCTCCTCCGCCTACGCCTCCAACACCGCGCTCGTCGCCATCCTGCGCGACGCCGTCGAGAGCGCCGGTCTGCCCGCCGACTCGATCCAGCTCGTCCCCGGCGAGTCCCGCGACTCCGTCCGCGAGCTGATGCGCGCCCGCGGCCTGGTCGACGTCCTCATCCCGCGCGGCGGGGCCTCCCTCATCAAGACCGTCGTGGAGGAGTCCACCGTCCCGGTCATCGAGACCGGTACCGGCAACTGCCACGTCTACGTCGACGCCCAGGCCGACCTGGACATGGCCGTGGACATCCTGATCAACTCCAAGGCCCAGCGGCCCTCCGTCTGCAACGCCGCCGAGACCCTCCTCGTGCACCGGGACATCGCCGACGCCTTCCTGCCGCGCGCCCTCGACGCCCTCGCCGACGCCGGCGTCACCGTCCACGCCGACGACCGGGTCCTCGCCGCCGCCGAGAACTCCAAGGCGACCGCCGTGCCCGCCACCGACGAGGACTGGGCCGAGGAGTACCTCTCCTACGACATCGCCGCCGCTGTCGTGGACTCCCTCGACGACGCCGTCGCCCACATCCGCCGCTGGACCTCCGGCCACACCGAGGCGATCGTCACCACCTCGCAGGCCGCCGCGCGCCGCTTCACCCAGCTGGTCGACTCGACCACGGTTGCCGTGAACGCCTCCACCCGGTTCACCGATGGTGGCCAGTTCGGCTTCGGCGCCGAGATCGGAATCTCCACGCAGAAGCTGCACGCCCGGGGCCCCATGGGCCTTCCCGAGCTCACCTCCACCAAGTACATCGTCACCGGCGACGGTCACGTTCGGTAATCGTTCCGCCAACACGGTGTGGCCGGAATTCGGCGCACACCCTGCCCAAAGCAGCCCCCCAGGTCTACGCTGGTTCCGTGCCGGACGACGTGGGGGGCAAGCCGTTCCCGGACGACGGGACCCCCGAAGACCATGAAGGCGACCGCGGAGGCGCGGAACAGGACTTCGCCTCCGTGGTGTTCGACGAGGCCTTCATCCGGAACGCCGAGATCCATGAACCGAGCGCCGTCGAGCGCCAGCGGGCGGCCGACCGGGCGCGCGCGGAGGCCGAAGCGGCCCGAGCCGTCGCCGCCGGCCGGCCGGGCGACGACGACTACGACGGCTACGGTTACGGCCACCCCGACGGGTACGACGCCGACGACCACGGCTGGGACCACGAGCGCGGCCATCTCAACCCTGACGGCCCGTACGGGGCCTACGGAGGCAGCCTGCGCCCCTACCGCGGCCGCTCGCCCTGGCTGCGCCCGGTCGCCTGGGTGCTCGCCTTCGTGATGGGCCTCGGCATGATCGCGCTCGCCTTCAGCGCCGTGTACCGCAGCGCCGCGGGCGAGGCGGATCCCGCCCCGGCGCCCGCCAGCACGCCCCTGAGGGAAGTCACCGGCGTCGGCGCGTTTACGTACCCCTCCGGCCGCCAACCCTGAAGGTACGACCCCACGCGCGTTCGCCGGAGGTGGGGGCTTCTCTGAAGCGGGAACAGCGGGAGAAGCGATGGCCGTTCCAGGAGATCCACCCAGCGGCACCCCCGAGGGCATCGGCGGGGGCGACGACGAGTACCGGTCCGTGGTGTTCGACGAGGACTTCGTGCGGGCTGCCCGGCTCCAGGAGTACTCCGCGCAGGAGCGCATGGGCGAGCACGCCCGGGCCGTGCGCAGCCGCTCCATCTGGTCGGGCGGCGGCTCCGGCCCGGGGACCGGCACGCCGGGCAGGGGCGCCCGACAGGGCATGCTGCTCGTGCTGCTGATCGCCAGTGCGTTCGCCCTCGCCGTGTACATGGGGCTGCGCAATCCGTACGTCCCGCCGCCCGGCGGCACCGCCGCGGCCCTCACCAGCACCGTCGTCCCGCTCGCGCCGGCCGCGGCCGTGCCCGCCGGCCGTCCGGCCGACCTGTACGCGAACAGCCCCGCGGCCGACTACCGCGTCGGGGCGGCCGGGATCACCCTGCCGGCCGTGCGCCGCACGCACCACTTCACCGACGGCGAGGTGGTCGCCGCGCTGTCCATCGCCAAGGACTACCTGGTGCAGTCCTCGCTGGACCCCGACATCCTCTCCGGCTCCGCCTCCCGGCCCGTGCGGGTGCTGCTCGACCCGGACCAGCTGGCCCAGTTCGACCGCAGCATGGCCTCGCCCTCCGGTGACGGCCGGCACGCGGCCACCGGCTGGCTGGTCCGCTTCGACCCGGGCACGGCCGTCATGGCCGACTCCCGGGTCCGGGTCAGCGGAACCCTCGCCTTCGAGGAGGTGGCCCCCGGCGTGCTCGAGGTGTTCACCGACCACACCTTCGTGTACGCCGTGCGACCGGCCACCGGAGTCCCGGCAGCGGCCGACGGCGCCTCGCTCTTCACGGTCCGGCGCGAGCTGCGGCTGCGCTTCGACCGCGAGGACCTCACCGCCCGCCGGGCGGAGCTGGTCCAGGCCTATGTCATGGCCGGGCCGCAGGACTGCTCCCAGGACCCGGCGGCGGGCTTCCGCCCGGTCCTGGCCGGAGCCGGCCCGACCACGGTGGGACCGGCCGCGAGCGACCCGTACACCAGCGGCCATCCGAGGCGCACCGCCGGGCTGTGCGGCGTCCTGGCGCCGCCCCCGACCCCGGCGGCCACCGCGGTCAGCCCTGGTCCGTAGCCCCGCGGTCGTCCTTGCCCCCGGCGGACCCGGACCCGGATCCCGTACCGGCTCCCGTGAACTTGTCGCGGAGCTTGCCGCCCAGGTCGCCCGCGCCGCCCGCGATGTCGCCCACCAGCTTCATCAGCGGGTCCTTGCTGGTGCGCACCGAGTCGGCGTAGTGCGAGGCGGACTGCCGGAAGGAGTCGGTCACCGAGGTGTCCTTGTCCTCGTCCCGCCGCGGGTAGTGGCCGTCCATGATCCGCTGGAAGTCGCGGTTCTCGGACCACTTCTTCAGCTCGGCCGCCCGGACCGTGGTGAAGGGGTGCGTACGGGGCAGCATGTTGAGGATCTTGAGCACGGAGTCGCGCAGGTCCCCGCCCGCCTCGTACTCCTCGGCCTGGGCGAGGAAGGCGTCCACGTTCATCTCGTGCAGGTGGTTGCCGCCGGCGATCTTCATCAGGCCCCGCATCGAGGCCTGCACGTCCTGGCCCACCAGCAGTCCGGCCCGGTCCGCCGACAGCTCGGACTTGCGGAACCACTCCCGCAGACCGGTCACCAGAGCCGTGATCGCCACATTGCCGAGTGGGATCCACGCCACCTTCAGCGCCAGGTTCGTCAGGAAGAGCAGGATCGTGCGGTACACGGAGTGCCCGGACAGCGCGTGGCCCACCTCGTGGCCCACCACCGCCCGCATCTCCTCCTCGTCGAGCAGCTCGACGAGGCCCGTGGTCACCACGATGATCGGCTCGTCGAGCCCGATGCACATCGCGTTGGGCTTCGGCTCCTGCTGGACGTACATCTGCGGGACCTTCTCCAGGTCCAGGATGTAACAGGCGTCGCGGAGCATCGCGTACAGGTGGGGGAACTGGGTCTCGCCCACCCGCACCGAATCCGACAGGAACAGCAGCCGCAGGCTCCGCTCGGGCAGCAGCCCGCTCAGCGCCTTGAAGACCGTGTCGAAGCCGCTCAGCTTGCGCAGCGCCACCAGCGCCGAGCGGTCCGCCGGATGCTCGTACGCCCGCGACGAGATGCCGGGGAACCTCCTTCGGTCCCTCGCCGGTGCCTGTCCGATCCCTGTCTCCGTCATAGCGCCCTCCCCTGGTCGATCCGACTCGCGATGCGTCTATCCTCTCCAACGCCTGAGTCGGCGTGAGCGTGCCCCAGGCCCCCGCATACGATGTGAGCGAAGTCTCCGCCCGCTCCCCGACTCGATAGGTACCTGCCTGATGAGCCTCGCCTCCACCGCCCACGATCTGGTCCTCCTCGCCTCGGAGGGGGCCGAGAACGGCGGCAACCACGACAGCCTCAACCCGTACCTGACCGGCGGCGGAGCGTTCGTCATCCTCATGCTGATGCTCTGGGTGACCACGCGCCTGAACCGCGACCGCTAGAGGCCGGCCCGGTGCGTCCGCCGGGCCAGTAGGCTCTGCGCTCATGGGAGAGCAGGAAGTGCCTACGGGCCCGGTCAAGCGCCGGCTCGGCGTGATGGGCGGGACGTTCGACCCGATCCACCACGGACACCTGGTGGCCGCCAGCGAGGTGGCCGCCCTTTTCCACCTCGACGAGGTGGTGTTCGTACCGACCGGCGAGCCGTGGCAGAAGTCGCAGCGCGCGGTCTCGCCCGCCGAGGACCGCTACCTGATGACGGTCATCGCGACCGCGTCGAACCCCCAGTTCTCGGTGAGCCGCATCGACATCGACCGCGGCGGGCCGACGTACACGATCGACACCCTGCGCGATCTGAAGGCGCTGAACGACGACGCCGACCTGTTCTTCATCACCGGCGCCGACGCGCTCGCCCAGATCCTGACCTGGCGCAACGCCGACGAGCTGTTCTCGCTCGCCCACTTCATCGGAGTCACCCGGCCGGGCCACGTGCTCACCGACGACGGACTGCCCGAGGGCGGCGTCTCGCTCGTCGAGGTGCCGGCACTGGCCATCTCGTCCACGGACTGCCGTGCGAGGGTGGCCCAGGGGGATCCCGTCTGGTACCTGGTGCCCGATGGTGTCGTGCGTTACATCGACAAGCGTGAGCTGTACCGGGGAGCCTGAGCTTCCGGAGAGAGGGGCCCCGCGGTGAACGACCGACAGGATCCGTACGACCCGTACGGCACCCAGGAGCAGCAGCTCATCGGCTACGACGCGTACGGGCGGCCGGTGTACGGCCAGGCGCCCGCACGCCCCGCTCCGCCCGCTCCGCAGGCCCCGCAGTACGAACAGCAGCAGTACGGCGGCTACGAGGGCTACGGCCGCCAGCAGTACTACCCGCAGCAGCAGGCCCCCCAGCAGTACGGCGGGCAGGAGTACCAGCAGGCGCCCGGCTACGGCTACGACACGCAGGCGGTCCAGCAGCAGTGGATCCCGCAGCAGGCCGCCCCGGAGCCCCAGGCACCGCCCGCCCCCGCCGAGCGCCCGGCCGTCCAGGTGCCCGAGCCGCGCCGGCCCGAGAGCGAGCCCGAGGCGGGGCGGGACTACCGCACGGAGATGTTCGCCTTCATCGACCAGCCGGACGAGGACTCCGAGGACGTCATCGACTGGCTCAAGTTCACCGAGAGCCGGACCGAACGCCGTGAGGAGGCCCGCCGCCGCGGCCGCAACCGGGTGGTGGCGCTGATCGTCGTCCTCGCCCTCTTCGTCGTCGCCGGCATCGGCTACCTCTGGTACGCGGGCAAGCTGCCCTTCCTGGACGGCCCCGGGGAGCAGAAGAACGCGGCGACCGCCGACGCCGGGGCGCAGAAGCGCGACATGATCGTCGTCCACCTGCACAACACCAAGAAGGGCGGCACCGCCACGGCGCTGCTCGTCGACAACGTCACCACCAAGCAGGGCGCCACCGTCCTGCTGCCGAACTCCCTCGGCGTCCCCGGCCAGGACGGCAGCCCCACGGCGCTCGGCAAGGCGGTCGACGAGGGCGGCCTCGGCACCCGCGAGGCCCTCGACTCGGTGCTCGGCACCCACATCGGCGGCACCTGGCGGCTGGACACGCCCTTCCTGGAGAACCTGGTCGACCTGGTCGGCGGCATCGAGGTCGACACCGACACCGCGGTCCCGGCGGACGACGCCGCCAAGGCCCCGGCCGTGGGCCAGGGCCAGAAGCAGAGCCTGAGCGGCCCGATGGCCGTCGCGTACGCCACGTACCGCGCCCAGGGGGAGCCGGAGGCCAAGCAGCTGGAGCGCTTCGGCAAGGTGCTCCACGCGGTCCTGCGCAAGGTCCCGGGCGACCCGAAGTCGGCGGCCGTGACCGTCGAGAGCATGGGCCAGATCCTCGACCCGGCGCTGAACGCGCAGACCCTCGGCGCCCTGCTGTCGCGGCTCGGCGCACACGCCAAGGTGGGCGCGTACCGGACCGACGTCCTCGCGGTGAAGGCGGACGGCACCCTCACCGACGACGCCAACAAGAAGGTCGTCAAGGAGGTCCTTGGCGGCAGCGTCGCCGCGGGCCAGCCCGGCGCGGCCCCACGGGTGGGCCTCAAGGACGCCATCGGCGACGACAAGACGCAGGTCGCGGCGAAGGCGGCGCTGCTGAACGGCGGCTACACCTTCGTCGACGGAGGCAAGGCCGACAAGCCGGCCGCGACCACGCAGATCACGTACCAGGACGACGCGGTCAAGGACCGGGCGATCGAGGTCGCCAAGACCCTGGGGCTGCCCGAGACGGCCGTGAAGAAGGCCGAGAACGCGGTGAACGCCGAGGTCGTGGTGATCCTGGGCAAGGACTACAAGCCGTCCTGACCCGCGGTCGGGGAGGGGCTTCGCCCGCGCGGGACCTTCCGCGCGGGCGGTGTCGGCGGTACGTGAGACCCTTGTATGGATCTGCCCGCCAACCCGAAAGCATGGCCAGTGACCGCCACGGACCGCTCCATCGAGCTCATCACCACCGCCGCCCAGGCGGCGGCCGACCGGCTCGCGCACGACATCATCGCGTACGACGTCAGCGACGTGCTGTCGATCACCGACGCCTTCCTGCTCGCCTCGGCGCCCAACGACCGCCAGGTCAAGTCGATCGTCGACGAGATCGAGGAGCGCCTGCTCAAGGAGCTCGGCGCCAAGCCGGTGCGCCGCGAGGGCGACCGCGACGCCCGCTGGATCCTGCTCGACTACATCGACATCGTCGTCCACGTGCAGCACAGCGAGGAGCGGGTCTTCTACGCGCTGGAGCGCCTGTGGAAGGACTGCCCCGAGATCGAGCTGCCCGAGGACGCGAAGCTCACCATCGGCAAGGCCGAGGAGCACGCCAAGCTGCGCGAGGCCGCCGGTGACGACGACCTGGACGGTGATCTGTTCTGAGCACGACCGACAAGGGCAAGTCCGGCAGGAAGATAGTCCTCTGGCGGCACGGCCAGACCTCGTGGAACCTGGAGCGCCGCTTCCAGGGCTCCACGGACATCGAGCTGACCGAGACGGGTGTGGCGCAGGCGCGCCGCGCCGCTCGGCTGCTCGCCTCGCTGAAGCCGGACGCCATCGTGGCCTCCGACCTTCGGCGGGCCTCCGACACGGCCGCCGAGCTGGCCGCCGTCACGGGCCTGCCCGTGGCGCGCACCGAGGCGCTGCGCGAGACCTACGCCGGTGAGTGGCAGGGCCTCACGCACGACGAGATCCTCGAGAAGTACGGCGAGCAGTACGCGGCCTGGAAGCGCGGCGAGCCCGTGCGCCGCGGCGGCGGGGAGCTGGAGACCGAGGTCGCCGACCGCGCCGCGCCGGTGGTGCTGGAGCACGCCGACCGGCTGCCGCGGGGCGGCACGCTGGTCGTGGTCAGCCACGGCGGCACCATCCGTACGACCATCGGCCGCCTGCTGGGCCTGGACGCGTACCACTGGGAGGGCCTGGGCGGGCTCTCCAACTGCTGCTGGTCCGTCCTCGGTGAAGGCGCGCGCGGCTGGCGTCTGATGGAGCACAACGCCGGCACCCTGCCGGAACCGGTGCTCGGCGACGACGACTGAGGCTGCGGCGGAGCGGCTCCCTGCCGCTTCCCACCGGGGCTCCGACCCGGATTTCACTTTCCGGCTGGTCACAGGCTAGAGTTCTTCTTGTTCGCAGCGAAGAACACCGGAGACGGGGGGAAGCGCAGCGGAGCGCGGGGCTATAGCTCAGTTGGTAGAGCGCCTGCATGGCATGCAGGAGGTCAGGAGTTCAATTCTCCTTAGCTCCACAATCAGGATCCCGTCCCCAACAGGGGGCGGGATCCTTGCTTTTGTACCCTTTGCGCTTACTGACCAGGCGCGCACCGGCATGGCAGAATCGGACGGCCGGAGGGGGAGTCGACGGCCCGACGCGGGAGGGAGTCGCTGACGGATGGGATCACACCGGCGGCGGTGCGACTGGTGCAACAACGGCACGCCGATCGTGCGGGACATGGAACCGGTCAACCCCGACTACCAGTACTGGTGCGAGGAATGCGCGCGGGCGCTGATCATAAAAGGCGACCCGATCGAGACGTACCGCGAGCTGGAGGGCGAGCCGATCTACGGCCGGCTGCTCGACGAGCACTGCACGCTCAAGCGGTTCTACCAGTTCGCGAGAGCCTGAGGAAATGGGTCAAATCGGGCGTGGTCCATGGTCGGTGGAAACCGATTTTTGGACCAGGGCCATGACCGTGTAATGTTTGGGACGTCGCCAAGGGAAACCGGCAAGGGGAACCGAAGCGGCAAGCAGGGACAAGGGGCTATAGCTCAGTTGGTAGAGCGCCTGCATGGCATGCAGGAGGTCAGGAGTTCAATTCTCCTTAGCTCCACAGTGAAGAAGCGGGCCACCCGGATCGGGTGGCCCGCTTCTCGTTGTGTCGACGTGCCAACGTGTCGGCGTGTGGAACGACCGGGCGTCGGCGGCGGGCCCTGCGGTACCCTGACGCCATGCGTGCCGTACGCCTTCTGCTTACCGAGCCGCGCTGATCAGCGCCGACCCACGAGACGGTCGGCATCGGCGCGGCGTCCCCTCCTGTGCGAGGGGTTTTTTCGTTTGGGCAGGCAGAGACGGCAGAGACGATCGATGGAGCTTCAGGAATCATGAGCGAGACGAACACCCCGGCCCCCGAGGCGGCCGAGGCGCACCGTTACACGGCTGCCATGGCCGCCGACATCGAGGCACGCTGGCAGGACGTATGGGACGCGCAGGGCACCTACGAGGCCCCGAACCCGACCGGTGACCTGGCCGGTGACCCCTCGGTGGTCGCGCGGCCCAAGAAGTTCATCATGGACATGTTCCCGTACCCCTCCGGCGCGGGCCTGCACGTCGGTCACCCGCTCGGGTACATCGCCACCGACGTCTTCGCCCGCCACCAGCGGATGACCGGCCACAACGTCCTGCACACCCTGGGCTTCGACGCCTTCGGCCTGCCTGCCGAGCAGTACGCCGTGCAGACCGGCACGCACCCGCGCGTGTCGACCGAGGCGAACATCGAGAACATGAAGGTCCAGCTGCGCCGCCTGGGCCTGGGCCACGACAAGCGCCGGTCCTTCGCGACGATCGACCCGGACTACTACAAGTGGACCCAGTGGATCTTCCTGCAGATCTACAACTCCTACTACGACGCCGACGCGAAGAAGGCCCGCCCGATCACCGAGCTGGTCGCCGCCTTCGAGGACGGCTCCCGCGAGGTCCCCGGCGGCCGCGCCTGGGCCGGGCTGACCGCGGGCGAGCGGGCCGACGTACTGAACGAGTACCGGCTGGCGTACTCCTCGGACGCGCCCGTGAACTGGTGCCCCGGGCTGGGCACCGTCCTGGCCAACGAGGAGGTCACCGCCGACGGCCGGTCCGAGCGCGGCAACTTCCCCGTTTTCAAGTCCCGGCTGAGCCAGTGGAACATGCGGATCACCGCGTACGCCGACCGGCTGCTGGACGACCTGGACGAGCTGGACTGGCCCGAGGCCATCAAGCTGCAGCAGCGCAACTGGATCGGCCGCAGCGAGGGCGCGCGCGTCGACTTCGCCCTGGGCGACGAGGCCATCACCGTCTTCACCACCCGCCAGGACACGCTGTTCGGCGCGACCTACATGGTGCTGGCGCCCGAGCACCCGCTGGTCGAGAAGTTCATCCCGGCCGCCTGGCCCGAGGGCACCCACGAGGTGTGGACCGGCGGACACGCCACCCCGGCCGAGGCCGTGGCCGCGTACCGCGCCTTCTCCGCCGCCAAGTCGGACGTCGAGCGGCAGGCCGACGCCAAGGAGAAGACCGGCGTCTTCACCGGCGAGTACGCGATCAACCCGGTCAGCGGCCAGAAGGTCCCCGTCTTCATCGCCGACTACGTGCTGATGGGCTACGGCACCGGCGCGATCATGGCCGTCCCGGCGCACGACAGCCGTGACTTCGAGTTCGCGCGCGCCTTCGAGCTGCCGATGCGGTGCGTCGTACAGCCCTCGGACGGGCGCGGCACCGACCCGGCCGAGTGGGACGACGCGTTCGCCTCCTACGAGGCGAAGCTGATCAACTCCGCGGGCGAGGGCATCTCGCTGGACGGCCTGGGCGTCGTCGAGGCGAAGGCCGCGATCACCGACTGGCTGGCCGAGCGCGGCATCGGCGAGGGCACCGTCAACTTCCGGCTGCGCGACTGGCTGTTCAGCCGCCAGCGCTACTGGGGCGAGCCCTTCCCGATCGTCTACGACGAGGACGGCGTCGCGCACTCGCTGCCCGAGTCGATGCTGCCGCTGGAACTGCCCGAGGTCGAGGACTACTCGCCGCGCACCTTCGAGCCGGACGACGCCACCTCCAAGCCGGAGACCCCGCTGTCCCGCAACGAGTCGTGGGTCAACGTCGAGCTGGACCTGGGCGACGGCGTGAAGTCCTACCGGCGCGAGACCAACACCATGCCGAACTGGGCCGGTTCCTGCTGGTACGAGCTGCGCTACCTGGACCCGAACAACGCGTCGGCCCTGGTCGACCCGGAGATCGAGCAGTACTGGATGGGCCCGCGCGAGGGCGCGCCGCACGGCGGCGTCGACCTGTACGTGGGCGGCGCCGAGCACGCGGTGCTGCACCTGCTGTACGCGCGCTTCTGGTCCAAGGTCCTGTTCGACCTGGGGCACGTCTCCTCGGCCGAGCCGTTCCACAAGCTGTTCAACCAGGGCATGATCCAGGCGTACGCCTACACCGACGAGCGGGGCGTCTACGTGCCCGCGGCCGAGGTCGAGGAGCGCGACGGCGGCTACTTCTACGAGGGCCGGCAGGTCAAGCGCGAGCACGGCAAGATGGGCAAGTCCCTGAAGAACGCCGTCACGCCCGACGAGATCTGCGAGGAGTACGGCGCCGACACGCTGCGCCTGTACGAGATGGCGATGGGCCCGCTGGACGTCTCCCGTCCGTGGGACACCCGCGCCGTCGTCGGCCAGTACCGGCTGCTGCAGCGGCTGTGGCGCAACATCGTCGACGAGTCCACGGGCGCCGTCACCGTCGTGGACGGCGAGCCCGACGAGGCCACGCTGCGCGCGCTGCACAAGGCGATCGACGGGGCCGGCTCGGACATGGCGGGGCTGCGCTTCAACACCGCCATCGCGAAGATCACCGAGCTGAACAACTTCCTGACGAAGGCCGGCCGGCCGCTGGAGCGCTCGGTGGCCGAGGCGCTGGTGCTGCTGGTCGCCCCGCTGGCCCCGCACATCGCGGAGGAGCTGTGGCAGCGCCTGGGCCACGGCGAGTCGGTCGTCCACCAGGACTTCCCGGTCGCGGACCCGGCGTACGTCGTGGACGAGACCGTGACGTGCGTGGTGCAGGTCAAGGGCAAGGTCAAGGCGCGCCTGGAGGTGGCGCCGACGATCTCGGACGCCGACCTGGAGAAGCTGGCCGTCACAGATGCGGGTGTCGTGGCGGCGCTGGCGGGCGCGGAGGTCCGCAAGGTGATCGTGCGCGCGCCGAAGCTGGTCAACATCGTCATCTGAGGCGTCTCGGGGTATTCCCGTACGGGCAGGTTGGGGGTTCGATTGGAACCCCCGGCCTGCCCGTGGCGTTTACGGTTGAGGTGACGGACAACGAGCTGCGGGAACTGGGGAAGGGACACTCATGGAGGCCGCGTTGATCATCTTCGCGCTGATGGTGCTTTTCGCCTTCCTGGGCCTGGGGACGTATGCGACCGTCAAGGCGGTGCAGGCGGCCAAGCGCGGGGTGGACCGTACGATCACGCAGGCGCGGCGGACGGTCGAGGACACCACGCTGCGGGCCAAGAGCCTGGGCCAGGTCGGGGTCACGGCGGCGCTGGCGCAGCTGCGCATCGACCTGCGGACGTCGATGCGGTCCACGCAGCAGGCGCTGAACGACGGGGTCCGGTTGGACGCCTCGCTGAAGGAGTCGATCGGTCTGTTCGAGCGGCTGAGCGCGCACGGGCGCGAGCTGGACGAGGAGCTGAAGCGGCTGGAGCAGGAGCCCGACCGCAAGCGGACCGCTGACCTCCTGCCCGATCTGCGGGAGCGCACGGCCAAGATCACCCAGGCCGCGGACTCGCTGCGGTGGGCGGCGCGCGACCGGGCCCGGCGGTTCGCGGAGGACGACCTGTCCGTGCTCTCGGAGCAGATCGAGGTGGAGTCCGGAGCGCTGCGTGACTGGTCCCGGCCGCCGGTGGACGACCTGACGGCGACCGCGGCGGCCTGGGACGCGGCGCAGGCCGCCGGCCAGGAGGCTCCGACTCCGACTCCGGCTCCGACCCCCACGGCCCCGACCCCCACGGCCCCGACCCCCACGGCCCCGGCCCCCACGGCCCTGAATCCGGCGGCGCCGGCGACTCCGTACCCCTGGCAGAAGACGCGCAGGCCGGAGAGCACGACGTAGCTTTCAGCCCCGCCGGCGTTTGAGCGCGGGGGGCCGGGGGCGGAGCCCCCGGTTTCGGGAAGGGGCGGGGTCGGGGGAGAGGCCCCGCAGGGGCCGCCGGGAGCCTGCAGCGAGCCCGCAGGGTGCCCCGCAAGGACGCCGCACAACCCCGGCGAGGGGTCAGGCTGCCGTCGCACCCCCACTGGCGGTACCCTCCGGCTCATGTCCCGCCATGTCGCCATCGTCACCGATTCCACGGCCTACCTGCCCCAACCGGCCATGGCGCGGCACGGAATCACCTCCGTCCCGCTCACTGTCGTGCTGGGCGGCGAGGCGCTCGAGGAAGGCACCGAGATCTCGGCGCGCAGCCTCGCCCTGGCCCTGCAGAAGCGCCGCTCGGTGACCACGTCGCGCCCCAGCCCGGAGGAGTTCGTCCGGGCCTACCAGGCGGCCGTCGACGCCGGGGCGACCGGCATCGTCAGCCTGCACCTGTCCGCCGAGTTCTCCGGCACGTACGACGCCGCCGTGGTGGCCTCGCGGACCGCGGCCGTGCCCGTGCGGGTCGTGGACACCGGAATGGTCGCGATGGCGCTCGGCTTCTGCGCGCTCGCCGCCGCCGAGGTGGCCGAGGCGGGCGGTTCCGTGGACGAGGCCGTGGCCGCCGCCGAGAAGCGGGCGGCGGACATGTCCGCGTACTTCTACGTCGACACCCTCGACTACCTCCGGCGCGGCGGCCGGATCGGGGCCGCGCAGGCGCTGCTCGGCTCGGCGCTGGCCGTGAAGCCGCTGCTGACGCTGGACGGGGGGCGGATCGAGATGCTGGAGAAGGTGCGCACGGCCTCCAAGGCCATCGCCCGGCTGGAAGAGCTGGCCGTCGAGCGCGCCGGGGCGGCCAGCGTCGACGTGGCGGTGCACCACCTGGCGGCTCCGGAGCGGGCCGAGAAGCTCGCGCAGCGGCTGCGCGAGCGGATCCCGGGCCTGGTCGAACTGCACGTCAGCGAGGTCGGCGCGGTGATCGGGGCCCACACCGGGCCGGGGCTGCTGGCGGCGGTCGTCTCGCCGCGCTGAGCGGGGTCCGTTCACTCGGACGGGTGGCGGAGATATCCACAACGGGCTGGCTGTCCACCGGAATTGAGGGCTCCGAACGGGATTCCGGACGGGCCCCTAACGTCGTGGCATGACTCTTCGAACGCTTATCTCGCATCCGTCGGGCGCCACCAGCGGCCCGGGTCGTAGTCGTCTCTCCGACAGCCGCGGGCGTGGCCGCAGCCGCAGCCGCAGCCGCAGCCGTAGCCGTGGGCCCGGCCTGGTGCCGGGGCAGCCGCGGTACCGCCGACGGCACGCTCCGCACGCCCCGCACGCGGATCCGGAGGCGGTGCGCCGCCGGGCGGAAGCCCTGCTGGGCGGCAGTGGTCCGCCGCCGGCCGAGGCGCCGCCCCCGGAGCCCGAGGAGCTGCCCGCGGCGCCCGGGGAGCTGCCCGCGGCGCCCGGGGAGCTGCCCGCGGCGACCGTGCGCGGGCTCGCCGTGCGGGAGCGGTTGCCGGTGTGGTTCCAGGCCCGCTGCGGGGTGGAGCCGCGCGCGGTGGGCGCCGTCGCGGTGGTGCTGGTCGCCGCCGTCGGGTTCGCGGCGCAGCAGTACTGGTCCGCCCGGCCGCGTGCGGTGACGGCTCCTGCGGTGGTCGCCCCGGGGGCGGTGCCGTCGGCGGCCGTGGACGCGGCTCCGGTGGGGGCCGCCGTGCGGATCGTGGTGGACGTCAGCGGGAAGGTCCGGGATCCCGGAGTGCGGCGGCTGCCCGCCGGCTCGCGCGTCGAGGACGCGCTGGCCGCCGCGGGGGGTGTGCGGCCGGGTACGGACACCACCGGGCTGAACCGGGCCCGGGTGCTGGTGGACGGCGAGCAGGTGCTGGTGGGTGCCCCGGCGGCGGCTCAGGGCGGGGGCGTCGGCGGGGGGTCCGCGCCGCTCAGTCTCGGCTCGGCCACGGTCGACCAGCTGGACGGGCTGCCGGGGGTGGGGCCCGTGCTGGCGCAGCACATCGTGGACTTCCGCACCGTCCGCGGGGGCTTCCGCTCCGTGGAGGACCTCCGCCAGGTCAACGGCATCGGTGAGCGCCGCTTCGCCGATCTGCGTGCCCTGGTGCGGCCGTGAACCGCCCCGAGGTCCGCCCCGAGGTTCGATTCGGGGGCCGCTCCGAGGATCGCCCTGAGGGCCGCTCCGGGGGCCGCGCGGGCTCGGGGCGGGCGGATCCGGGGCCGGCCGATCTGCGCCTCGCGGTGCCTGCCGTGGCGGCTTGGGGGGCGGCCGCCCTGGCGTTGGACGCGCCGGGCTCCTGGACCGCGGCCGGGGTGGGGCTGGGCGTGGCCGGCGCGGGGATGCTGATCCTGGCCGGGTACCGGCGCCCGGGGCCGCTGTGGCGGGTCGCCCCTGCCGTGGCCGCCGCCCTCCTGTGCGCGGCCGCCGGCGCCGGGGTGGCCGGGCTGCAGCGGGCCGAGGCGCGGGCCGGGCCGGTCGAGGGGCTGGCCCGTGAGCACGCCCGCGTGCTCACGGAGTTGACCGTCGGCTCCGATCCGCAGGTCTCCCGGGGCGGCAGCGGGCCTCCTCTGGTGGTGCTGGACGCGGTGGTGACGGGGGTGACCGGGCCCGACGGGGTGCGGACCCGGGTCGAGACGCCGGTACGGGTGCTGGCCGGTCATCCGGGATGGGCGCGGCTGCTGCCCTCCACCCGGGTGGCGGTCGTCGCCCGGCTGGCCCCGGCCAGGGGCGGGGAGCGGGCCGTGGCGCTGCTCCGCCCGGCCGGTGACACCCCGCCCGGGGTGACCGGCGGCCCCGATGCCGCGCAGCGGATCGCCGGGCGGCTGCGGGCAGGGCTGCGGGAGGCGAGCGAGGGGCTGCCGCCGGATGCGAGGGCACTGCTGCCCGGGCTGGTCGTCGGGGACACCTCCCGGGTGCCGCCCGACCTGCGGGAGGCCTTCCGGAGCACCGACCTGCTGCACCTGCTGGCCGTCTCGGGGTCCAACCTGACCGTGGTGCTGTTCCTGCTCATCGGGCCCCCGGCCCGCGCGCAGCGGGCCGAGCGGCGCGGGCTGGCGCCGCGGCTCGGGCTCTCGCTGCGGGCCACCGCCCTGTGCGGGGCCGCGCTGACGCTGGGGTTCGTGGTGGTGTGCAGGCCGGAGCCCAGCGTGCTGCGGGCCGCGGCCTGCGGGGCCGTGACCTTGCTGGCCATCGCCACGGGGCGGCGCAGGTCCCTCCTCCCGGCGCTGGCCGCCGCCGTCCTGCTGCTGGTGCTGTACGACCCGTGGCTGGCCCGCGGTTACGGATTCCTGCTCTCCGTCCTGGCCACCGGGGCGCTGCTGACCCTGGCACCCCGGTGGAGCGAGGCCCTGCGGCGGCGGGGGACGCCGCCGCGGCTCGCCGAGGCGCTGGGGGCCGCCGCGGCCGCCCAGGCGGTGTGCGCGCCGGTGGTCGCCGTGCTCTCGGCCCGGGTCGGCCTGGTGGCCGTGCCGTGCAACCTGCTGGCCGAGCTGGCGGCGGGTCCGGCGACGGTGCTCGGCTTCGCCGCCCTCGCGGTGGCTCCGCTGTGGATGCCCGCGGCGGAGCTGCTGGCCCGGTGCGCGGGGGTGCCGGCCGGGTGGATCGCCGCCGTGGCCCGTGCCGGGGCGCGGCTGCCGGGGGCGGAGCTGTCCTGGCCGGGCGGGCTCGGCGGCGGACTGCTGCTGGCCGCGGTGACACTGGCCGGGGCGGCCCTGGTCGCCCGGTTCGGGCGCCGCCGGCGGTGGCTCTGCTCCGCCCTGGCGGTGGTGCTGCTCCTGGCCGTGCTGCGGCCGCCGCAGTTGACCCGTACCCTCACGGGCTGGCCTCCGCCCGACTGGAGTTACGTCCAGTGCGCGGTCGGGCAGGGGGACGCCGCCGTACTCGCCGTCGGCCCGGGGGAGGCCCTCGTGGTGGACGCCGGCCCGGAGCCCGGCCCGGTGGACGCCTGCCTGCGGGCGCTGGGGGTGCGGCGGGTGCCGATGCTGCTGCTGACGCACTTTCACGCCGACCACGTGGCGGGGCTGTCCGGGGTGCTGCGGGGCAGGTCCATCGGGGTGATCCAGACCACCGGGCTGGAAGAGCCGTCCGGGCAGGCCCAGTTCGTCCGCCGGACGGCGGCCGCCGCGGGAGTGCCCGTGGTGCGGGCGGTGGCGGGGGAGCGGCGCCGGGCGGGGCCGCTGGAATGGCAGGTGCTGTGGCCGCCGCCCGCCGGACCACCGCCCGAGGGGCCCAACGACGCGAGCGTCGCCCTGCTGGTGCGCGGCGGCGGAGTGACCCTGCTCCTGCTCGGCGACCTGGAACCACCCGCCCAGCAGGCGCTGCTGAGGGACCATCCGGAGCTCGGGCCGGTGGACGTCCTCAAGGTGGCCCACCACGGTTCCGCGCACCAGGATCCCGGGCTGCAGGACCGGATCCGGCCGCGCCTCGCGATCGTCCCCGTCGGCGCGGGCAACCGCTACGGACACCCCGCACCCGGCACGTTGGCCCGGCTGCGGAAGTCCGGGGCGACCGTGCTGCGCACCGATACCGACGGCTCCGTCGCGGTCACCGGATCCGGTGCGCTGCTGCGGGCATTTCCGGCCAATCGGCGGCGCGGGCGGCGCGGGCATACCGGGCGCGACCATTCTGTTTGCCCACAACCCGACAGCATGATCGAATGCGTCTTCGCCAACACGGTCCAAGTCCACACAGCACGGGGGTGCATCAGCCATGTTCGGTCGTCGACGGGGGATGGATACGGCCGGAGGTTCCAGTCCGCACACATCCGCGACACTGACCCTGCCGCCGACGGCGCGGCTGCTCAGCTGCCGTGTGCTCGACAGCGTCCACCAGCCGGTCAGGCAGGCGAAGTTCGAGGTCACCGACCCGATCGGCCGACGGATCGTCAGCGGCGAGACCGACCCGTACGGCGGGATCACGGCGACCGTGCCCGAAGGGGAGTACCGGCTCTCCGTCACCGCCGAGGGGTACGCGCCGTTCCACGGGGCGACGCTGGTGGGCGGCCCGGCGCAGCCCGGCACCGGGGAGATCGTCCTCGACGTGGTGGAGCCGCCGCTGCTGCCGCAGCCAGGCCACTGGGAGCTCGACCCGACGCATTCGACGATCGGCTTCACGGCCCGCCACATCGGCATGGCCCGGATCCGCGGCCGGTTCAACACGTTCGCCGGCGCGGTGCGGATCGCCGAACGCATGGAGGACTCCTCCATGCACGTGATCATCGACGCGGCGAGCATCGACACCGGGATGCGGATGCGGGACGACCACCTGCGCTCGGGGGACTTCCTGGACGCGGTCCGCTACCCGACGGTGGAGTTCTACAGCGAACGGTTCATCCACCGCAGCGGCAGCCGCTGGGCCGTCGCGGGCGCCCTCACCCTCCACGGGGTGAGCCGTTCCGTCACCCTCGACACCCGGTACCTGGGCCTCGGCACGGGCCTGGAGGGCGAGCCGCGGGCCGCCTGCCGGGCCACCGCCGAACTCCAGCGCGAGGACTTCGCCCTGAACTGGCAGTCGATGCTGGCGCAGGGGATCGCGGCGATCGGATCGAGCGTGGAAGTGACGCTGGACGTCCAGGCCGTCCACAAGGCCTGAGGGGCCCGAGGGGGCCCCGGCGCCTACGGCGCCTCCAGCCAGCCCTCGTACTCGGCGGCGAGGGAGTCCAGGGCGGTCGGGTCGAGCCGTTCGCGCGGATCCTCGACGACCACCAGCCACTGGGCGTCCTCGGCATCGTCCTCGCCGGCCAGGGCGTCGCGGACCAACTGCGGCTCCTCCGGGAGGCCGAAGCGGTCCACGGCCTCCTGCGCCACCTCCTCGGCGGCGTCGCGGTCGGGCAGGACGAGTACATGTCGCACGTTCACGCGACCATTCTCAAGGATCCGTCGGGGCAGGCCGTGCGGGGGTGGGCTGTCAGTGCGGCGTGGGATGCTGGAGGCGATGGCCACCAGGAAGAACTCAACCGACGATCCGCTCGCCCCGCTCACCCTCGCGGTGGGCCAGGAGGATCTGCTGCTCGACCGTGCCGTACGGGAGGTGGTGGCGGCCGCCCGTGCCGCCGATGCCGACACGGACGTGCGCGACCTCTCCTCCGAGCAGCTCCAGCCCGGCACGCTGGCCGAGCTGACGAGCCCCTCGCTCTTCTCCGAACGCAAGGTCCTCGTGGTGCGGGGCGCGCAGGACCTGTCCGCGGACACCGTCAAGGAGGTCAAGGCCTACCTCGACGCGCCCTACGAGGAGATCATCCTCGTCCTCCTCCACGCGGGCGGGGTCAAGGGCAAGGGCCTGCTGGACGCGGCGCGCAAGGCGGGCGCCCGGGAGGTCGCCTGCCCGAAGATGACCAAGGCGGCGGACCGGCTGGCGTTCGTACGGGGCGAGTTCCGTGCGCTGGGCCGGTCGGCGACGCCTGGGGCCTGCGAAAACCTGGTGGACGCGATCGGCAGCGACCTGCGGGAGCTGGCGAGTGCGGCGGCGCAGCTCTGCGCGGACGTCGAGGGCACGATCGACGAGGCCGTGGTGGGCCGTTACTACACGGGCCGGGCCGAGGCCTCCAGCTTCACGGTCGCCGACCGGGCCGTCGAGGGGCGGGCGGCGGAAGCCCTCGAAGCCCTGCGCTGGTCCCTGGCCACCGGGGTGGCGCCGGTCCTGATCACCAGCGCGCTGGCCCAGGCGGTGCGCGCGATCGGCAAACTCGCCTCCGCCCCGCGCGGCGCGCGCCCCGGCGACCTCGCGCGGGACCTGGGCATGCCGCCGTGGAAGATCGACCGGGTCCGCCAGCAGATGCGCGGCTGGTCCGCGGACGCGGTCGCCGACGCGCTGCGCGCCGTAGCCGTGGCTGATGCAGGGGTGAAGGGTGGCGGCAGCGACCCCGAGTACGCGCTGGAGAAGGCCGTCGTGGCGGTGGCGCGCGCGGCCAGGCCGCAGCGGCGCTAGGGGGTGTCCGGCGGATCAGGGCCGGGCCCGCGCCGCCTGGCACCGCGCCTTGCCGCGTTGTCGTCGGTCGTCGATGCTCCGCATCGACTCCCTCCTCCGCCTTGCAATGCACGGCACCAGACGACGCGGCCTGTCCGACCCTGATCCGCCGGACACCCCCTAG